>CANBSW010000106.1 GCA_947372235.1 Chitinophagaceae bacterium | reverse complement strand
CCCATAGAACAACCACTGCAGCTGGTATTGCGATGATACAGATATATTGAAAATGCTTGTTAAGGTTTACTTTTTTGGGGTCGATCAGCCTGCCTGAAAAATAAATAAGCGGGAAGAAAGAAATGCTTTTTAAGGCGATCAGTCTTTCTTTAAAACTAAATTCGCCTATTGGAATTACTGTATAACAGATAATGTAAAATAAGTAAACTAGTATAATGATATCTATAAAATAGAGTCTGGGTTTTTTCTTCAGGGATAACAAAACAATAAGGAAAGTAAGAAGCATGATAACTTCTTTAAAAGATTGCAGTATGGGTACCAATAATGGAAGGCCATACATGAAGGTGGTAGAAAGTGAAGTTATATATATAGGCAGTCCAAAAATTATGAACAGCAATGCGCCGTCTATTTTAGATTTCAGCAGTTGGATAACTGCGATTGAAAAAAAAACGATATATATAATTGGGAATAAAAACATTATTTTTTACAAAAACCGTCTATGCTTTTGTCGATCTGATAAGAACTCCACACTATTCTTTCTCCTTTTAGCTGTGTTGAGGCACAATTCGATATAGTGGAAAGCCCTTCATTATTAATAGCCATGCCGGAAGTAAAAGCAAGTTTATTTACACCATGGCCAATACAGGTATTTACAACCTCTGTAATAATTACGATTTTCATCATAGTTTGTTAGTGTTTTCAATAGAACCTGTTATCCCGTCTCTCAAAGCGCTAAAAACAGCTTTGAGTTTTGTAAACCGGCCACGGGCTGCAAAATACCCCATAATCCCTGCAATGTAAAAAAAATTGAACAGGATAGTTGTGGGGATACAATACCATGGGGTATATTTTTTTATAACCCAGATCCGGTTTCGTTGATTGAGGTAATGAACAATCGGGTTAACAAATCCTTCCTTTCCTTTAACCTTACTTTTATTCGACATTCCTGCGATGTGATAAATTACTGAGGAAGGATGATATATCAGTTTATACCCTAATGCCGCTACTCTTAAAGAAAGGTCCACATCTTCACTGTAGATAAACATATTATCAGGAAGTAAACCCGTTTTCTTCAAAATACTATTTCGTGTTAAAAAAGCACACCCTGTAATCCAATCAACTCGTTTTATTGTAAGATATTTTGGCCCTGGTAATTTGTTAAAGCCACTGGTATAAAAATATCCCAGCCATTTATTAAAAAAAGAACCTCCATTCCAAAGCACTTCTCTTTTATGATTAAAATGTATACGAGGTTGTATGATACCCACGGAGGGGTTTTCATCCATATACTTCACAAGGTGGTCTAGAAAATCGGGTTCAACAAAAGTATCGTTATTCAGTAATATCGAATATTCAAAATTGTGTTCCAAAGAATACCTAAATCCAAGGTTGTTTCCACCTGTGAATCCAATATTTGAAGACGATTGAATAAATGTTACATCTGGATATAAGGTCTTTAGCTTGTTTCCGGAATCATCTGTTGAGTCATTGTCTACAAGAATGATCGTATAAAAAGGGTAACCTATTTTTTTTATTGAAAGGATACAATCATTTGTAACATCAAAGCTGTTCCAGTTCACAAGTATGATGGCTACACGTTGCTTCATAGTTTTTTAGGAATTGATATTGAGAAAAAACCAGTTAGGCTTCAATACCTAAATCCTTTGTATAGTTTTAATAATTCCGGATCTGATAATGTGTATCCATTTTCTTTTTTACCAATAAAATAATAGCCACAGGCTGAATCGAGTGCACTATTATTTGAATTTAGTATCAGGTCAAAGTATTTCACCCAGAATACTAAAAGATGTGCCAGATAACTAAGTACTTGGTCAATTTTCTTTGTACGAGCAAAACTGGTAATGAAATATCGTAGCGACCATGCAAGAGAAGACCCCGGGCCTGCGACAACTCCACTGGATTCTTCTTTAAAATGCATGAAAAGACGTCGATGTCCCAAAAAGGTAAAACGATGAAAATCATATTGCCCCCCATGTACCTGTTGCATAAAAGGAGTTTCTGCATAAACTAAACCACCTTCTTTTAAAACCCTGTTTATTTCTGCAACACATGCAAATGGGTCCAATACATGTTCAAGAACTGCCTGTACAATTACAAGATCAAAACTGTTTTCACAAAAAGGGATCTTATGGGAATCAAAAATGATGTTTGTGTTTGGGCCGTGTGCCACATCAGATTCTACCAGTATGGTATTGTCAGGTAATCTTTTTTTGAGCTCCTGTATTCCGTTTCCATCAATACTTCCACCTACAATTAAAATGCTTACATTTTCCTTTTTAGCCAGTTCATTCCCAATGGCAGCATAATTTTTTTTACTCGTGTAGTTCAACGTTACGTCAGGTTTCATTTTTTTTAAGAAACGTAAAACCGGGCTTCGGTACTGTTTGAAAAAAATATCAGGCGGAGCCTGTGTAAAAAAATCGCTTTGTTTGAAAACGGAATTATTACAGCTGATTAAAACAGGTATGTTAAAGACAATTGGGTAAGAACATCCACAGTCCGAGGATAAACAGTAAAAACGGTCTTCTTTCCGGCCAAGGTTGGCTTCGCATTGAGGACAAATTAACAAATGCTCAAAAGTGTCAAACTTCATCAGTAAAATGGTTTTGAAAAAAACTGGATCGGGTGCAAAATAGTCGATTAAGAGTATCAAAAAAATTGTTCGTGTTAAAAATGACTACTTAGGAAAACTGGTCCTGCTGCTTTTTTGTAAAGTAAAGGCACATTAATAAACCGCAGATTTCCATAGTAATTGGATAATATCCAAAAAAGCTGACCCCCGCACGTAAAAATAAGAATGAATTTACAGACGATAAAATCATTAACGCCAGGCCCATATTAAACAATGATGAATAGCTGTTGCCAATAAGCAGTTCTATTACATTTAATGCGTTAAGTGCGGTAATAAGCGGTACAAGTGAAATACAGCGTATATAGTGGATTGTTAATGCATTCGTTGTTTTGGTTAGCAAAAAAACAACGGAGGGCGCCAGGAAAAACAATACCCCGGTAACTGTTAAAAAAACGATAACCAATATAAGGTTAAGTCTTCTTTTTTGTAAAAACCAGTCTTCTTTTTTTGATTGATAAGTTATGGCTGCTCTTGGATATACTGCACTGGAAAACGCAATAAGCATAAGTCGGAACGACCAAACTATTTTATCGCAAAAAGTATAGGCACTTAAGACAAGTGGACTAACCGACCCTGATAAGGTAAATACAAAAAAAGATTGTTGAAGTTGTACGGAAAGATTATTTCCTGCCAGAAAAAAATTTTTACGCAGCAGGCCTGTTATTTCGCTTATTTTTATTGCATACTGTCCGAGACCAAACCTGTTTATCGCATAAAATGTTAACAAAAGATAAAACACAAGATTGCCCGCACCAAGATAAAAATTTACAAATGAAGCTGAACTGGTGGATGTGACAAAAAAAATAATCATCAGAACCGAACTCAGTTTGGACAACAAATTTGCAACATTGAAAAGAAAAATTTTTTCAATTCCCACAAAAAAGAAGAATGGGTTAAATACTTCGGCTACAATAATCACATTGGCCAATATAAAATAATGCAGTAGCGGAACTTGTAAATAATACAGTACACTAAGTGCTATAAGTGATATTAAAAACAAAAGGATGCGAGTATAATAAACTGTGTAGAATATGTTTGATAATTTATTTTTATGCAGTTTGTTGATTGCAATGTCCTTAATACCAGACTGGTTGGTTCCATAATTTATCAGCAAGCTGACCAGACCTGCATAGGAATTTGCTACACCTACATATCCAAATTCTTTTATACCAATAATATGGAAAATGATAGGGAATAAAAGTACCTGGATCACCGCATTGCTTACCTGGATAAAACCCAGGTTGATAAAATTTGACAGGAATGGCAGGTTATTTTGAATAAATTCTTTTATCATTATCCTGCTTGTACGCATAATCCGTGTAATCATTTAATGAACCTGTATGGATGATAATTTTATCTGCTGTCTATCTTGGCTTACACAAAAATTTATTGATATTTAACAGCTGTAATCAGAATGTTGCCTATCGACCAGCTTTTATTACATGGTTGGTCAAATGGTTGCAATGCATCGTTCATAGCCAGGGAAATCTTTTGACCTGTATGTGAGGTTATATAGTCAATCTTATACAAAGAGGTTCCATCTGATTTGTCACTCAATGCGCATACGCCAGGAAGTAAAGCCCATGCATCCGAATGAGGTGGTTTTTGGGTAAGTATGGGATTATAATCATCCGGAAAAGATTGCAGGTATGTTGTATTTGAAAATGTTCTGATCATAATAGGAACTTGATCGAGTTTTAACTGCCACACATCTGGGATTTTTGTAAGTGGGTCAAGATGACTGCCTTCCCATTTATCATGAATATAAAGATCAAACTGAATATGTATGGCATTGTGCTCCGGTAATGAATCTACTGAAAGCGTTACAAGATTATTATTGAACCTGCCCAAAAGGGTTGTTCCATTAAATACAATGACCATCGGCGAATCAATTTTGCGGAGAATATTATAGATCTCAATACCAGGGCGTTTATAATCTTTGAAATCTCTTTCGTATACTACTTTTTTTATTGGAATATTTTTGAAGCAGCCCATGCCAGTTACGAATATGAAAAGATGCAGCCATATATACAAAATAGACGTTAATCTTCCTGTGTTCATGTAAAGACTTGATTTATGCGTTAAGGAATAAAAGCAATCAAAAGTAAGGATTATTATTTTGCCCGATATAGGAACACCTTACCTGTACTCACAAAGTTTTTATTACTTTCGTTGCTATCACAATTTGGCTATGAAAAAATTCCTGAAACCGATTTGTTCCGTATTTATGACATCCTCCTGGTTCCGTTCAGTTATCTTTATCTACCCTTTTTGAAGCAAACGCGACGCTTTGGTGTTCAAAATTTCCCGCTCCATAAAAAAGCTTTTCGACGTTTAGGAGTATTTCCATTACAGGATCATTATTATGAACCGCAGTTTACTTTCCCTGCCAGTTTTGATGCCAGTGTTAAACGAAATCTGCTGATCGACTTTCGTATAGAGAAGCAGATCGAAAACCTGAGAAAATTACAATATGCAGATGAACTGGAACAATTGCCTCAAAATGATAAAAGTAAACCCGGCTCAACACCTTTATTTTATGTGAATAACCCCGCTTTCGGGCCAGGTGACTCTGATATGTATTATCTGATGATCCGTAATTGTAAGCCCAGGAAAATTATAGAGATCGGATCCGGATTTTCAACACTGGCAGCTTTGGAGGCAATTCGTAAAAGCAATGCAGAAGGGTTTCCAGTAGAACTTACCTGTATTGAGCCTTATGAAACAGAATGGCTGGATAAAAGTTCCGAAATCTGTTTGATCAGGAAAAAACTGGAAGAGGTAGATCTCTCATTCTTTGAGTCTCTGGAGGAGAATGATATCCTTTTTATCGATTCATCTCATGTGATTCGCCCGGAAAATGATGTTTTGTATGAATACCTGCAATTACTGCCAATAATTCGTAAAGGTGTGCTTATACATATACATGACATTTTCTCTCCGAGAAATTATCTTCAGAATTGGTTAACAGAAGAAGTTAGATTATGGGATGAACAATACCTCTTAGAGGCATTTTTATACTACAATAATTATTTCGAGATTGAGTATTCTCTTAATTATCTAAAAAACGATTATTTTGACGAAGCCTGCAAAACATTACTTAATCTTACGAATGAGTCACAGCCTGCTTCGTTCTGGATGCGTAAAATAAAATAAATAGGATAAATCAACTTCGAGGCAGGTATTGGGCCGACCGATTAATATTGTATTTCAAAAACAGGACCAAGAAACCAAATAATTCTGTTTTCTTTGCTTAATGGTCAGAATAGATGTAAAAATCATTAATCATTCAGGGAATCCTTTACCTGAGTATGCCACCGAAGGCTCATCCGGTATGGATATGCGGGCATATTTGCCGGAAGAAATTGTTTTACAACCTTTGGAAAGAGCATTGATCCCAACCGGCTTATTTATCGAACTTCCACAAGGTTACGAAGTTCAGGTTCGCCCACGAAGCGGTCTGGCCATAAAACAAGGCTTAACTTGCCTCAATTCGCCAGGAACGGTTGATGCCGATTACCGGGGAGAATTAAAGGTGATATTGATCAATTTATCCAATGAAGCACAAACAATCAGGTCGGGCGACAGGATTGCGCAAATGGTATTACAGAAAGTAGAAAAAATAGACTGGCTACCTGTGGCTGTCATTAATGAAACTGAAAGAGGAACTGGGGGGTTTGGCCACACAGGTAAATAATCAATTCATATGAAGCAATTCTCAATCCTTTTACTTGTTCTGTTTATAGGTGTAACTTCCTGTAAAACAGTGAAAAAAACACAGGTTATTCAGGAAGCCATCACTAAAAAAGACACAGTACAAACTATCGTTATCAAGGAAACACCAAGGGTTGACTCGGCTGCCATTGTAAAGGATATTATGGGTAAAGTGGTTAGAAAAAAGATCGATTTCACCACATTTAATGCCAAGATAAAACTTACTTATGAAGGACCTGAGAAAAGCGATAATGTTACCGTATATCTGGGTATGAAAAAGGACAGTATCATTCTGATCAGGGTAACCGGTACCTGGATGGGGATACCCGGGGTTGGCCTGGAAGCAAAGATCAGGAAAGACAGTGTAGTAGTATATTGGCACCAGGAAAAATCTGTATCCAACCGCTCCATCAGCTATTTGCAGGAATTGATAGAGATTCCTTTTAATTTTTCCACCCTTCAGGATCTATTAATTGGGAACCCTGTTTTTTTAGACAGCAATGTGGTTTCATATAAGGCCAGCAATAATCAATTACTGGTTTTAATGGTAGGCGATCTGTTTAAACACCTGATCACATTAAATAACACTGATTTTACCGTACTGCACAGCAAATTGGATGATGTTGATATTCAGCGAAACAGAACCTGCGATATTACTTTCAGTACTTATCAGCCAATGGGACCATATAGCTTTTCTACTTATAGAAGTATATCAATAGCCGAAAAATCAAAGCTCAATCTTTATCTCGAATTCAAAGAGTTTAACCTAAACGAACCGTTAAAATATAATTTTGATCTGCCCAAAAAATACAAGCTTAAGTAATTTACCCTCAACTTAGCCGTTATATAAGCTACTAACCGGATTATCCATTAAAGTATTCATCATGTTGCAAAGACTTTTTTCTGTTCTCTTTCTTGTTTTGGTCATGGCATTCAGCGCGCATTCCCAAAATACAAGAGAAGAACTACAGAAAAAAGAACAGGATCTTCAAAAAGAACTGGCAGATTTAAACCGGTTGTATTCAGAAACCCAGAATAATAAAAAGATCTCCCTTAAGCAACTGGCGATCATTAAAAACAAGATTAATAAAAGGGAGGAACTGGTAAACAGCATTAATAAGCAGGTAAGACAACTGGACGAGACCATTTTTACCAATGAACGTGATATTTACCGATTAAGGAAAGAGTTGGACACCTTGAAAATGAAATACGCTAAAAGCATTGTGTTTGCTTACAAGAACCGAAGCAGTTATGAATACCTGAATTTTCTTTTTTCCGCCAGCAGCTTTAATGATGCCGTTAAACGCGTTACCTATTTGAAAAGTTACCGCCAGAACAGGGAAACCCAGGCAAATACCATTATAAAATCGGATCAGCTACTTCAGGAAAAAATAACGGTGCTCAGTTCCAATAAAAAAGAAAGACTCGGCACTCTTAAAACACAAAGTGTGCAACTGCAGGTATTACAGGCTGATAAAAAAGAGCAGGATCAGGTAGTGGCACAGTTAAAGGGAAGGGAAAAAGAGCTGGCCAAACAGATAGGCGATAAGGAAAAGCAAAGACAGAAAGTTCAACAGGCTTTCAATGCCATTATCCGTCGTGAAATTGAAGATGCGAAAAAGAAAGAAGCCGCCCGTTTAAAAGCACTGGAAGATCAGAAGAAAAACCAGAATGCAGCTCCTGCAGATAATGCAGTAAAAAATAATCCACCACCTGCAAACAAGCCGGCAAAAAGTGCAGCAACAAATGAGCCGGTAACCGGTGTTGCGGCACCTCAGCGCGATAGAGCTTATACACCTTTAGAATCAACGCCGGAAGGAAGGGAAATGTCGATCAATTTCGAAAATAACCGCGGCCGTTTGCCTTGGCCGGTTTCAAATGGTGTGATCACCGGGCATTTGGGTGTTGAAAATATACAAGGAACCAAACTGAATAAAAAAACAGATGGAATCGAATTGTCACTTCCTACAGGAACCTCTGTTAGATCGGTGGCAGATGGCAAAGTAGTATATGCAGCAGAAGTGGAAGGACAGCCTGCCGTGGTTGTTCAGCATGGAAAATATTTTTGTGGGTACCAGTATCTATCCTCAATTAATGTTTCTGTTGGACAAGAAGTAAAAGCAGGATCGGTATTAGGTAAAACGGGAACATCGATTGATGGAGAAGGAATCCTGATCTTCTCCATCATGAATGATAAGTACGTTCAGCAGGATCCGGAAAAATGGCTTAAGTCAAGAAAGTAGTGTAGTCGTTAAAATAGTTAAAGTAGTTAAAAGGGTTAAAGAGGTATTTTTAAAATTTACTTCTTTAACCCTTTTAACTATTTTAACCACGCCGCCAACAAGTAACAATTAATTTACCTCTTTAACCCTTTTAACTATTTTAACCAATCCCCAAAATCATTTATCTTCAATCAAACGCTTGCCAAATGAACCAGTATATATTGTCCTTCGATCAGGGTACTACCAGCAGCAGGGCTATTGTTTTTGATAAAAAAGGAGCCATCATTTCTGTGGCACAAAAAGAATTCACTCAGATCTTTCCCAAACCCGGATGGGTGGAACATGATGCCAATGAAATCTGGAGTACACAACTGGGCGTTGCAGCAGAAGCTATTACCAAAGCGGGTTTGACAGTACAGAATATTGCGGCTATCGGAATAACCAATCAACGCGAAACTACCGTTGTTTGGGATAAGACAACGGGGCAGCCTATCCATAATGCCATTGTTTGGCAGGACAGACGTACAGCGGCGTTTTGCGATGAATTAAAAGCTGAAGGAACGGATAAAACCATTCAGCAAAAAACAGGATTGGTAGTAGATGCCTATTTTTCGGCAACCAAAGTGAAATGGATACTGGACAATGTTTCCGGTGCGCGCGACAAAGCCCAAAAAGGAGAATTGTTATTTGGAACGATAGACAGCTGGCTGTTATGGAAACTAACCAATGGCAAAGTACATGCAACCGATGTTTCCAACGCATCAAGAACCATGTTGTTTAATATCCATTCATTACAGTGGGACGAGGATCTGCTGAAAGTATTTGATGTGCCTGCTTCCATGCTGCCCGAAGTGCGCAGCAGCAGTGAAGTGTACGGACATACTCAAAATATTTTAACGGCACATAATATTCCGATAGCAGGGATTGCCGGTGACCAGCAGGCGGCACTGTTCGGACAAATGTGTACACAACCCGGCATGGTAAAGAACACGTATGGAACAGGTTGTTTTATGCTGATGAATACAGGAGAGAAAGCGGTACCATCAACCAACCATCTCTTAACAACAGTTGCCTGGAAAGTAAATGGAATTACTAACTATGCATTGGAAGGAAGCGTATTCATTGCCGGTGCCGTAGTACAATGGCTGCGCGATGGATTAAAAATTATCAGAACCTCTGCCGAAGTGGAAACACTTGCCGCAGAAGTAGAGAATAGTGACGGAGTATATGTGGTTCCTGCATTCGCAGGATTGGGTGCGCCTTACTGGAACCAGCATGCACGCGGCACCATTGTAGGTATTACGCGTGGTACAACCGGAGCACATTTTGCACGCGCTGCTTTAGACAGTATTGCCTATCAAACCATGGATGTATTAAAAGCCATGGAAGCCGATGCAGGTATTGCCATTAAAGAATTACGGGTAGATGGAGGAGCTACTGCAAACAATTTACTCATGCAGTTTCAAAGCGATCTGCTGAATACAAAAGTGGTTCGTCCTACTGTGGTAGAAACTACAGCACTGGGTGCCGCTTATCTGGCAGGTCTCGCGGTTGGTTATTGGAGCAGTACAGATGATATTCAACAGCAATGGCAAATGGAAAGAGTATTTTCTCCCACCATGACTGAGACCAAACGAAATGAATTATCGGATGGCTGGAAACGCGCCATCAATACAGCCGTTAGCTGGAGTGTGCATGAGTGAGTTTTTTCAATACGAGAAAAGCAAGAGAAAAAGAGGGTAGCAAGAGATGACTCTTTTACTCTTTCTCTTATTGAAATTCTTTTGCTTCAGAGTTCAAAAAAAATGAGTCTGGAAATTTTTAGAATAAGCATATGAACAGAGAGGAAATGTTGCATCAATTGCTGGAAACAGCACAATGGGATGTAGTAATTATCGGTGGTGGTGCAACAGGTCTTGGAGCTGCACTGGATGCGGCTTCGCGGGGATATAAAACCTTGCTGCTTGAGCAATATGATTTTGCAAAAGGAACGTCCAGCCGCTCTACCAAACTGGTTCATGGCGGTGTACGCTATCTTCAACAGGGAAATATTAAATTGGTAAGAGAAGCACTTCGCGAAAGAGGATACCTTTTACATAATGCACCACATCTCACTTCTGTGCAACCTTTTATAGTTCCTGTCTTCAGTTTGTGGGAAAAATGCTTTTATGCCATCGGTTTAAAAATATATGACCTGCTATCGGGTAAATTATCATTGGGTAAAACACAGATTTTATCTAAAAAACAAACTGTTGCACATCTTCCCGCAATCAATCCCCATAAATTATCCGGAGGTATTTTATATTTTGATGGACAGTTTGATGATAGCCGGCTCTGCGCCGATCTGGCTGTTACTGCTGCATCCTATGGTGCAACCATCCTTAATTATTGCAAGGCAACAGGGTTTGAAAAAAACAAAGACAAGATCTCCGGTGTTCAATTAACAGATACTAGTACCGGTAAAGAATATACCATCGCATCAAAATCCGTGATCAATGCAACCGGAGTTTTTACAGATGCCGTGATGCAAATGGATGATGCCGCAAAACATGATATGGTATCGCCATCGCAGGGGATACACCTGGTGATAGATCGCTCTTTCTTTCCCGGAACGGATGCCATGATGATCCCTAAAACTGATGATGGTCGTGTATTGTTTGCCGTACCCTGGCATAACGAAGTTGTATTAGGCACCACGGATACACCCATTGAAACGGCTGTGATTGAACCCAAACCGCTGGAAGAAGAAATTGAATTTATATTAACCCATATCAACCGTTACGGAACCAAAACGGTTTTGCGCAGCGATGTAAAGAGTGTGTATGTTGGATTACGGCCTTTGGTGAAAATGAAGGGAACCAGTAATACTGCTTTGATCTCAAGAGACCATACTTTGATCATTGCCACCAGTGGACTGGTAACCATTACCGGAGGTAAATGGACAACTTATCGCAAAATGGCGCAGGAAGCGGTGGATAATGCTATATTCATATCCAAACAGGAAAAGAAAGAATGTATTACCAGAAATTTACTGATCGGAAATGTTTCTGTTCGTCAGGAATTGATAAATAAACTAATCGAAAATAATGGGATGCTTTCTGAAAAGATCCATCCCGGATATCCTTATACAAAAGCAGATCTTATCTATTCTGTACAGCATGAGATGGCAATTACTGTAGAAGATATTCTTGCCAGAAGAACACGTTTGTTATTTTTAGATGCAGCCGCAGCAATAGAAGTTTCTCAAACTGTTGCAGAGATGATGGCACAGGAGCTTGGTAAGAGTGCACAATGGATAGAGGAACAGGTTTTACAATTTAAAACGCTTGCAAAACAATATTTACTTTCCTGATCTCTTAACTATCCAACTTTAAACGATTGCTTATGACTCCCTTTATTGCAGAACTTACCGGAAGTGCATTACTGATCATCCTTGGTGATGGCGTAGTTGCCAATGTGATCCTTAATAAAACCAAAGGAAACAATGGTGGATTGATCTCCATTACCATGGGTTGGGGAATGGCTGTATTTGTTGCGGTATATGCAACAGCATCCATCAGTGGTGCACACCTCAATCCTGCAGTTACCATAGCATTGGCAACGATCGGTAAATTTGAATGGGCATTGGTTCCCGGTTATTTGCTTGCACAATTACTGGGCGCAATGATCGGTGCTTTTATTGTTTGGCTTGCATACCGTCAACATTTTAATGCTACAGATGATGCTGCTACTAAACTTGGTGTGTTCTGTACTTCACCCTCTATCAATAGTCCGGTCGATAATATTCTTTCTGAGATCATCGGAACATTTGTATTTGTTCTTGCGATATTATTCATTACCAAATCACAAAACTCATTAGGCTCTTTGGATGCCCTCCCGGTTGCATTATTGGTATTAGCCATCGGATTGAGTTTGGGCGGACCAACCGGCTATGCCATTAATCCCACACGTGATCTTGGCCCCAGAATCATGCATGCATTATTACCCATCAAAAACAAAGGCGGCAGCGATTGGGGTTATAGCTGGATCCCTGTTGCCGGGCCAATTATTGGTGGCGTTTTGGCAGCATTATTATATCAACAATTATAGAAAAACTCTCTGCGATATCTCCCCGTTCTCTGCTTCTCTGCGTTGAATGAGATTTATACAGTGCTAGATTTTCTTCAACGCAGAGCCGCAGAGTAGCAGAGGTTTCGCAGAGACATGATTGCATTTTCAAAAAAAAGTATTTATGAAAAAAGTATTGCTGAGTATCTCCGTAATAATACTCATTTCTATTTCTTCTTTTTCACAGGAAGAAAAGAAAACCACAGAGCCGCCCATGTCTAACAAAGAAGCTAGACGGATGAAAAAATTATTGGGACAGGCAGTATATCCATTGATCAAAAGCCAGCCCATGACAGGCGTAATTCCTGTAACCGGAATTGATGCATGGCCCGACACCACGCAACCCTACAAACTACTTTTCGTTTGGACATTCGGAACCCGTGATTCCATAAAAGTTAAAAAAGTAAATTTTGCTTTAACAGAGATTGGACGGGTAGTAAACCTTCATCTCGCATCCGGAATACCGTTAGCAAATATGGAAGTGGTGGTAGCTGTTCATGGGTTATCGGTTTTCTCTTTACAGAATGATGAAACCTATCAAAAAATGTTTCACACCAATAATCCCAATACAGCTTTAATCAAAGAACTGCAGGATGCCGGTGTAAAATTCATCGCCTGCGGACAAGCTATGAGTTTTCTGGAAGTCGAGAAAAAAACATTGCTACCCGGAATAAAAATGGCGTTAACTGCACAAACGATTCTGTCGTCGTATCAAATGAAAGGCTTTGTATTGTATGACGAGAATACAGAAGATTAGATTCCTGATAAAAATCATATCGGTTGCAAACATTCCTCCTTTTTGTTGTGATAATTAGTGAGTAACTTGTAGTGACTAACCAAAGCAATTCTTTAAGCTGGTTCAGGATTTTTTTGAAACACATAGTAACAAAGGAGTTATAGAAAACATAGCTATTCTATATGCCCTGTTTCCAAACCTATTGTCCCTATATGTTTCAAAAAACAGTCTTGAAATTGCAGCCTGCCACCATTTAATTACTACACTATGACCGATAACCATAAATTCTTCACAGGCCTCTTACTTGGTGCCGCTGCGGGTGCAGCACTGGCACTTTTTTTGAATAGTGAAAAAGGGAAAGAGATCATCAGCAATGTAAAAAGCAGTGCCGATAAAATGGAAGATGAGTTTCAAGCCAAATGGGAAGAAGTGGATACAGTAATGAATGATCTCATCGCAAAAGGAAAATCATTTTTAGAAGAATTGGAACAAAAAGCAACTCAATCAACTTCTTAAAACAGATTGTTATGGAAGAAGAGCCCGTAGAAGATTTTTTTACCGCATCAGGAAAACAACTGGAGCAGTATGTTCAGGACAGGATCCTGTTGTTAAAACTCCAGGCAACAGAAAAAACTGCACGTTTGGTAGCATTGCTTTTTTCAGTACTCATGATCTCATTGCTTGCTTTTTTTATCCTGCTCTTTCTGGGTTTTATGGCGGGTAATTATTTTGCAGGGATTACAGGAAATATTTATTCCGGCTACGCCATTGTTACAGGATTTTATATGTTGCTTTTGCTGATCGTGTTACTCTACAGAAAAAAACTCAACAAGAAAGTTATCAATTTGGTGATCAGGATATTTTTTGGCAAAAATGAAGCTGATGAAAAATAGGGGTAATCCAAATATCAATTCATTAAAAGACCTCCATGCAGAAATGCATGAAGTGAGGCTGCGCATAAAAGAACGGGAAGAAGATCTGGGTAAACGCTGGAAACAATTACCAGGAGAAGCAGTAAATGCAACGTTGGGTTCTGTACTTCCCCTGATTTTAGGAAACCAACTTGGTTCCGGGGCATGGAAACTGCTAAAAGGCGGTTTTAACCTGATTAAAGGCAACCCATCCGCCAATGGCGAAAAAACAAATTGGAAAGAAGGCCTTTCAGGTGGAGTTACCCAACTTGGGTTTCTGGCAGCCCTAAAACTCTTGTCCGGACTTTGGAAAAAGAAACCCAAACAGCCTTCAGAAGGTTGATTTGATATAAAATCCATAAGTTTCACGCAAAGTCGCCAGGGGGCAAAGTTGCAAAGGGTATTTCTTTGCGACTTTGCCCTCTTATTTTTCTTTGCGTGAAACTTCTCTATTAAGCGAGATGCCCCCAAAGGATGATCTTGCACATTAATCAACCGTCACAGACAGTTTTGCCCTTGGCTCAGCCCAATATTGCCAATATCTATCCACATTTTCCTATATTTTATCCAAATAACCGGCTTGTTTTTATCATTTTTAGGGTGCATCCCCTTACCTTTGCCGCCAAGTCGGAAAAAGGTTTCTCCGGCTCATTTTTAAACCTCAATATATCTCCTGATATGGCTACAAAAGGTAAGATCAAACAGATTATCGGTGCGGTGGTAGACGTTCATTTTCCCGACGATAATAC
>CANBSW010000105.1 GCA_947372235.1 Chitinophagaceae bacterium | reverse complement strand
GACCTTTCGTAAATACGGTTGATCTCTTTATAATCTTTGTCTTTCCAGGCCCTTGATAAAATGCCTGCCGAAATGGATTGTATACTTCGCTGGGGAACCTGTATCAGGTTAGCAGCATATTGTGCAAATACGAAAATACCGGTTGCGGTTAGTCCTTTTAAACTCGCAATGATCAGGCTATCAATGGTTGCAGCAATGGCAGCAATTACTGTTCCTCCAAAGATCAGCATCTGCATACCCATAATTTTTTTCCAAAATTTACGGGTAACACGGCTGATGGTAAAAGTGAGGTGTAATTGTCCGGTTTTATATAGGTATCCCAATAAAACCAAAAACACGGCAATATATAAAAATGAAAAAGTGTAAACGAAATACGGAAAACTGATCACTTTAAAATAATACAGTAATATGATAACGGTGGTGAGGATCCGAAGACCGGTTTCTTTTAAAAAATTTGAGATCACCGATTTATGCAATGCCCAGCAAAAGCTTTCGATCACCGAAAAGAATAACATACCCATGGCAAAGGGGAATAACCAGAAATAATAATCAACTACCAATTGTGATCGTTCAGCAAATTTTCTGATAAATAATGGCTGAAAATACCAACCACCCCAGGTAACGATCACAAAACCAATAAAGGATGCCAGCAATGCCCATGATAAAAGATCGATCTTTCTTTCAGGAAGGTTATCATTGTAATACGGATAAAATTTATAGATCACCGGTATCACACCCAATGAACCAAAAGCAAACATGATTTGTCCGAAATCGAAAAAAATTCTTGTTAAAGCATATTGACTTGGCGTAAAAATATTACCATCCGTATAAAAAAAGAAAGGCGTTTTGGCAGTATAAAAATAGATATTGATCATCCCGATGAAAAAACCGAAATAGACCAATAAGCTAGAGATGATGGTTTGTTTTCTGATACTACCCATGGGTTAATTAATAATTAGAAATTAATAATTAATAATTTTTGTTCTCTGTTTTTCTGTAACCATTACTAATTATTAACTACTAATTACTAACTGGCAATTCAACCTGTTTTACTTTTACGTAATAATTCTTAATGATATTATCCAGTTTATATGCGGCAATATCTCCAGGTCTGAGTGTTTTGGTGTTCCATTTGTTTGATTCAGGGCCTAGTAGCAGACCACCGGTTTCTGTTTTAAGGAATATGGGGAGATTAAACCCTTCTACACAATTGGTATATCGATACGATAGTATTGTTTTATCTGCAGAAACCGAATATTCAAAAACAGGTATTTGTGTGGTTCGTAAATATTGATCAAAGATCTTATTTACGCTGCTGCCAAAATATTCGCTTGCTACTTTTTGTATGTCTTCTGTTGTTACTGTTTGATGATAGAATTTTTTATTGAGATAGCGCAGCAATGCCCTGAATTTTTCATCATTATTCATCGCATGGCGAATGCTGTGCAGCATATTACCTGATTTGGGATACATATCGCCGCTTCCTTCTTTATTAACGCCAAAAGGACCAATAATGGGTTTATCGTTTCTGATACCGGTTCTTGTTCCATAATTATATTCATTACCTGCTTGTGCTCCATAAACAAAATCAGTGAAAAGGGTTTCCGAATAATTGGTAAAGCCTTCATGGATCCACATATCGGCAAGGTCTTTACTGGTAATGCTGTTGGCAAACCATTCGTGGCCGCTTTCATGCACAATAATAAAATCCCATTTTAATCCCCAGCCGCTGTTGCTCATATCACGCCCTAAATATCCGTTCTGGTATTTGTTTCCGTAAGCAACAGCACTTTGGTGTTCCATTCCCAAATGCGGCGCATCTACCAGTTTATAACTGTCTTCATAAAAAGGGTAGGGCCCCATCCAGTATTCAAACGCATGAATCATGGTTTTGGCCTGGGTAAATTGTTGTTTGGCTTTTTCCAGATTATAATCCAATACCCAATAACTCATATCCAGTTTACCTTTTTCGCCCATTACAGTATCTGTGAAGTTTACATATTTACCGATATAAGGAATGATGTTATAGTTGTTGATCGGATTTTTCACTTCCCATTTCCAGGTCATGGTACCCGGACTAAAAGATTGTTTATTGATCAATCTTCCATTACCCACACCCACTAAAGTATCTGGAATTGTCATACTTAAAGTAGCGCCATTATCAGGTTCATCACTTTGATGGTCTTTGCAGGGGTACCAGACACTGGCTCCTAAACCCTGACAGGCAACCGTCATCCAGGGTCTTCCCTGTGCATCTTTCTGAAAGATCCAGCCACCATCCCAAGGGGCACGTTTGGCAATTTTAGGGTTTCCTTCAAAAGCCAGTGCGAGTTTTTGCATACTGCCTTTTGGTAAGTTGATGGGAACCTCTAATATGTAAGCATTTCCATCTCTGGTATAGGAAAGTTTGGTATTGCCAATAAACGCTTTGGTTAAATTCATCGGTTCCTGTAAGTCGATCTGCATTTTTTTTCCTGGCTGCAGCACCTTAAAACTGATATCAACTTTCCCTTTGATGGATTTGGTATCAAAATCGGGTGTAACAAGAATGCTATAATGCATTACATCCCACCAGGTACGGTTTTCATTTAAGCTACCCCTTAGTGTATCTGCATGGGTAAATACTTCTTTATTCTCGCCTAATTGGCCAAATGCAAAACCGGAACATAAGAAACCAAATAATGTAAGTAATTTGACTTTTGTATTCATGATTGAAAATTAAGAGATTAAAGATAGGATGATTGCCAATAAACTGATAAAACATAAAACCACAAATATACCTGCCATTAATGTGGGCTTTTTTATAACAGGACTTGCCGTCTTTTTTATTACCGGCTGTTCCCTGAAAAAAACATCCGATAAGCAGGTATTTTATTATAATGAATCTACGGGAACAGCAACACTGGATCCCGCTTTTGCCAAGAACCAGTCTATTATGTGGCCGGTTCATCAGCTATATAATACTTTGGTGGAGATAGACAGTGGATTGAACATTGTTCCTTCAGTTGCCAAAAGCTGGGATATCAGTTCCGACAGGCTAACCTATACTTTTCATTTACGAACAGGAATTGTTTTTCATGATAACGAAGTATTTCCCCATGGAAAAGGGCGTGAACTTACAGCAAAGGATGTGGCGTATAGTTTACAACGCATTATCGACAAAACAACTGCCAGCAGTGGGGCTTGGATCTTTAACAACAGGGTAGATACGAGTAAAGGGTTTAAAGCGCTGGACGATTCTACATTTCAGTTAACCCTTCTTCGTCCGTTCCATCCCATCATGGGTATTTTGAGTATGCAGTATTGCAGTATTGTGCCAAAAGAAGCAGTAGAAAAATATGGAAAGGATTTTCGCCGGCATCCCTGTGGTACCGGGCCTTTTCAGTTAGCATCCTGGGATGAGGGTGAAGCCATGATTTTGCATAAGAATGACCATTATTGGGAGAAAGACAGCAGCGGAAAAAGCCTGCCTTATTTAGATGCAGTCAAGATCAGTTTCTTTGATAATAAAGCAACCGAGTTCTTACAATTCAGACAGGGTGAACTTAGTTTTATCAATGATATCGATCCCTCTTTCAAAGATGAAATATTAACCAAGAAGGGTGAATTAAGATCGCAATGGGCCGGTAAGATCCTTCTTAAAAAACATCCTTATCTTAATACAGAATATTTTGGCATTTTGGTAGATGAGAATAATCCACTTGTTAAAAATACGGCCACCGGAATAAAAGCGGTTCGTCAGGCAATGAATTATGCCATTAACCGACAACAGTTGATGATGTATATGCGCAATTCCATCGGTATTCCTGCAGAAGCCGGATTTGTTCCGGGTGGATTGCCATCACGAAATACAGAACTGGTAAAAGGCTATCATTATGATCCTGCAAAAGCAAAACAATTACTGGCACAAGCTGGCTTTCCGGATGGGAAAGGACTTCCGCCGATAAAATTACTCACCATAAATATTTATGCAGATATCGCCAGTTTTGCGGCGCGACAATTGGAAGAAGTGGGTATTCCCGTAAAAGTGGAAGTGATACAAAAAAGTTTGTTACTGGAACAAACTGCAAAATCACAGGCCCTGTTCTTTCGTGGTAGCTGGATTGCCGATTATCCGGATGCAGAAAATTATATGGCGATGTTTTACAGTAAAAACCCGGCACCTCCCAATTATACACGATACAAGAATCCTGCTTTTGATATTTTGTATGAGAAAGCTTTGCTGGAGAACAATGATTCTGTTCGGTATCAATTATACCGTGATATGGACCAGATCGTGATCAATGATGCACCGGTTTTACCTATTTGGTATGATATGGCCTTTCATTTGGTGCAGCCTAACATAAAAGGTTTTTACCCCAATGCACTAAACCTCCTGGAATTAAGAAAGACAAGTATATTTAGATGATTATAATTGTTTCATCTTTTTCATTTCAGACCAAACAATTTTGATCCGGTCTTCAAAAACAGTCATAATATCATCATTGGAGGGAAGTCCCTGTCTTCTCAAAACATCCCCCGCATCTTTCAGGTTTGGATTATTCTGATTGGCTTCATTAACAAGGGAATAACTTGTCGTACTTCTGCCCGGGCGCATCAGGTAGCTCATACTGTATTTTATTTTTTGAGGGGCAGCAGGATTGATCAGTTCCAGACTTGTTAACAGCTGATCATCATTATTGAATATCGCCATTGACCCTTTGAATGAATAAAAAGTCTCTCCCTGAAAAGCATTACTGGCGGTGGCTACGGCATTTTTATTCAATAACTGAAACTGGCTGACGTTAAATTTCACTTTATATTCAGCGTCGCAGTTAAAACAAAAACGTTTGTCTTTTAAAAGATCTACCTGCGTACTCAGAATATCATTGAGTGCTACCAAAATTTTGGGCTTACGCTGCCAGCCATCAGGAATTTCAACAGAAAATCTCCCCGCTGCATAATCAGGAAGTTGTGCCATTGAAGGATGCACAAATAAAAAGATCAACACAAAATACAATAGAGATCCTCTCATTTTGTATAAGCAGGCTTAGGTATGATTGCAGGGTAGCTAAATGTAAGATTTTTTTAAGTAGGTTGTTGGGGTAGTAAGTAAAAAATAAAAAGTAAAAATATATCGTGTACATTTTTACTTTTTACTTTTTACTTTTGAATTTTTAATTCTTCTTCAGCTTGTCTTTAAACACTTTCTCAAACTTTTCCAGTTTAGGGGCAATTACAAATCGGCAGTAACCTTGTCCCTGGTTATCGTTATAATAATTCTGGTGATAATTTTCTGCAGGATAGAAGTTTTTGAAAGGTTCAATATCTGTTACAATGGGCCTGTCCCATGCGCCACTTTTATCCAATTTCTCTTTATAATGCAGGGCTTTTTGTTTTTGTTCTTCATTGTGATAAAAAACAACGCTCCGATATTGCGGGCCAACATCGTTTCCCTGTTGATTGCGGGTAGTAGGGTCGTGGGTTTTCCAGAATACTTCCAGCAGTTCATCATAAGTGATCACTGAGGGATCGTAGATAATACGTGCCAATTCTGCATGTCCGGTAGTTTTATCACAAACCTGTTCATAAGTAGGGTTCTCTACAAAACCACCGCCATAACCACTTAGCACAGCATGAACACCGTTCAATCTTTGAAAAAATGCCTCTGTACACCAAAAACAACCTTCACCAAAAGTAGCTGTATCTGTTTTTACCCCCTTGGGGATTGGTTCATTACTCATCATGCTGATATTCTTTTTTGTATTGGTTTCTGCACAGGCTGTAAATGCCATAGCCAGTAATATGATTGCAAAATAACTCTGTTTCATTTTCTGTTTTAATTAAATGTACGATATCCTTTCATATACAGTTTGACGCATGGTAAGTTCAATCCTTACGATAAAAAATGTCTTAACATTTATTAAACAATTCCGGGTTCACTTAATGGGATTGTGCCTGTTGTATGTATTTGGAAATAGTAAGCATGGTTGCTGTCCACACTTCTTTTTCCTGTTCTTTCAGATAGTGCACAAGTTTGCTGTGTTCTTCCAAGGCAACATTCAGGTTATGCCCGCCACCAACGCCATGAAACAGAAATACCAAAAGCGTGTTGGTTTCTTTTGCTTTCTTAACAAGACCGATCATGTATTCAGCGTTTTGGCCATTGATGGAATAACAATTGATATCAGTCAGGTCAACCTTATCAATGGATGGCAGTCCTGCACGTACACCTCTTGCGGCAATAAACTCTTTTTGTATGAAAGGATAATATGCCGTATCACCAATCTTTCTGTCTCCACAGGGAAAGGCAAATGTTCGTTCTGTTTGTCCGTCAATGGCATTTAACAGTGTGTTTGTCAAACGGGTTTCTGAAGCAAGCCGTCCAATGGTATAAAGGCTCAGATCGGTATCTCTCTTTACAAAACTTCTGCCGGGCAATGTTCCGTCGCATGGGTGAAAAGAAGTGTGGTTACCCAATTCATGTCCATTGGCTGCCATTTTTCTCCAATCCTTGATCCGATTGCTAACCGCTGGTGAAGAGCCGATCAAATAAAAACTGCCTTTCAATCCTAAAGAATCCAGTGCAGGTGCAACATTATCGATATCAATATCTAGTGCATCATCATAAGTTAACACCACAGCGCATTTTTTACCGTTCCATGGGTTTGTTTTTTGAGAAAACAAGGGAGTGCCTACCGTAATGAATACAATCGTTACAAATAATATACAGCCAACCCTTACATGAGAAAACAGCATGGCATTTTTTTTCTAAATATCTGTATAAACACTCATTTTTCAATAATCTGAAATGGAAGCTTCACAACATTACCTTTGCAGCACTAAAAGAGAGTTAAGTAACATGCGTTTATACCCGGAAACAGCAGCTTCGCAACTGGAATTTGATAAGGTGAAGGTATTACTGAGAGAACATGCCAAAACCGAATATGCCAAACAGAAGGCAGAGCAGCTTCGTATCCATACCCGTAAAGATTATATTGAACTGGAACTGCAACAAAGTAATGAATTCAAACTGATCCTGCAGTTGGGGCAATATTTTCCGAATGATTTTACGCAGAATATTGGCCGTGATATCAAATTGTTATCCATACCCGGTGCCTTATTAACAGGAGAGCAATGGATGCCCATTCGCAAACTGGCTGAAAATATCAGTTCCATTTTCAGGTGGTTTGATACCGAAAGACGAACCGCGTTTCCTGCCTTATCAAAAGTAATTGCCGGTACTTATTATGAGAAAGTGATCATTGAAATGATCGATGATATTCTGGATGAAAGCGGTAATGTAAAAGACAATGCTTCTGAAGATCTGCAAAAGATTCGCATGAGTCTTTACAAGAAAAGAAATGAACTGCGGCGTATGTTTGAGAAAGTGATTGCCAAACTGGCGAAAGCAGGCTACAGTGCGGATATCGATGAGAGTTTTAGCAACGGCAGAAGGGTAGTGGCTGTTTTTTCAGAACACAAACGTCAGGTAAAAGGAATTTTGCACGGAGAAAGCGATAGCCGCAAAACAGCATTCATTGAACCGGAAGAAACGATCGACCTTAACAATGCCGTATTTAGTCTGGAAAACGATGAGATCAAAGAAGTACAAAGAATACTTCGTGAACTCACTGCAAGATTATCTGTGTATGCTCATCTTCTAAAACAATACCTCGATACAACAGGAGAATACGATTTTATCAATGCCAAAGCCAAACTGGCATTAGATATGAATGGCCAATTACCTGCGTTAACAGACAAGTCGCATATTCACTTGATTGATGCATATCATCCCTTATTATATCTCTACAATAAAATATCCGGCAAGAAAACCATTCCTGTAACATTAACATTGGATGAGAAAAGCCGCATATTGGTGATCAGCGGCCCCAATGCAGGCGGTAAAACAGTTACAATGAAAACGGTTGGCTTAAACCAGATCATGCTGCAAAGCGGATTACTGGTACCGGTGCACCCCGATTCGCAGATGGGGATCTTTAAACAACTCTTTATTCATATTGGCGATACCCAGAATCTGGAATTTGAATTGAGTACTTATTCCAGTCATTTGCTGCACATGAAATATTTCATCGAAACAGCCAATGGTAAAACCATGTTCTTTATTGATGAGTTAGGCAGTGGAAGTGATCCAAATCTCGGTGGTGCATTTGCAGAAGTGATCATGGAAGAATTATCGCGACGTCATTCTTACGGTATCGTTACAACCCATTACCTCAACCTGAAAGTAATGGCCAATCATACCCAGGGCATCCTTAACGGTGCGATGCAGTTTGATGAAGTTCGCCTTCAACCCATGTATAAACTCATTGTGGGTAAACCCGGCAGCTCTTATACATTTGCGATTGCAGAAAGGATAGGGCTTCCTCAACATTTGATCAATAGGGCCAGAAAATTGGTTGATGAAGATCACTTTAAATTAGACCGCTTACTAAACAGTACCGAACAGGATCTGCAGCATTTAGACCAAGAGAAAAAAGAACTCAGCCGTTTGCTGAAAGAGAATGAGAAGCTAAAGAAAGAAATGCAGTTAGTGATGGATAAAGAACGCCATCGCCAACAGGTAGAAATATTGAAGAACCAGAACCAGATTTCCGAAGAACGTTTGGTGTACCTGAAAGACATGGAGCGCAAGCTAAAACAGATCGTTCTGGACTGGAAAAAAGCCGAAAACAAAAACGATGTCGTAAAAAACCTCCAAAATCTGCTTTTCAAAGGCAAAGAAACCATTGTGGTAAACAAACTGGCTAAGAAAGTAGACTCCAAATACAAGGAACTGAATGAACATGTTGTGGTAGGTTCTCTGGTAAAACTGAAAAAGAATTACCAGATAGGAGAGGTAAAAGAAATCAGAGGTAAAAGGGCCATTGTTCAGATCGGTGTACTGCCCATGAACGTGAATATTGCAGATCTCATATCCGTTCAAAAACTGGAAGAACCCAGTAAACAGTGAGTTTCAAGCCAATCCCATTCTTTTTTTTGGTAATTCCCCCTTCAAACTATTATTTTGCACCCGGAGAGTTGGCAGAGCGGTCGATTGCGGCAGTCTTGAAAACTGTTGACTGTAACAGGTCCTGGGGTTCGAATCCCTAACTCTCCGCCACCGCCCACCATAGCTTTAGCGACGGTGGGCTTTTGTTTTTTGCACTTCCTCTAAACTTTACGTGGGCTATGGCGGACAAGTCCGCTTAAGAATTGATACTACGATTGTTACTTTAGCTTTTTTATCCACCATAGCTTTAGCGACGGTGAATGTTTTTAGCAGTTCCTCCCAAATTCCGGCTGGCTACGGCGGACAAGTCCGCTAGTAATAATACTTTAAAAAATAAGGTGTTTTAACACGTTTATTATATTTCTCTTTTCAATAGTTTAGCCATCTATTAAAATACTGAATTGAGAGTCAAATTATGCAGTACGTCTACATTTTAGAATGTGCAGATCGATCAACCTTTACAGGATGTACCCATGATCTCAAAAAAAGATTCCATCACCATCAAAATGGAGAAGTAACATCTACCAAATCAAAACGTCCTTTCAAACTATTATTTTATTGTGCATTTCCGGATAAATACAAAACATTTGAATTTGAGAAATACCTGAAATCTGGATCAGGGAGAGTATTTATGAAAAAGCATTTGATCTAAACACTTGCCCACAAAAAACCGTACTGTTAAAAAATAATAACCGCGGACATCGTCCGCCATAGCTTCAGCGAAGGCGGGTTAATTCACCAACCAATTCCTGATCTGCCTCTCATAAGTAGTAAAAGAATTTACCACTATTTTAGAATAGATCAATCCAATACCTTTTGCATAATACAGGTCATATTTCTCACTGGTTGATGCGTATGGATAGGTTGTAGCTGACCTTATTTTTGGCATCATTACGATCTTATACACATTCACAAATGTTTTGCCATTGATAGTTACAGTGGCATTGGCATCGGTACAGGTAAAATCATAACGCAGATAAATGGTTTGCCCAAAAGAGGCAGTTCCAATATATTCTTCTGAAACCCAGGTTGCTCCGGTAGTTAAATATTCTCTCAGAAATGGAAAATCCTTTGTGATCACCGGTGAGAATTTTAAAGAGGTTGTGTATTTATCAACCGATATATTTTCATAATAAGCACTATCCAGTTTTCTATAATTAAACGTTATAGAACTTCCAACTGTTCTTTTCTCTTCCATGATCCTGTATTTGTTGCTATTGGTGAATACAGAGTCATTAATGATATGTTGAAGTGTATCGGGGCTATTTAAAAGGTCATCATAATTCCAGTAACTGTTATGCGTAAGTGGAAAATGATCCGTGTTTGCTATCGCAACGGGTGTTACTACCGTTACAGGAATTGTACAGGTTGATGAGCTTCCGCTTACTGTAAAATTATCAATCCCTGCATTTAACGGTGTGCCTGAAACAGTTAATACAACTGTTTGCAAACCCGTAACACCAAAGGTTCCTGATGAAGAAAATTTGTAGCCATTAACTGTATTGGTAGTGATGGAGTAAGTTCCTGCCACTGTTACATTAACACTAACTGAAATTTTACACAAAGTATCCGGTACAGCACCTTTTGCATAAATACCCGAAACCACCGCATTCATACATGTATTGGGACTACCCTGAAAAGTATAGGTAGCCGGAGGAGTTACAGCTCCGCCAACCGGTAAAACAGTTATCGCAATTTTGCAAATACTCGTATCAAAACTTACTTCAAAAATATTTACACCAGCCGTTAATGGGGTTCCTTTTGCGGGAAGTTTTATCTGGTTTAATCCGGTTACTGAAAATGTTCCGGAAGCTAAAAATGAAAAACCGTTAACGGTTCCTGTTTTAATTGTATAGGTTCCGGTTGATTTTACATTTACAGTTACAACTATAAAATTTGAATCATTGATCGCTTTGCCCGCTGTATATGTTCCGGTAATGGTTTTTGGAAGACAATTACCTGTTGAGTCAATTTTTAGAGATCCGGTTGCAGTAGGTGTATAGCCCATGAGGTATTTATCCTGACAGGAGAAGGATCCAAGAACCAGTATATACAAACCTATCAGTAATAATACTTTTTTTGATTTACTGTTATCTGAATAGATGATTTTTGGCATAGCCTCATAAAATTAAATCTATTTTTACTGCATTTCAATTAACATAAAAAGTTCTTTTAATAGTATGAATGAATTTCATGATGTAAGGCTGAGTAGTAGCTATTTTACGGGTTGCAGATTTATCGGATGAATAAGCCGAAAAAATAGCATTCAGTATTTTAGTCTCTTTTAATTCAGTTTTTCTCATATCCTGCCACTTTTATTGGGTATGGTAAAATTGAGCTAAAACAGATCTTAATTCATTACAGCTATTGTTAAATAGGTTACATGATTCACAGCAAATTGGTTTTAGATGTTTATCGAACTCATTTAGATTCTTTTCAAATACAGCACCCATTCATCATTTTGCCTAATTTTTTAATCCGTAATGCCCGTTACCTTTGTCAAAATCTATTTAGCAATTGAAGCATCTGTCGGCACTCAATAAATATTTCTGGAAATACCGTAAACGATTCTTCATTGGGATCTTTTTTGTGGTATCCTCTAACTATTTTGCGGTTTTGGCTCCCCAGATCACTGGATTTGTGATCAGCCAGGTTCAACAAAGATTACCAGGGGCAAGGCCATCCGTATCAAGGCCTGTTCATGACAAACTGGTTGATTGGTTTATTGATACCATCCAATCGGGGCATTTTACATTTGGCTGGCTCATTGCATTATGCAGCATTACCATTTTAGGATTAGCCATCATGCGAGGTATCCTGATGTTCTTTATGCGGCAAACGATCATTGTGATGAGCCGTTATATTGAGTTTGACCAAAAGAACGAGATCTTTCAACATTACCAGAAACTGGATACCAATTTTTACAAAACCCACAGTACGGGTGACCTGATGAACCGTATGACGGAAGATGTAAGCCGTGTTAGAATGTTCACAGGCCCCGCGATCATGTATCTTACCAATCTGGTTACTTTGATAGGATTTTGCGTATACAATATGTTACGCAAAGATGTGCATCTTACATTATTGGTGCTGGCACCTTTACCGATCCTTGCCATAACCATTTATCTTGTAAACAGTGTGATCAATAAGAAAAGTGAGAAGATCCAATCATTACTGTCTGACCTTACCACCAATGCGCAGGAATCTTTTTCAGGTATCAGGGTTATCAAATCTTTTGTTCAGGAAAAAGCAATGCTGGGTTTCTTTCAGAAGAATAGTGAAGAGTACAAAAAGAACGCAGTAGGACTGGCAAAAGTAGAAGCCATCTATTTCCCAAGCATGGCTTTAATGATCGGTTTAAGCACATTGGTAACCATTATGCTGGGAGGGATGCAGGCTTTGCAGGACAGCAGCAAAGTAGGTCTGATTGTTGAGTTTGTGATCTATATCAATATGCTCACCTTTCCTGTTAGTGCAATTGGCTGGACGGCCAGTATGATACAGCGGGCAGCTGCATCTCAAAAAAGACTGAATGAGTTTTTACAATCAGAGCCTGTGATCGCAAACAGCGAAAATCCTTTAACCATACCTGTTTCAGGGGATATCGTTTTTAATGAGGTGAGCTTCACGTATCCGCATACCGGCATTAAAGCCATTCAACACTTTACTCTTCATATTAAAAAAGGAGATAAGATCCTTTTATTGGGAAGAACAGGTAGCGGAAAGTCAACCATAGCACAGTTATTACTTCGTTTTTATGATCCCACCATTGGCAATATTCAGATTGGCGGAAATGATATTAAAAACATCGAACTCAAATCACTACGCGAGCAGATCAGTTATGTACAGCAGGATATTTTTCTGTTTAGCGATACCGTAAGTGATAATATCAGCTTTGGCTTAACACAAGCGGCAACAAAAGAAACCATTGAGCAGGCAGCCGGATTTTCAAGTGTTCATAAAGAAATACTTGGATTTAATCATGGTTATGAAACGATGATCGGTGAAAGGGGAGTAACCCTAAGTGGTGGACAAAAACAAAGGATCTCCATTGCCCGTGCATTGATCAAAGAACCTGAGATCATTATATTTGATGATTGTTTAAGTGCTGTTGATGCCAAAACTGAAAATGAGATCATTGGAAATCTCTATCGCTATCTCCATGATAAAACGGCGATCATCATCACCCACAGAATATTCTCTTCCTTCCATTTCGACAATATCATCGTTCTCGACGATGGCCAATTAGCCGAACAGGGTACCCATAATGAATTGATGAACAATAATGGATATTACGCTGAATTATATCGGTTACAGTTAACAGAGGAAAAAGCAGATAATTAGCCCGAAACTCGGGAAGTCAGCAAGTCGGAAAGATAAAAGATGAAACGCATATCAAATGCTATTTTTTTCTGTCTTTCGGACTTTCGGACTTCTCGACTTTTCCAACTTTTACTAAAATTTTGGTAATTATAAAACAATCCTATATTTGTCACACCTAAAACGGATTTAAAACCAAAAACTAACGACAGTGGCGTACGAGAACAACGACAAAAAAATGGAAAGTGTTTACAGTAAACGGATCAGAGCCGGTAAAAGAAGAACCTATTTTTTTGATGTAAGGGCAACCAGGGGTAATGATTATTTCCTGACCATAACTGAAAGCCGTAAGCGTTTTGACGACAATGGTTACGACAGACATAAGATCTTCCTGTACAAAGAAGATTTTAATAAGTTTATCAAGGCTTTAGGTGAGGCGATCGATTATGTGAAGACAGACCTGATGCCAGATTTTGATTTTGACGCATTTAACCATGAATATGCCGAAGGTGAAGGTAGTGAAGGTGGATCTGATATGGAAAGTGTTGCTGTTACTGCACCTGTTCCTGAGGAAGTGGCACCTGAAGCTCCCATATCTGTTGCGGCAGAAGTTACTCCATCCATATCAGATGATACCTCATCTGCATCAAATCTGGCTACAGAAGAGGTGGATAAATGGTAATACAAACGATCTTTCTATAAAACAAAAGCCGCTTTTACAGCGGCTTTTGTTTTATAATTCTTTCAGCATCCAGATATCACATCCATTATGCCCCGAATTGCCCATAGGGCCGTCTAAATAAGAGAACCCGAATTTTTCATACACAGTTACTGCTTTTTTTAATTCGGGCATGGTTTCCAGATAAATAGCATTGTATCCGGATTCTTTGGCTACTTGTAAACATTGGTTGATCATATGCCTGCCCAAGCCCAGTCCTCTTGCCGAAGCAAATAAATACATTTTTACCAATTCGCAAGTGCCTTCAGGAAGTCCGTCAGTAGGGAAGAAGCCGGCACCTCCCAAAATAATACCTTCTCTTTCTGCAATAAAATAAGCGCTCCCTAGTGTTGATTCAAAAAGTTCGAAAAGATGATCGGTAGAATCGTCAAAATAAACAGTGCCGGGTCTGTTGGCACCAAATTCTTCCAGACTTTGCCGGATAATTTTGGCGATGGCTGCATTGTCTGCAGGCTGTATAGATCTTATGGTAATATCTTCCATTAAAAAACAAAATAAGCCGCAGATTCGCAGATTTCTTACATAATCTGCGAATCTGCGGCTATAAAATAATTATGCTTTTTTAAAATTCTTAAACGCATTAATCAACCCATTTGTAGAAGCATCATGCGATGTAACCGATGATTCATCAATCAATTCAGGTAAGATTTGATTGGCCAATTGTTTACCTAACTCAACACCCCATTGATCAAAACTGAAAATATTCCAAATCACTCCCTGTACAAAAATTTTATGTTCATACATAGCTATCAAACTACCGAGTGTATATGGATTGATCTCTTTAATTAAAAATGAATTGGTTGGTTTATTACCTTCAAATATTTTAAACGGAGCGAGTTTTTTGATCTCGTCTTCTTTCTTATTCGCTTTCATTAATTCCACTTTCACACCATTCTCCGTTTTCCCATTCATCAACGCTTCTGTTTGTGCAAAGAAGTTGGAGAGCAATTTTACATGATGATCTCCAATCGCATTATGACTGATAGCGGGTGCAATAAAATCACAAGGAATCATCAAAGTGCCTTGATGTATCAGCTGATAAAAAGCATGCTGTCCATTGGTTCCTGGCTCTCCCCAGATAACAGGGCCGGTTGAATAGTTTACCGGATTACCGCTACG
>CANBSW010000104.1 GCA_947372235.1 Chitinophagaceae bacterium | reverse complement strand
TCGACATAAAAACTTTATTTCGAGACACAGATTGCTTCGTTCCTCGCAATGACGTTCATCATTCCTTGTTCATTATTCGTTTTTATAAACGATCCCATTCTTCATAACAAACTTCACTCTGCCCATACTATTTACATCTTTTGTAGGATCGCCGTCTACGGCAACAATATCGGCCAGTTTATCTTTTTCTATTGAGCCTAATTTGTCATCACCCAAAAGGTCAGACGCGTTTAAAGTAGCAGCACGTATGGCTTCCAGTATGGGCATTCCGGCTTCTGTCATGTAAACAAATTCCATCCAGTTCTTACCATGCGCATAAACACCAGCATCTGTTCCGAAAGCAATTTTTACACCTGCTTTATAAGCTTTGGCAAAAGTAGCCTGAATAAAATTTCCCACCACCAATGCTTTGGCACGAACTACATCAGGATAATAACCGGGTTTCTTGGCCGAGTCGGCAGAAGATTTTCCTGCAATAATGGTGGGCACTAAATAAGTTCCTCTTTCTTTCATCAGCCCCATCACTTCCTCACTCATATAAGTTCCATGCTCGATGGAATTAACACCACCTAATACAGCACGTTTCATTCCTTCTGCGCCGTGTGCATGGGCAGCTACTTTAAATCCATAGTCTTTTGCGGTGGCTACTATGGCTTTTACCTCTTCTACTGTAAACTGTGCACCACTTCCATCTTTAGCCATACTTAATACTCCACCGGTTGCGGTAATTTTTATCAGATCAGAGCCTTCTTTATAACGTTGGCGTACCGCTTTGGCGCAATCATCAACCCCGTTAACAACGCCTTCTTTCGGCCCTGGATCTCCCATCAGATCCTTACGGTAATTATTGGTAGGATCTGCATGACCACCAGTTGTTGCTATTGATTTTCCTGCAGTATAAATACGCGGTCCCTTTACCCATTCTTTATTGATAGCATTACGAAGTGAGATATTAGCCCCTGTACCACCCAGATCGCGCACAGTTGTAAACCCTGCCATCAAAGTACGTTCTGCAAACACAACCGATTGAAAGGCATAATCAGTAGGATTCCAGGTAAATCCATTGAGGTAATTATTGGGATTGGTTTCGCTTTCCATATGCACATGCATATCAATCAAGCCTGGCATTACCGTTTTATTTTTTAGATCAATGAGTTTATCACCGGCTGCGGCTACCTTGTAACCTTTTTGTACTTCTGTGATTTTGTTTCCGTCAATAATAATTGACATCTCTTTCAACACTTGCAGGTTCTTTACATCAATCAGTTGCCCGCAATGGATAATAGTTCTTTGAGCAAACAACAAATTCATGGCTAAAACAGAAAAGCAAAGCAGCAGCAGTTTTTTCATACAGATTAATTTATGGTAAGATAATAATATCCTGCCTAAAAAAACAAAAAGCCCCGACAGATGATATCGGGGCTAAACAAATACAAAATAAAAGACAGTAATTATTTATTAGGCTGTGGCGTATAACGCAGGTAAGGTTTTACTTCTTTCACACCTTTTGGAAATTTTACAATCGCATCAGCTGTGCTGATAGAAGGAACTACAATTACATCTTCTCCCTCTTTCCAATCGGCCGGTGTAGCCACGCTGTAATTGGAAGTAAGCTGTAAAGAATCGATCACACGCAATACTTCAAAAAAGTTACGTCCGGTAGATGCAGGATAAGTGATCATCAGTTTTACTTTTTTATCTGGCCCGATGATGAACAGTGAGCGAACAGTAAAAGTTTCAGAAGCATTGGGATGGATCATACCATATTCTTCTGCAATGGTTTTATCCTCATCCGCAATAATCGGGAAAGCCACATTTACATGCTGGGTTTCATTAATATCATTGATCCAGCCTTTGTGTTTATCCAGTCCATCCACACTTAATGCCAATACTTTTACATTACGTTTTTCAAACTCGCCTTGTAATAAAGCAGTTTTACCCAACTCAGTGGTACAAACCGGTGTATAATCTGCCGGATGCGAAAACAATACACCCCAACCGGTACCTAGGTATTCATAAAAATCAATCTCACCTGCAGTGGTCTGTGCTTTAAAATTTGGGGCAATATCCCCTAAACGTAAACTCATGTTTTTTTGATTTTGAGGTTCAAAAATAAGGGTTTCCTATTAATTTAGTAGACTTTACTTTGATTGAATAAATTTTTATTTGCCCTTTATTTTTCCAAACTGTAAAAATATCAGGATCGTTTTATCCCTGTTACCGTTCTTGCCTTTTTCAAGGATGCTTTCCCAAATTTATTCTTTACATCATCAATTGCCTTGTACAAGTTATTCTTTTTTTCTGCATCCTCAAACAGGCTGGCCTGTACAGGATGATTGGTTAACTCACTCAGTCGTACTCCTAATAATCTTACCGGTTTCCCTTTTCGGTAAAGTTTATGAAAAAGATCAATGGCCACGGGTATCAGTTCATCATCGCGAAGCGTATAATCAATAGTGGTTTGGCGGGAGGTGGTTTCAAAATCCGGATAGCGGATCTTTACGGCAATACAACCGGTTAATTTTTCATCCTGACGTAATTCAAAAGCAATTTTTTCTGTCATACGTACCAACTCGCTCAATAACAATTCTGTATCCAGCAAATTTTCTTCAAATGTATTTTCTGTGGAGATGGATTTTGCTTCATGATAAGCATGCACTTCTCCGGTATGTATGCCCTGCGATTTTTTCCAGAGGTCCGCACCATGTTTCCCTAGCTTTTTTTCAAGAATAGCAACAGGAGTTTCACTCAGATCTCGGATGGTATGTATACCCATCGATTTTAATACCTGAAACAAATGATCGCCCACCCCTGAAAATTTATTAACCGGCAAGGGTGCCAAAAATTCTTTTTCCATACCAGGTTGAACAAATAAATAGCCGTTGGGTTTGGCTTCATCTGTAGCAATTTTTGCCACCATTTTATTGGTAGCCAGTCCAAATGAAATGGGCAATTGTGTTTCATCGATAATTGCGTTTCGCAAATCTATCGTCCATTGAAAGGGATCAAAAAACTTATCCATCCCGGTCAGGTCAATATAAAATTCATCAATGGATGCTTTCTCAAATAATGGGGCTTTTGCTGCAATAATATCGGTTACCCATCTTGAATAACGGCTGTATTCACCTCTGGTACCACGAACAAGAATTGCATGCGGACAAAGTTTCATCGCCGTCTTCATCGGCATAGCGCTATGCACACCAAATTTTCTTGCTTCATAACTGCAGGTGGTAACAACCCCCCTGTCTTTTGATCCACCAACAATTACTGCTTTCCCTTTTAAAGATGGATCATTTAACATTTCAACGCTTACAAAAAAAGAGTCGAGGTCTAAATGGGCAATATATCGTTGCGGGGTACTCATCCTTTGCTAAGGTAGAGAATTCAGCATTGATGACTTTGTGAATTAACGAATTTTCGGATTCCGGATTTTTTGAAAGTTGATTATGGAACCTTTTGAATAGCTCCAACAATTCGTTAATCCCTAATCGTATAATCCGCAATCTGTAAATCTCTCTATTTCCACGGACAAGGAATTGCATGCCCTGAACTTTGCGGAGATCGAATGATGAGTGAGAACTCATAAGTTTTTAATGAGCCGTACACGCTATTTCCAGTGGATGTATTGATATCATATGTTAACCCTACCTGAAAGTTTCGATAGGAAAGACCGAGATATGGAATGATGGCTTCATTTGCCCGATACCATAAACCCGTATTCAAAACGGTTGGCTGCAGATCATTTTCTTCGAGTATATGACCAAGATTTAATCCAAGCGTGTAAGAATTTGCTGTGCTTTCTTTTACATAGATAGCATTGGTATTCAATACCATTCTGGGACTGAGATAGGTTTGATAACCTGCATGAACATTATATCTTGGTGGATCGATTTGAGTCGGGTCGCTAAGTGCAGATTTGTTTGTTTTCATAAAACGATAGCCGGAAGCCCCAATATCAAAACTTTGATTTTCATCTCCATAGGTATATGTAACACCTGCAAACACTGCAAAATAAGGTTTGATGGTTGAAAGAAAGGGCTCGCTGGTTGGTAGTGAACGATTAAAACCTGAACTGGATAATTGGGAGGCAAAACTCAATTGCGAATAATCGATCAAAGTATTGGAATAAGTTCCTCCAAGACCGATTGAAAGCCCATTATTATCATTATCATCCAGACTTACGTGTGAACTTAATATGAAACTGAAAGAATTACTTTTATAAGCACCGGCCATTCCCTGATCCTGTAAAAACAATAATCCCCCACCGATATAATTGGTCTCCTTATCTTTTTGCCTGAATAATTTTCCATCGAGTGAAACTGATGTAGTATTCAAAGGATCCAATCCATCAGCTATCCATTGGCTTCTGCGGTTGGCTACAAAACGCCAGTCAGCACTTCCATTACCCGCCAATGCCGGATTTACATTGAGTGGGGATGAATAGAATTGTGAGAATACAGGATCCTGCGCAAACACATCTGCTTCTCCGGACAGGATCCCTATCAATAAAAAATATTTCAGGTACTTAACCATATAAAAAATTAAATCAACGTAATAATAATGTTTCTCCTTTTTTCTGAACCGAGCTTCCATCAGTGGCTATACCTACTGCTATCCAGATATAAATTCCCATCGGTTGTGGTGCACCATTAAAATAACCATTCCATCCTGCATCCGGATTTGTGGTTTCATACATCAGTTTTCCATAACGGTTATACACTTTGAAATACTGGAATGTTTTAATACCGGCGAGGTAGGGATACAGAATATCATTGTTACCATCCCCATTTGGTGTGAAAGATTTTGGCACCATGATATTAACAAGGTTATTATCAAAAACCCTTACCAGTACACTATCATACGTAACACATCCCGCAGGAGAGATCAGATTGATCACATAATCCTGCGTATTCTGGTTATTGAAATTTACCAAAGCACTGTCGGGCTTATCAATACCCTTACTTGGTGTCCATAGATATTTATAACCCGGTAAAACCCTTGCAGACAATGGTGTAGGCACTGCCTGGTATGCACTTACCGATGGTAACCTTACCGCAGGAATCGGATATTGTATATCAATGATACTGTCTTTGGTAACTGCATAGGCCGGACAATACAATGGTGTTGCTGTTAACTTAACCCTTCGTGCACCTCCTGTTGTATATATATCTGCCGCATTAAACGTTGTTGTTGTTGTTCCATCACCCATATCCCATAGCCATTGTATCGGGCCGGTGAATGTGGTGTCTGTTAGATTGGTAAAGTTGATCAGGTTATTGATACAATAGGAACTGTAGCTAAAATTAGTTACAGGCGGAGGTATCAATGTAAGTATTACCGGATTCGCTGTTGTATCTACACAACCAAACTGATTTGTCATGATCACGTTATACCTTCCTGTTGTTAAAGTAGCAACAGAATCAGTTGTTACACCGGGCACACTAACTCCGTTTAAAGTCCATAAGAAACTCAAAGTATCAGTGGGTGGATATTTCACAAACAATGTATCAGGAATACCGTTACACATATAGGTTCCATGCAATGAAATAATTTGTCCTACAGGTAATGGATTTACGGTTTGTACAATCGTGCTTTTATTGATACTGTCAATACAAGCTGCATCATTTGCCAAAGTAATGGCTACTGTTCTTGTGGTTACACCAGGCAGGGCGGGCAATAATAATTGATATGGAGATGAGGTAACACCCGTTACTGTAAATGGAACATTATTATCAGTATAAGAAAAATTCCATGGAGCAGTTCCTACAAAATTCACAGATAAAGTATCGAGCGGGTAATAACATATTGCAGTATTTCCCGTTATAGTTGCTTTAGGCACAGGCAATACGGTGATGGTTGCTGTAAAATTATTTCCAATACACCCTGTGTTAGATGGTTGAACCGTATACACGGCTGTACTCTTAACCGCACCAAGGTTAGATAATGTTTGACTGACGTTTGTTTGCAAACTTGCAGCGCTTGAGCCGGCTACAGATCCTGCTGGATTGATCGTAGGAATCGTCCATGTATATTTTGTATTTGCCGGTGCTACCGGTGTAACATCAAAGGCTGTTCCGCTGCAGATCGTTGCAAGTTTATTGGTAATATTTGCCAATGGTACGCCTACCGTTTCTACCAATGTGAAACTGGCTCCTTTACAACCTGCTGTACTTGGCGTAATAGTATATATAGCCTGTGCAGCACTTATGGTAGATGAATTGGTTAGTGTTTGTGAAATAGATGGTGTTGCAATTACCTGAGATTTTCCGCCAATAACAATTCCATTCGGAATAGTGGTTGGTGTTGTCCAGGTATATGTTGTATTCACCGGAACCGGAGATGGTGTTACTGAGAAAGTTCCTCCACTGCAAATCGTATCTGTCAGATTATTAACAACCGGTACCGGATTTACAGGAACCGATAATGTGAATGTATTTCCGATACATCCGTTTCCTGCAACTGGCGTTACTGTGTAAACTGCGGTATCTGATAAATTATTGGTGCTGCTTAATATCTGACTGATCGTTGATTGATTATTAGGTTGTGCACTCGCTCCGGTTAAACTGTTCAATGGACTTTGTACCGGATTACTCCATGTATATGTTGTAGCTGTTGGCACACCAGTTGCAGCATACGTAAACGCAATGCCGCTACAAACAGGTGCAATGATCTGGTTGGCAATTACCGGACTCGCTGTTACAGTTACTACCAAACTAAATGGAACACCTGTACAACCATTGGCAGATGGAGTAACCGCATAAGTTGCAAAAGCAGAATTAACGGTTTGATTTGTCAATGTTTGACTAATACTGCTTTGTGCAGTTGACTGCAAAGATCCACCAATAATAGAGTTGGCAGGATTATAGGATGGTGTTGCCCAGGTATATTGTGTACCTGATGGAACATTGGAAGGTGTAACGGTAAATGCGCTGTTACTACAGGTAGTAGTGGTTAAATTACTGCTAACAGGAGTTGGGTTTACTGTTACGGTTACCACCTGCACATTATTACAACCATTTGCTTTAACAGTAAACGTATATAAAACATCAACCGGAATAATAGAGGTATTTACCAAAGTTTCAGAAGGACTTCCATTGCCCGATGCAGATGCATTACTGATAGAAGTTACTGCACTTCTTACCCAAGAATAGGTGGTACCCGTTGTAGCGGATGATGGCGTATAACTAAATACGGATCCGCTACAAACAGCTGTTGGGTTTAATCCACTGGTTAGTGATGGAGATGGATTAACAACAACAGTAACGGTTTGTGTATTGGAACATCCATTGGGTGTAGTGATCGTATACAAATAAGGAACCGATAAAGGCTGACTGGTAATATTTATCAACGTCTCTGCCGGATTATTCGTTCCACTTGCAGCAGCATTTGAAATACCGGTAACAACAGATCTCGTCCAGCTAAGAATACTTCCGGTTGTATTGCTGGCAGGCGTATAATTGAATGTTGTATTACTACAAATTGCTGTTGGAGTAAGCGTTGTACTTAATGTTGGTATCGGGTTTACAGTAACTGCAATAGTAAAATTTGTTCCTGTACATCCACTTGCAGAAGGAGTAACGGTATATGTAGCCGTTCCGTTTGCAGTAGTAATATTATTTAATACCTGACTGATACTGGTTTGCCCCGCCAACGCAGAACCTCCACTAACAGAACCCAAAGGGCTCATCACCGGTGCAGTCCATGTATATAAAGTTGTTGTAGGCACATTAGATGGTGCTATCGTAAATGCAGAACCACTACAAATAATGGCTGTCTGATTAGAAACAACAGGTGTTGGATTGATCGTTGCAGTAACGGTTTGCGTATTACTACAGCCATTGGCTGTTAGTGTATAAATATAGGGAACAGAAACTGCTGCAGTACTTGAATTAATCAGTGCTTCATTAATGGTAGCACTTACTCCGGATCCTGCAGCATTTGTGATGGTAGCAAGTTGTGCCCTTGTCCAGGAAAAACTGGTACCTGTAGTTGCAGAAGTTGCCAAATATGTAAAGGTGGAACCGCTACAAACGGCTGTTGGGTTTGCTAAAGAACTTAAAGTTGGAGAAGGATTAACCTGCACAGTAACTGTCTGACTGGCTACACATCCATTCAGTGATGTTAATGTAAATGAATAGGGAACACTTACTGCCTGCGCCGTTGTATTGATCAATGTTTCTGCAGGATTACCTGTTCCGGTTGCAGGGGTATTACTGATGCCTGTAACAGCAGATCTTGTCCACACAAAACTTGCTCCTGCTGTTGCACTTGTTGGTGTGTAACTAAAAACAGCATTACTGCAAATAGCAGCCGGTGAAGTACTGCTGCTTAAAACAAGACTCGGATTTACGATCACCGATACATTGAAAGTAGATCCTGTACAAGTTCCTGCTAATGGTGTAATAACATAGGTTGCTGTTGCATTACTGGTGGTTGAGTTCACCAATGTTTGACTGATACTGTTCTGCCCCGCCAGTGCAGATCCACCTGCAATTGAAAGCAGCGGGCTCACACTCGGTGCGGCCCAGCTATACGTTGTACCTATTGGAACATTGGTTGGAGAAATAGTAAATACTGTGTTATTACAAATAGTAGTTGATTGATTGGTAACAGATGGTGCAGGATTAATTGATACGGTTACTACCTGTGTATTGGAACAGCCATTCGCAGTAAGAACATAAGTATAAGGAACAGATACTGCAATAATTCCCGTATTCACTAAGGCTTCAGAAATACTGGTAGTTCCGGAACCTGCATTATTACTGATGCCTGTAACAGCAACCCTTGTCCAGGTGAAAGTGGTTCCGGTAGTAGCAGATAAAGCTGTGTAATTAAAAGTGGCACCGCTACAAACAGCACTTGGTGAAGAACTGCTGCTCAGAATTGGTAAAGGAGTTACAGATACAGTAACAGTTTGTGTATTCACACATCCGGCTGGTGTGGTCAATGTATAAATATATACCACTGAAACCGGTGCAGTTGTTATATTGATCAGTGTTTCATTCGGATTTCCTGTTCCGTTTCCTGCAGTATTGCTGATACCTGCAACAACAGCCCTTGTCCAGGTGAATGTTGTTCCCGCAACAGAATTAGTTGGCGTATAACTAAATACTGAATTACTGCAAACTGCAGCCGGTGTTGCACTGCTGCTTAACACAGGATTAGGATTTACAGTTACTGCTATCGTAAACGATGCACCCGAACAACCGCCCGCAGAAGGGGTTACCGTATAAGTTGCTGTTGCATTATTGCTGGTTGTATTTACCAACGTCTGTCCGATACTATTTTGCAATGTTCCCACCGCAGAACTTCCGGTTATTGATAAAGCCGGGTTTAACACAGGTGCGGTCCATGTATATTGTGTACCTGTTGGAACACCGGTTGGACTCACACTAAAAGCCGTATTATTACAAATAGTAGCAGTCTGACTAACAATAGAAGGTGCAGGATTAATGGTAGCTGTTACAATTTGTGTATTACTACAACCATTTGCAGTAAGAACATAAGTATACGGTACAGATACTGCAACTATCGCTGTATTCACCAGTACTTCAGAAATATTGGTCACGCCTGAACCCGCAGCATTACTAATGTTTGTGACAGAATTTCTTATCCATGTATAAGTTGTACCGGTTGTTGCACTTGCCGCTGTATAATTAAAGGTAGTACCACTACAAACCGCAGTTGGTGTAAGGCTGCTTGTAAATACGGGCAATGGATTCACTATTACTACTACTGTTTGCGTATTAACACATCCGCCTGAAGTAGTTAATGTGAAAATATAAGAAACAGAAACTGGTGCCGTAGTGGTATTAACCAGTGTTTCACTTGGATTACCCGTTGCACCTCCTGCTGTATTACTAATGCCTGCAACGGTTGCTCTTGTCCATGCAAAACTTGTTCCTGCAACAGCACTGGTAGCGGTATAGCTGAATACAGTATTACTACAGATAGCCGTTGGTGTTAAAGTACTGCTTAATGTTGGTGATGGATTTACTGTAACTGTAACTAAAAAATTAGCACCAGTACATCCGTTTGTGGCAGGTGTTACTGTATATGTTGCCGTTGCATTATTGCCGGTTGCATTGGTCAGTGTTTGACTGATCGAATTCTGAAGTACAGCCTGCGCCGAACTTCCTCCAATAGAAACAGCAGGATTCAATACAGGTGCGGCCCAAATATATTGTGTACCTACAGGAACACCCGACGGTGATACTGTAAATGCAGAGCCAGTGCAAATAGTTGCCGTCTGGGCAGGTACAGAGGGTGTTGGATTCACCACCACATTCACTGTTTGCGAATTGGAACAACCATTGGCAGTAATTGTGTAGATATAAGAAACCGTTACAGCATTGGTACTTGTGTTTATTAATATTTCAGCAGGATTTCCTGTTCCTGATGAGGAAGCATTACTGATGGATGTTTGAGAAGCTCTTGTCCAGGTAGCTACAAATCCTGTAGTAGCAGATAATGGCGTATAGTTAAATGTAGAACCACTACAAATAGCCGATGGTGTAAGACTGCTCGATAAAACAGCAGAAGGATTTACAGTAACCGTTACTGTTTGTACCGATGATACACAACCAGAAGGTGATGTGATTGTATATTGATAAACAACTGATACAGGTGCTGTTGTTGTGTTGATCAATGTTTCAGAAATATTTCCTGTTCCACTGGATGCAACATTACTAATGCCCACTACCAATGCCCTTATCCAGGCAAATGTTGAACCCGTTACAGAACTTACCGGTATATAACTGAATACAGTATTACTACAAATAGCAGATGGTGTTGAACTGCTTGTTAATGTTGGCAAAGGATTAACCGTTGCAGTAACATTAAATACAGATCCTGTACAGGCACCCGATACAGGTGTAACCAAATAGGTTGCTGTTGCTGCATTTGCAGTAGATGAGGTTATGGTCTGTGTAATATTATTTTGATTGGTGCCGGCAGTACCGCCATTCAAACTACCGGCTGGAGCATATATAGGAATAGCCCATGTATATTGCGTTCCGGCAGGAACACCAGTGGGTGTTAATGTAAAAGAACTTCCTGTACAGGTAGTAACCAATTGTGCAGACACGCCCGGTGTAGGACTAACCGTTGCATTTACAGTTTGTGTATTACTACAACCATTTGCAGTAAGTGTATACACATATGGAACTGTAACCGCAGAGGTAGAAGTACTAATCAGGTTTTCAGAAATATTGCCAGTTCCCGATCCTACAGTATTACTAATATTTGTTACCAAACTTCTTGACCACGCAAATGTGGTTCCTGTTGTAGCACTGGTTGCTGTATAATTAAAAAGTATACCACTACAATTGGCAGATGGAGAGGTTGTACTACTTAGTACAGGTTTGGGATTTACAGTAACTGTAACTGTTTGTGCAGGACTGCTACATCCATTTGCTGTTAAAACATACAAATAATTTACAGCTGCAACAGGAGTAGTAGCAGTGTTGATTAAAGTTTCGCTGATATTAGGGTTACCAACACCTGCACCATTACTTATATTTCCAACAACAGCTCTGGTCCATGCAAAACTGGTTCCAGTCGTGGCACTGGTTGGGGAATAATTAAATGCAGATCCGCTACAAACGGCAGCAGGTGTTAATGTACTGGTTAATACCGGTAATGGATTTACAGTTACAATTAACTGAAAAGCACTTCCTGTTGATGGAGTTACCGTATAAGTTGCGGTAGCGGGCGCCGTTGTTCCCGTTAAACTTAAGGTTTGCGATACAGAAGTTACAGATATTGCATTGGCAGATCCGCCTGACACAACTCCTATTGGAGAAATTGTTGGAGCGGTCCAGGTATATGTAGTTCCTGCCGGAGCCCCGCTTACTGTAAAACTAAAAGCAGATCCACTACAAACAGAAGTTGTTGATTGTGCATTCAATGAAATACTGATCGCAGAAAAAAACAATACAACCAGCAAAGAAGCGCTTCTTCTCACTAAACTCTTTTTACAATAAGCCCGGACATTGGCAATGTTCAACATAAATAAATTTCTAATTCAGTAAAGGCAAACATCTTACGACATTGACCAAAAATATTTTATTGCCTGTTATCTGTTAAAACCAAACTCTTTTTTTAACAGATACCCATAGCAGAGATACCATTCTGTAAGCGTTTGTTGCCCAAGATATTACAGAACCGGATAATCCACAGTAAGATACCAAAAACGATCTAAAGCTTTTTCTATATAGTAATCATACTAATCTTGTTTATCTAATACCATTTTTTACGCATTATCCTTCCTACAGCATGTTACTATAGAAAATAAATCGGGGGAATAATCTATGCCTTGCTAAGATAATGCATTACACATTAAAAAATATTAAATGAGATGTGATTAAATTATGACAGCTCACTTATTTTATAACTGTAAGGACAGAAATTATTTAAACCGGTTAAGGATTGCTTCTTCAATCCGCCTTGGCCTTCCTGTAGCTTTATCCAACATCACCCAAACACTTTTGGATGAAATGATCCTTTTCTGATCTGCTACCCGAACAATCTCACAATGCCTTATCCAACTAACGGTAGAATGTTCTCCTGTCCAGGTCCTGATCAGTAAACGATCGCCTAAGAAAGCCTGGTTCAGGTAATCAATCTCATGTCTTCTAACCACCCACAGAATTTCTTTTTCCAATTCTGTTGGCGGAATACTGTCCCAGTGTTTGTTGGCAACATCCTGCATCAATCCCACATATACTACATTGTTTACATGCTGCATTTCATCCAGATGTTCTGGCAGCACCCTGATCTCATATTCAAAAAAAGAATTTGACATAGCTTAATTAAAGTCAGGTTAACGATACACATCCAGTAATCCGTCAGGAAGGGTTACATGCACTTCTTTCTTTTTATGATCGATCTTATCCAGTGTTTCTGCATGCAGTGGAATCAAAGCCTCCTTCCCTTCCAAACTGATTCGTAGTAAAACCTGGTGTGGCTGTTCTATCACTTCTTCTATCGGCCCAAGATCACCTTCTTCATCAGAGATCAAATGAAAACCCAGTAAAGAAATAGGCGCTGTTTTACCCGCAAGTTTTCTAAAATCAATATCCAGTAACCATGCGTTTTTAGTAGATAAACGACTTGCCGATTCGCGGGTATTGATCCCTTCTAATTTTACATAGGTTTCTTCCGTATCTTTTGCTTTAGAGGATTCTACAAAATACGGCAGATAAGATCCTTTGTTTTCTTCCACAAAAATGGCTTCAATATCTTTCAATATTGTTTTCTTACCCAAAGCATGTTTCAATATCACTTCGCCCTGCAAACCAAACGCAGCAACGATCTTTCCTATGTTTATGTATTCATTCATTGGGTGCAAATTACGATAGTTGAAATTTCTTACGTCATTGCGAGGCACGAAGCAATCTGTGTCTCGAATAAAATGGTTCAAGGTCGAGACACAGATTGCTTCGTGCCTCGCAATGACGACACGCGCTCGTGCCTCGCAATGACGTAAAAAAGCCCGAAACTTTCGATTCGGGCTTTTAAGGAATATTGTCAATCCTTCAATTAAGCTTCAGCCGGTGCTTCTGCAGGACCTTCAGTTGCCGCTTCTTCCTTAGTTTCCACTTTTTTTACAATTGGAACATAAGCTTTCTTGGCTCTTTGGGTGTTTCTGTGCTCGCTTGAACGACGGGTAATGTTGGCTTCGTGCTCTTCATGCCATGCCTGAAATTTGGTCATAGCTACAGCCTGGTCAAACAATCCCAGATTTACACCTCTTAACAGGTGCTTCAGGTACAATACTCCCTTGAAAGAGAGAATTCGGCGTACAGTATCGGTGGGTTGAGCACCTTTGTTCAGCCACTCCAGCGCCTTTTGACGGTCTAACTGAATAGTTGCTGGAACTGTAAGCGGGTTGTAAGTTCCCACTTTCTGGATAAACTTACCATCTCTTGGCGCACGTGCATCGGCCACTACAATAAAGTAGAAAGGGCGTTTTTTGCTGCCGTGGCGCTGTAATCTCATTTTTACTGCCATGTTAAATAGAAATTTAACGTTAGGAATTTGGTTAATCCCGCTAAGAATAACGGGACGGCAAATGTAATGGGAAAACCCGTTTATTCCAAGTTTGTATGTAAAGGAATTGTTAGAAATCCTTATTTACCGGGCTTTTGTACAGAAATTGAGCTTCTGTTGCGTCGCACTCTTGTGCTTTTGGAACTGATTTCAGCTGAATTGAACAATTGAACAGATGAGCAAGGAACAGATGAACAAAAAAATCAATTCAACCTTCTTTGTTCATCTGTTCCTTGCTCATCTGTTCTACTGTTCATCTCTGTTCCTTGTTCAATATTCTTCTGTTCCCTACCTCCTCATCCCCGGCATTCTTCCCATCGGCATATTATTCATCATTTTCATCATCTGCTTCATCTGCTCAAACTGTTTCATAAAGGCATTTACTTCCGCCAAATCTTTTCCGCAGCCATTGGCAATTCTTTGCTTGCGGGATGGTGTCATTGAATCAGGGTTTGCCCTTTCAAACGGTGTCATCGAACTGATCATCGCTTCAATGCCTTTGAATGCATCATCTTTAATATCAATATCTTTCATAGCCTTGCCCACACCGGGTATCATGCCCATCAGGTCTTTCAGGTTACCCATTTTTTTGATCTGCTGCAACTGGTCCATAAAATCCTGAAAATCGAACTGATTTTTACGGATCTTTTTTTCTAATTTTTTAGCCTCAACTTCATCATACTGTGCCTGTGCTTTTTCTACCAAACTGGTAATATCTCCCATGCCCAAAATACGCTGTGCCATCCTGTCCGGATAAAACACATCCAGCGTATCCATCTTCTCTCCACTGCTCACAAACTTGATCGGTTTGTTCACGGTGTATTTGATAGATAATGCCGCACCACCTCTGGTATCACCATCCAGTTTGGTTAATACCACACCGGTAAAATCCAAACGGTCGTTAAAAGCTTTGGCAGTATTCACCGCATCCTGACCAGTCATGGAATCCACTACAAATAAGATCTCCGCAGGGTTTACAGCTGCTTTAATATTGGCAACTTCTGTCATCATCGCCTCATCAATGGCCAAACGGCCGGCAGTATCGATGATGATCACATTTTTATTCTTCGCTTTGGCTTCTTTGATCGCATTCAAGGCAATAGAAACCGCATCTTTATTATCTCTTTCACTGTAAACATCCACACCCACCTGCTCAGCCAGAACAGTCAGCTGGTCTATCGCTGCAGGGCGATAAATATCTGCTGCCACCAATAAAACGGATTTTGCTTTTTTGGTCTTTAAATAATTGGCCAGTTTTCCCGTGAAAGTAGTTTTACCACTTCCTTGCAAACCCGCTACCAGTATAATTGCCGGGTTACCGG
>CANBSW010000103.1 GCA_947372235.1 Chitinophagaceae bacterium | reverse complement strand
CCACCATCAATTTCGATCAGGGTTTGGGTTCCTCTTTCTGTAATCATTTTCTTTAATGCACGAATCTTATCCAGTGTGCGGGGAATGAATTGTTGTCCGCCAAAACCGGGGTTAACACTCATTAAACATACTACATCAATATCCTGAATAATATCAACCAAAAGTTCAATAGAAGTATGCGGATTCAATGCCACACCTGCTTTCATGCCTAGCGATCTGATCTGTTGCAAATTGCGGTGTAAATGCGGACAGGCTTCAATATGTACCGTTAAAATATCAGCACCTGCTTTTTGAAATGCTTCTGCGTATTTACCAGGTTCCATTATCATCAGGTGTACATCACAAACTTTGGTGGTGGTTTTGCAAACCCTTTCTATTACCGGAAATCCGAAACTGATATTGGGTACAAAACTGCCATCCATCACATCTAAATGAAACCAGTCGGCCTGGCTTGCATTTAACATATCACAATCTTTCTGAAGGTTCAGGAAATCAGCGCTTAGAAGAGATGGGGCTATTATTGGCATGCGGTAAAAGTATTTTGAATATTTGTCACGGCAAAACCGGGATGGAGATTTGTTTTATTTATTTTGTGTTTAGTCTTTGTAAAGCCGAACTTGCTTCTTTCAATGTTGGGTCCAGTGTAAGCGACTTTTGGTAATTGGCAACGGCTTCTGTTTTATTATTCAAAGTTTCATTGCATTTGGCCATCCAGTAATAACCATCTGCATAGGTGTTCTTAACCGTTGTGGCTGTTTGAAAAACACGGAGTGCCTCATCAAATTTTTTATTGTCATAGTATATGAAACCTTTTTCCATGTAAGCTTCCATGTAATTAAGATCATTAATGATGGTTTTATTGAAAGCTTCTATGGCTTTTTCTTTTTTGCCGGTTCTGGCATAAAAAACGCCGGAAATAAAACTGCAATGCGCTGTGTATTCACGCCCAATTCTGAAATCGGCCACTTGTTTGCATAATAACAATGCCGTAGAATCTTTTTTCTCTGCCAACAAATTGGCGGCAGCCAGCATAGCATCCGGTGAAGGGTAAATGCGGATAGCATACCGGTAAGATCTTAATGCTCCTGTTGTATCATGAATATTCTCCTGCAACAATGCTTTCCGATACCAAAGGCCATAATTCAGGCTGTCTTTACGGATCAAAGAATCCATCTGGGTCATCGCTTTCTGAAAAGCGCCAAGGCTATCCAGCGCATTCACCAAACGTATGCGAAGGCCAACGCTGTCGGGGTGTTTATCCAGGTTACTGTACAATTGTTGAATAGGGGCGGGCAATTCCTCTTTTTGTAAACTGTCGGGAACCTTGTTTTTAGGTTCATTGGTGCAGGCGGCAAAAAAGAATAGAAAAATGAGTTTTCTCCATGATTTCATCCTGCAAAAATATGGAGATGAGGGATGTGGTGACAGTTTTCTGACAAAAGACTGTATCCTTGCACTTATTTTTGCCGAATATTAACACATCATCTATGAAAAAAGGATTTTCTGTTTGGCTGGGATTATTGTTTTGTATTTCACAGCTAATGGCTCAAACTGCTGTACCTGATTCGGTTTTGTTTGCAGGAGAAAAGCATTTTAAAAATATTCAGCAGCTAACTTTTGGCGGCGATAATGCCGAAGCTTACTGGAGTTATGATGGTAAATCAATCATCTTTCAAAGAACCAATCCGAAAGAAGGGTTGAATTGTGATCAGATCTTTATTGGTAAAGTGCCTACCAAACCCGGAGAAAAATTTACGTACAAAATGGTGAGCAGCGGAAAAGGAAGAACTACCTGTTCTTATTTTTTACCCGATGGAAAACATATTATTTATGCATCTACTTTTAAAGGTGCCGATACCTGCCCGCCATTGCCAGACAGAAGTAAATATGGCAATAAATACATTTGGCCTTTGTACGACAGCTACGATATTTTTATGGCAGATCTGAATGGTAAGATCGTAAAGCAATTAACTACGGCAAAAGGGTATGATGCGGAAGGAACGCTGTCTCCTGATGGAAAGAAGATGATCTATTGCAGTGATAAAGATGGCGATCTTGATCTGTACATCATGGACCTGGCAACCGGCAAAGAAAAAAGGATAACCAACACTTTGGGTTATGATGGTGGTGCATGGTTTAGTCCTGACGGTAAAAAAATTGTGTGGAGAGCAAGTCGCCCAACCACAGCCGCAGAAGTAAAAGAATACAAAGAATTATTGGCAGAAGGTTTGGTAGCACCTACGCACATGGAAGTTTATGTAGCAGATGCTGATGGAAAGAATGCCAAACAGATTACTTTTTTAGAACAGGCAAACTGGGCCCCTAATTTTACACCCGACAGTAAACGGATTATTTTTTGCAGTAACCACGAATATAAAAGAGGGTTCCCTTTTAATATGTATCTCACAGACATTAACGGAAAAGGGTTGGAAAAAGTAAGCCGTGATAAAGGGTTTGATGCATTTCCTATGTTTAGCCCCGATGGGAAGAAGATCATCTTCGCATCGAACCGTAATAATGGGGGAACACATGATACCAATTTGTTTATGGCGGATTGGGTGGAGTAGGGGTTGATTTTTAATTAATAATTAGAAATTAGTAATTAAAAATTATTACTCACGTCTCACGATTTATGGTTCATAAATAACTGTTATCTTTCAACCTAAATAAAAAATTTATGCAAACAGGTTTGTTACACTTACACAATTTTTTGCGTTGGGTGATTTTGATTTTGCTGGTATTGTCTATCGTTAAAGCGTATAGTGGCTGGCAGGGGAAGAAAGCTTTTGCAGCAGGGGATAAAAAGATATGGTTATTTACAATGATCAGTGCGCATATTACTTTGTTGTTGGGTTTGTACCAGGTGGCATTGGGGCGTTATGGGTTTCTGTCTTATACCTTGCCTGAAGGAACCAGTTTTATGAAAGATAAATTTCTGCGCTTCTTTTGGGTGGAGCATCCGGTGGGAATGATATTGGCGATCGTGCTAATCACCATGGGACACGGTATGGCTAAGAAGGATGTGAGTGATGAAGTGAAATATAAGAAAGCGTTTTACTATTTTCTGATCGCATTGGTGGTGATATTGGCAACGGTGCCATGGCCATTTAGAGAGATCGTTGGAAGGCCCTGGTTTCCGGGGATGAGCTAGAGATGTGGAAGTCTTTTTTAGCCACAGATTCACAGATTATTTTAAAAAGATCTGTGAATCTGTGGCTATTGTTTTTTATGATTTCATCAAGCTGATAAATTGTTTCATTTCATCCATTGTTCCCAAACTAACCCTGCCCCATTTACCATCGGGGTAGGTATTGGAGCGGAGGATCACATTTTTCTGTAACATATCTTTTGAAAAATCACCGGGATAATTTCCTAACGGGAAGAAAATAAAATTGGTAGAGGATGGGATACATTTATAATTCATGCCTGCCAGAGCATTGATCGTATAGCTTCTGGCTTCTGCATTTTTTTGTTTGCAGGAAAGGCGGTGGGCCTCATCTTTCAAACTGGCCAAAGCTGCAGACAGTGTGAGATTGCTGATATTTAACTGCGAGTAATAAAAATTATCTTCATCCAGTTCGCGGATAATAGCAGGATGCCCTACAATAAATCCAACACGCAATCCCGCCATGGCATGAATTTTTGAGAAGGTTCGTACAACAATGATATTTGGATGTTTATCTATCAGTGGAATCATCGTCTCAGATTCCGGGTCGGGCAGAAAATCAATGTACGCTTCATCAATTACAACGATCGCATTTTTAGAAGCTTCTATACAAAAATCCTTCAATGCCTGTTTGGGTAAAACCGTACTGCTTGGATTGGCAGGATTACAGATATAAACCAGTTTGGTATTATTATCCATGGCACGCATCATAGCCGGCAGATCGTGTACTTTTTCTTTTGTTAAAGGAACTTCGGTTACTTTGGTTCCGATCTTTTTTGCGGTATTTGGCAGCGTTGCAAAAGTAGGGGTGGCAGTAACCAGATTGCCTTTATTGAAATGTCTGGCAAGCCTCATTAAAGCTTCTCCGGAACCGGCGGTAGCAATCACCTGATCAGCACTTACTTTATAATATTGTGACAGCTCTTTTTCAAAACCACCCAGGGATGTTACATTGAATTGATAACGATGTGCTTCTGTCAACATACCAAGCAATGCCTCTTTCGCTTTTGGGGAAATGCCATAAGGGTTTTCATTGGAACCAAGGTTGATCAATCCTTTTTCTGCACCGAAACTTCGTAAAAGTCCTTCTTCATTAGCCATAGAAGGCAGTGAGAATCCAAGTGCAATTGCTGCCAAAGAATTTCTTTTTAACCAGTCGCGGCGGTTGAGTGGAGTAGACATAAAGTCAATTTTTAAGAATATAAGGTAGGGAGAATTTTGGAATATCTAAACTTCGAATCGTTCCCATTTATCATAATAATTATAAAAAATGCAACAGAACGAATATTTTGTAGAGAGTTTTTAGTTAATCACATCAAATAAAAGATATGAATACTACGCAGGATCCATCAGAAACTTTTGGTTCTTCTGTTTTGAAAACGGGTTTTATTGCAGGATCGCTTGATATTATTGCAGCCTGTGTTTCTTTTTATATCAGTACCGGTAAGAATCCAATATTGGTATTGAATTATGTAGCCAGCGGAGTTTTTGGTAAAGCCGACGCATATGCAGGAGGAACAGGCATGGCTTTGCTGGGCTTATTGTTTCATTATCTGATCGCATACCTGTTTACATTTTTCTTTTTTATGATTTATCCTACATTGAAATTAGAAAGGCTGAACAAATTTATACTGGCTTTTATATATGGATTATTCGTATGGACAGTAATGAATAAGATCATCGTTCCATTAAGTAATACTCCTCCGCCGCCACCTTTTCAATGGCAGGCAGCAATTAAGGGGATGTTGATATTGGTTGTAATGATCGGATTACCGAATTCATTGAGAGCAGGGAAGTATTATGCTAAAAAGAGGTCCATTTAATTCTGGAATCAGAGACTAAAATCCCTATTTAAAATCCTATTATCGGCTTCCTAATTCAATCACCTCGCATTGTTTAATATCTTTTCCATCAATTACAAAGCGGATCAGGGTTCGTACTTTATGCCAGCCATGTTTGCCGGCAGCACCGGGGTTCATGTGGAGGCAATTCATCTTATCATCATACATCACTTTTAAAATATGCGAATGCCCGCTGATAAAGAGTTGTGGGTGATCCTGCTGTATCAATTGTTTTGTATGGGGATTATATTTCGGCGGATAACCACCAATATGAACCATTAATACTTTTACCTGTTCACAGTTCCATACCAAAGTTTCGGGGTATTCGCTACGGATATCATACCCGTCTATATTACCATACACACCTCGTAACGGCTTGAAGTTTTTCAGTGCATCTGAAATTTTTGAAGTACCAAAATCGCCGGCATGCCAGATCTCATCGCATTGTTCAAAATGCCTGAATACGTCATCATCCAGGTAATCATGCGTGTCTGATATGAGCCCGATCTTTGTCATAATTCAAATATATTTTTTTAACTACTAAGTTGCAAGGGCACTAAGATACATAAGGCTTGTTTTCAGGTTTTGCTTTGCGAAACTTTGCGCCCTTGCGACTTAGCGGTTAAGATACTCAACACACGACATTCAAAATTCAAATTGAATTATTCCTCCCATTAATTTTTTATTGATAACTTTCGGGAGAACAGTGAATACAGTTATGCGAATACCCCTTTTTATTTTATCTATCATATGTATAGTTTCCTGCGCAACAACACGAAACATGAATTGGCCCGCTCGTAACAGTTCTGTAGAAACACATGGAGCCACTGCATTTTATGAAACGGTTGCCGCATGGAAATGGAGGGAGCGTGATTCATTGGCTAAGCAGGAAATACTGAATGGTAATTATCCTTCCTTTTTAAAAAAGTTTGTGAATGTGCATACTTCCATTACAGACAGTATCACTGGTAAAATAATCTCTGCCTATTATTTTGTATCACCCGATTATCTTTCATTAGGCACGGATGATGACTGGGCAAGAATTCCCCTAACCCCAATGGCAGCGCAGGTGATTGCAGATAGTTTCCATTGTTTTTTGCCAACACGAAAAATGGTAAATGATATATACGAACAATCTATTGTTAAACTGGCTCCTGTTCCTATGTATGCCTTCCGCGACAGCTCTGTTACCATGTGGCAGCATCATCTGATCATTGAAGGGCAAAGAAAAGGGAGGAAAGGACTGATCTCCGGAATAAAAAAAGATGTTGTGTTATCCGGCAAACTGATACATGATGCAAAGCCCAATCACGAAGCAATCTATGGTTGGCACAAATTGGATGGCAAACCCATACAACCCTTATACACCGGTCATATTAACTGGTGGGTAGATTACAGCCATGGAATCCGTTTGGTATACCGAACCATTTGGGTAAACGGGAAACCAATGGATTATACTTTGGTGTTTCGTGATCCTGTTTTACAGAAGTTATTGAGTGATGAGGAGTGGAATGATTTTGAACGGTATTAATTTGAAAATGTGCGAATTTGAAAATTGAATAACAGTAAGGAGTTTAATTTCTTCCCATTTTCCCATTTTCAAATTGCCACATTTTCAAATTCTACAGGTATCTTTCTTCCAAAACATTCTTATGATGCAACATGTGGCCGAAAGTGATATAGGCCAGTGCGTTTACAGTGATGGCAAGATTACTGGAAATTCCCTCTTGTGATAATTGTTCTTCACTTAATGTTGTAAGCAAGAGATCAGTTGCTTTTCTTACGGCTAAAAACTCTTCTTTGATCGATGCAAAACTTCTGTTTCCGGCTTCAGAATTTGCGGCATAACTGTCTTCGTCAAAAGATGCGAGAGGCGTTTTATCTTTTCTGGCAATCCGCAGCATGCGATATGAAAAAATTCTTTCAGCATCTACTATATGTAACAGTAATTCTTTTACGGTCCACTTACCCGTGGCATAACGGTATTCTCCTTTTTCTTCCGGAAGATGGTTGTAAAAATCGCCCAATACTTTTGAATACTTATTTACAGCATCCATAATATTGTCAGCGTCAACTTGTGCTATATATCTTCCAAAATAGGGAGGAAACTCTGATGCCTGTGGTCTTGACATTATAATTTGGTTTTGCTGGTACTGGTATTTGGTTTGGCAGGCGGATTTATTTTTAAAGGCTCTTTGGTTACCATAACGCCTTTTACGGTATCTGCATCCATCATTGCATTGTATGCATTGATAATACCACCTGTTTTGCTTAAACCGTTAAAAGGAGTAGTAGTGCCTTCTTTTGCACCTGGTTTAATACATGGTGCCGATGTATCGGGTTTAAGGGTTGATTCTTCAATAATTTTTTTTACCTGTACAGCACTCAGCTCAGGATAATAACTGCGTATCAATGCTGCCAAACCACTTACTATCGGTGCCGCCATACTGGTGCCATTCAGACTTCTGTACTGACTGCCCGGTACGGTAGAATAAATACGTTCTCCCGGAGCAAATACATCCACATTTTGCTTGCCATAATTGCTGAACTCTGCTACCAAACTGCCTGAAATCTTTGGATCGCTGCTGGCACCCACATTAATAAAATTGGTAGCATTGCTGTTCCATTGTTTTAGCCAGGGGTTGGGAAAATTTTCTTTCTCATCTACATTGGTACGCTCATTACCCGAAGCATGAACGATTAATACATCATGTGCTTCGGCATATTTGATAGAACTGTCTACCCATCTTTTTTCGGGTGAGAAATATTTTCCAAAACTCATGTTGATCACTTTGGCACCATTATCAACTGCATAACGGATAGCGAGGGCAACATCCTTATCATATTCATCACCATCCGGAACAATACGCAGCATCATAATCTTTACATCGTCGGCCACACCATCCACGCCAATGCCATTGTTTCTTTGTGCACCTATTAATCCGCTTACATGTGTGCCATGGTCGGCATCTTCCATTGGCCCCATCACATCGTTATTGCCATAGAAACGGTCTGAAAAGTTAAAGTAATCGTCTTTTACGATCATCTGTCTGTAATCAACAGGTGGCGTATCTTTTGCTTCAAATGAAGCTTTTGTTTTAGTAAGTTCTCTTTCAAGATCTGCAATGAGGTTTGTATTCTTTTCATCACTATCAACTTTCATCATTTTCATCATGGTGAGGTAGTTGAGTTTTGTTTCTCTCGCCATGCGTGAAGCCGGTAAGAATTTTTCAACATCTTCAATTGTAAACTCATCTTTTCCCATTTCCTTTCTCAAAATCTGGTCATGACGTTTAAGGGCACGTGTTGTAATCTCAAGAAACATTAACTCAGACTGGTCCTCATCACTTTTATTCATTTCATCCGCAGCTTTTTTCCAGGTTCTGTAGTGTTCAATATTTACACCTGAAAGGGTGGTGGAGTCAAACGTTTTTTCCGCAAAAGTGCCTTTGAAGCGGTGATAAATTCTTGAGCGTTCATCCGGAGCCTTACTTACATCGCGGCCATCTTTACCTCCTAAAAAATTCCAACCGTAAACATCATCAATATATCCATTGCCATCATCATCAATCCCATTACCGGGAATTTCTTTGGGATTGCGCCAGAGAACGGCTTTGAGGTCTTCATGTGTTGTATCTATCCCGGAATCCAATACGGCTACAATAACCGGTTTAGGTGTTCTGTGTTTGCTTTTGAGAAAAGAATAAGCTTTGTTTAAACTGATGCCATAAAAAGAATCCTGTGTATAATCCAGCAGATGCCAGCCTCTTGGGGCTTCCTGAGCATTACCCTGAAAAAAGAAGACAGGTAAGGTCAAGATGGCTAAAACAATCCCACGGTGCATCATTGAGTAGAAATTTTCTTATATCTACAAATTTGCGGAATGATAATGATAAATTAATAGAAGATTTTAGTTTTATGAAAATCTTAATAAGGCCGGTTTTAGGTAAAATGGTTGATTGTCAATTGGTTGGATGATAGGCCGCAAAAAACGAAAAAACTGATTCTTACTTATTTTGGAATGTATAACCGGGGAAGAATTTTCGAAATATTTGCAGATGGAGAGTTGAATGCCACATAAGAAATCAACAGTTACCGGTGCAGTATGGGGTGGAGAGGGTTTTGAGAAAGTGATTTTTTTTAAATAGATTTAAATAGTTAATAAAATAAAAATTGCGGTTATGATGGGTTTAAAAAACTGTTTTGCATTGGGATTAGGATTGTTGATCGGTTTTGCTTCAATCGCACAAAACAATTCCGGACAATTTTCTTTAAGTGGAAAGTTCAAAGGAGCTGAAGCAGAAGTTATATACCTGAACTATCCGGGAAAAGATGGAAAACAGTTTAAAGACAGTTGTATCGTAAAAAACGGGGCTTACTTATTCAAAGGAAATCTCTCTGAAACATCCATGTCTTATTTGTTTCTTAAATCAAAGGGCATAGGAAAAAGGGTTGACCTATTTCTTGAATCATCCGAAATGCATGCAGATCTAAATGCGGATGATATACCCAATACAATAGTTACCGGCTCAATTACGCAGCAGGAAAGTATGCAGTTGAAGAAATCAATGGAAGGCATTCAAAAAGAAATGGAACCCTTATCCGCAAGATTTGAGGCGGCTAACAATGCCTATATAGATTCGAGAAGAAAAAATCTCAGTGAAAAAATACAGGATTCGTTAAAGAAGATAACGGATGCCATTCATGATGAATTTGATCCTTTTCAGGAGAGGTTTGCGGCTGCTACTTATCAATTTTTTCGGGCAAATCCTGCTTCCTTAGTTACGGCTTACCAGCTACGTTATTATGTTAGTAAACTTCGAGTGGATTCACTGAAAAGATATTATGATAGATTGGGTAGTAAAACGCAACAAACCAGTTATGGAAAATTGATCCTTGATGAACTGAATAAACTTTCTTCCGGCTCACCGGGGAGTATGGCTAAGAATTTCATTACTACTGATATAACAAACAAACCAATTAGTCTTTCAGATTTTAAAGGTAAATATGTACTGCTCGATTTTTGGGCGAGTTGGTGTGGACCCTGCAGAAAAGGCAATCCACATTTGAAAGAATTGTATGTCCAATATAAAAACAAAGGGTTTGAAGTGATCGGTGTTTCAGATGATGATCAGGACCATGCCGCCTGGAAAAAAGCAGTTTCTATGGATGGACTTCCATGGCAACAGGTTTTACGAGGCTTAAAATATGATGCAGCAAAGGGGTTTGATAAAAGTACAGATATCAGTGATCTGTATGGAATTCATTCCCTTCCTACCCAAATATTGATCGATCCAAATGGAAAGATCATTGCCAGATATGGAGGAGGAGGGGAAGAACATGAAGCATTGGATGACAGATTGAAATCTGCTTTCCAATAAATTGAATTGTGGGTCTATATATGTTGAATGTGGGTAATATAGTTCAATTAATTTGTGACGCTACAAACCAAAAACAATCCCCTGTGCCAGAGGCAATTTATCACTCCAGTTAATCGTATTTGTTTGCCTGCGCATATACGCTTTCCATGCATCGCTGCCGCTTTCACGGCCACCACCGGTTTCTTTTTCGCCACCAAATGCTCCCCCAATTTCTGCGCCGCTGGTGCCTATGTTTACATTAGCGATTCCACAGTCACTTCCTTTGTGTGAAAGAAATTGTTCTGCTTCGCGCATGTTCAATGTCATGATAGCAGAGGAGAGCCCTTGCGGTACACCGTTTTGCAATGCAATGGCTTCGTCGATGGTGTTGTATTTCATCAAATACAAAATGGGCGCAAAGGTTTCGTGTTGTACAATCTGCATTTCATTTTTTGCTTCTGCAATGCAGGGTTTTACATAACAGCCACTTTCATATCCTGTACCGGAAAGAACACCACCTTCTACAATAAAATGTCCGCCCTGTTGTTTGCAATGATCAATGGCATTGAGGTACATTTCAACTGCATCTGTATCAATCAATGGCCCTACATGATGATGTGTATCCAAAGGATTACCAATACGTAACTGGCCATAGGCTTTCACTAATTTTTCTTTGAAACTGTCATAAACATTTTCATGGATGATGAGGCGGCGTGTGGTTGTGCAACGTTGTCCTGCAGTACCCACTGCGCCGAATAAAGAGCCGATCAATGCCATATCCAGATCGGCATGTTGCGAAATGATGATGGCATTGTTTCCTCCCAGTTCAAGGATTGATCTTCCTAATCTGGCTGCCACTGTTGCGCTTAGTGCCTTGCCCATTCTTGTAGAACCGGTGGCAGATACCAAAGGGATACGTGTATCGTTGCTGATCCATTCACCTACTTCACGGCCACCTTGTACAAGGCAGTTAACGCCTTGCGGCACTTGATTTTTTTCAAAAACATCCGCCACTATTTTTTGTACTGCTATGCCGCATAAAGGTGTTTTTTCACTGGGTTTCCAGATAGTAGTATTTCCGCAAACCCATGCCAGTGCACTGTTCCATGCCCATACCGCAACAGGGAAGTTGAATGCTGAAATGATACCCACAACACCCAATGGGTGCCATTGTTCGTACATACGGTGGGCGGGTCGCTCGCTATGCATAGTAAGGCCGTATAATTGACGTGAGAGGCCCACAGCAAAATCGCAGATATCAATCATCTCCTGTACTTCGCCATATCCTTCCTGTAAACTTTTTCCCATTTCATAGCTAACCAATTTGCCAAGTGGTTCTTTATAGACACGGAGAGCATCGCCTACCTGTCTTACTATCTCACCGCGCTTAGGTGCCGGCCACATACGCCATGTTTGAAAAGCTTCCTGAGCTATGGGTACCACTTTTTCGTAAGCATCATTGTCTGCAGTAACCACTGTTCCGATCTTTTTACCATCAACGGGAGAGTAAGAATCTATTACCGTGCCATTACTTGCCAACCAATCTGTACCGGTTGATACTCCTTGATTTTTGATATCAATACCTAATTGTAGTAGAAAATCCATATAGATAAATTTAGGTAAAAGTACACCCCCTAACCCCCTAAAGGAGGAATTATTTGTAGTAAAGAATAATATTTTGAAATAAAAATATAAGTGATAAGGAAAGAATTATCTCCCCCTTTTGCAACGATGCTGAAGCTTTAGTGCAAGTGTATGTTGCAGAAAAAAAAGAAGGTACTACCTCCGTTGAGAACAACCGGTAATACCTTCTCATCAAAACCTTGCATGAAACATTAATGAAAATGATCCACTATAAATTTATTCAATGTTGAAACATTTTTGCAATCATTTAGGCGAGCAGGTATTGTTAATCGGGGAACTATCTGGTTTTTGAAACGGTCAATAATTGATCGTACACCTGGCTGTAACTGCTGCCGATAGGAATCTCTTTTCCTGCCGTCCACAGTTTGGTTTTGCTGAATTTTTCAATTCTGTTTATGGGTACAATAAAAGATCGGTGAACCCGAACAAAATCTCTGGTTGGAAGTTTTTCCTGTATACTTTTCAAAGTCATTAAAGTGAGTACCGGTGTGGGTTTGATATAGATCTTGATATAATCATCCAGTGCTTCGATCAACTCAATGTCTTTGAGGTTGATCTTCATGATCTCATAATTCACTTTTACAAAAATGGAATTGAGTTGTAGCTCCTGTGAACTTAAAAACTCAAGGTATTCATTGGCTTTGTAACAGGCTTTTAAAAATCGATCGTACTCAAAAGGTTTTAATAAATAATCTACTGCATCCACATTAAATCCTTCTGCTGCAAAATCTTTATATGCAGTAGTAAAAATAACAGGCGGTTTTTCCGCAAGACTTTTGTAGAACTGCATACCATTGATATCGGGCATCTGAATATCGAGGAATAGGAGATCAACTTTATTCTGTTGCAGCCATGCTCTGGCCTCATCTGTATTGGTAAAAGTTTTCTCCAGTTTAAGAAATGAGATCTTGCTGCAATACTCATTGATCAGTTGCAGGGCCAGTGGTTCATCGTCTATCGCAATACAGTGTATCATCAGGTTACAATCTCTAAGTTAACGGTATAATAATGGTCTTTTTCAGTTGTGGTAAGTTTGTGTTTACCAGGGTACATCAACTCCAGTCTTCTTTTTACATTGTTAATGCCAATGCCGGTATTTTCCATCAGGTTATTTTCTGATGCAACGATGTAATTTACAGCAGAAAAAAGAATGATATTTCCTTCTGTTCTTATATCAATGTTAATACTGGATGGCTCTTTTGTGCTTACCCCATATTTAAATGCATTTTCTACAAAAGGGATGAACAGGAGTGGGGCTACCAGTAAATTATCGGTACTTCCTTCTATTGTAAAATTTAAAGTTACTTTATCGGTAAGTCTTACTTTTTGCAAATCGATAAAATTATTGATAAAATCCACTTCATTACTTAAGGGCACTTTATCACGTTGTGTTTCCGTTAAGATATAACGCATGATGGATGAGAGCTTCATTACTGCCGGCGCCGTTTTTTCACTTCTTACGATTGCCAGTGAATAAATATTATTCAAGGTATTAAAAAAGAAATGTGGGTTTACCTGCGATTTAAGGAACGACAATTCCGTATTGAGTTTTTCATTTTCAGTTTCTTTTCTTGTCTGCTCGGTCTTTAACCAACGTTGAATTACCGAAAAACAAGTACCTACTGTAAAGATCAACAGGAATAGAACAGTATTATAAGGGTCTGCCACCGGACGTTTTCTACCAGATACACTCATTCTTGGTTTTCCCTGAAAAGCAGGATTTCGTATAAATTCTCTGTTTTGTGGATTAAATGGTTCTGGTTCTGCAATCAGTGTGGCAATTTGTTTGGGTACGTACAAGAATATCAGTAAACAAACAATGATCGACAAAATATATAAAAACCATTTTTCTTTAACCAGAAACTTGGGTATCAGTAATAATGTGTTCAAATAATAAAACAACACCAGAAAAACATTGTTACAGATGATGGATGCCAGCTGGTGATTTGACATGTTAAACTCACGAAGTCTTGGAAAGAACACCAAATAGGGTAGCGTAAAAAAGCATACCCATGCGGCTATGTGAGCAATCAATGTAACTATCTTCTTATTATTTTTCAAGCAACAAAATTGAGCGATTGTTAAAAGTTCATTGTGTATTTGGTCCAGAAACTTTGTTCTTTGGATCTGTCAACACCCAGTTCACCACCCACCTGCGCGGCTCCCGGTCCACCGCTACTGCGTCCACCACCGCCACCACCACGTCCACCACCACCACCTCTTCCACCACCGGAACCTCCGGAAGGTAAAGAAGGGGTTTCTCCAGAATCAGACCCATTTATTTTCCAACCAATTGAAAAAGGTTTGCCATTTAAGGATGCAGTGGTTCCCAAAAATTTGATGGGTATCAGATATTCAATATTCAGATTATTGGTTTCATCCCACAGAAAGGCAACTGTAATTCCATTTTCCTGTACGATAAATTGTGTTTTATCTTCCTGATCATCAAATCCAAAGGATTTTAGCATCAACATTCCTGCAGCCAGTCTTTGATGCATTTCTACAAGGCTGGGTGGTCCACTTTTTTCTCCAGACTCACCATTGCCCCCATTTCTGCCACCTCCGTTTCTACCACCACCGAACCCCCCGGCAGAGCCCCCTTCTTTTTTTACAGGAAATTCTATACCGGTACCTTCTTTTTTCTTTCCTTTTTTATCGATGAACAAACTCATTCCCTGCATGATCATCTTCATTTGTAAACGCTGGTCGCTCACTTTTAAAACCATATATACATTGGTGGCATCATGATCCACTGAATATTGAATAAGGCTTTCTTTATCCGTTTCAAACTTATCAGTTTTCCATTCACTGATATCCCCATCAACCTGGTGGTTGATCACAACAGAATCTTTATGGTCGTATGCACGGGCACCGGCATTCAATGCCAGTAAGAGGCACGTTAGGGGCAGAAATGACAATACAATTTTGTTTCTCATGTTTAAGGGTTTAAACCAAATCTATTCAGCTCTTACAATCCTGTAAAACAATATGGGTGAACTGCACACACTTATCGGTGAAAAAAATGGCTATTGTAATGGCTTTAGGGTATTTGGAGGTTTTTTATCAGGAACAGGCTAATTTCTCTCAATCTGGGTAGCCGATTCTTTGCTGCTCAGTTCAGAATACAAATGCTGGATCAGTCCATCTACCAGTCCAATCTTGGGAACATAGATCTCGTCAGTATCAGACCATCGCATCACATTGATATATATCTGTAATGCAGGAACAATTACATCGGCACGATCCCCGCGAAGTTTGTAAATATTGATGCGGTCTTCCAGTGAAAAACTGGCGATCTCTTTATAATAATCTTTCAACAGTTCCAGGCTAAGTGGTTTCCCGTCTTTTTTCTTACTTAACGAAAAGACTTTATTGATATTTCCACCTGTACCAATGGCTACGATCTTTTTAAAACCTTTAGTTTTAGTTCTGATGAAATCCTTTACCTCATTCCATTTCTCATCATCCACCATATC
>CANBSW010000102.1 GCA_947372235.1 Chitinophagaceae bacterium | reverse complement strand
TGGGCTGGAAAGCTGTTGGTGCCAAACTCACCGATTATAGCAAAACCATTGAAATGGAGTGGGAGCAAAAGCCAAAAGATGATAATGCACAACCTGAATTGTTTGGGTAAACCAAAATAGTTTGTTCATCGTATATTACGTAAACAAGTGTTATGGCTACACAATATGCGTTTATTACCCATTGGCAAATCAAAGCCCCGTTACATGATGTATGGGATGCAATTCATGCTTCACTCGATTGGCCGGGATGGTGGAAAGGCGTTGTAAAAGTAATTGAATTGGAAAAAGGAGATACCGATGGTGTTGGTGGCGTTCGAGAATATACGTGGCGAAGTATTTTACCGTATCAGCTTGCATTCAATATGCGTTTAACAGAACTGGAGAAATACAAACACATGAAAGGAATTGCTTTTGGCGAACTGGAAGGCGAAGGCGAATGGTTTTTTGAAGAAAAGAATGGCATCACCTATGTTCAATATAACTGGACAGTTTTTACCAATAAAGCCTGGATGAATTATCTCTCATTTATCTTAAAACCTGCATTCAATTATAACCATGATGTGGTAATGAGTTGGGGAGCGAAAGGGTTAGCTAAAAAATTGAATGCAGAACTGATCAGTTACAAATAATCAAACTGCGCCTTTGCGCCTTGGCGTGAAAAATATTCTCGCAAAGACGCAAAGGCGCAGTTTTTTGTGTTCACTATTTCTTCCTTCGAATTCGTATAGTAGCATTCTTTTTCAGGTCGCTCGTCATTATCGCCTCATATCTGATCTTACCATCATACAAAATCAACGCTGCAGTATTTGGCGGAATGAATCCAAGATTCTCTGCAAACATACTCAACTCATTATACTCAAGCGTCAGATCAAGATCAATACTCAATTTGATTGCTTTATGCGTAAGCATGGATTTTGGCAGGATCTTTTTGTTATTCAGGTACAATGAAACAGAATCATAATCGATCTCGCCATTATCATACAACTCCAGCCGAACAGTATTACCGGCTACTTCAATCTCTTTGGTAAACATGTTTTTTCGTGAACTGAATTTTTCATCCGGCACGGTAAAAGGAATCATTGCCGAAGGAGTCGCTTTTAAAATAGTATCAATCATTTCTTCGGCTTCTTTTTTAATTACTGCAAATCCTGTATCATCTGATCTTGTTAAACGAAAATTGATCGCCGGTACTGTATATTGATGGTCGGCATCACTCATAAGACTGCCATGCAAAACAGATTCTGTTTTTGAAGTAAGCAAATTAAAATTTCCAGACATAAAACAGTCTATACTGTTCTTCGCATTAAGCGAACGAAAATAAATAACCGGAAATGGTTTAATACTCAACCTACGTGTCTGTTCATCAAAATTTCCGTTGATCGGCACTTTTACAAGACTGTCTTTGAAATAATAATCAAATTCGCCCCAAACAAGTTTGCCTTTTTGGCGTATGATTAACTCAGATAAGTAAGAGTCATACTCACTGGTTGTTTGCACCATTCCAATACCAAACCAGTGGCCTTTCACTGTTTGTGTATAAGAAAAAGTGGTTATACACATGAACCACAGCAACAGAACACTTTTCACAATTTGTTTCATACTCGCTGCAAAATATTAAATGCCTGCATTGAAAAGCATTGAAAGTTGCTAACATATAAACATTCAGTGATCTATTCACATTTCCAGTGTTAAATCCCATCAAAATAAACAATTGTACCTTTGCATTACGGAACAACCTGAAAAATGATGAACACAGTACAAGTAGGACAATACAATACACTTAAAGTAACCCGCAAAGTAGATTTTGGATTTTATTTGGAAGATGGTGCTGAAGGCATTCTTTTGCCAAAAAGATTTGCTCCGGGAAAATTGAGAATTGGTGAAGAAATTGAAGTATTTATATACCATGACTCAGATAACAGACTGATAGCCACCACACAAAAGGCAAAAGCCACGGTAGGAGAGATCGTGAAAATGAAAGTGGTTTCTGTAACGGGTTTGGGCGCTTTTCTTGATTGGGGTTTGATGAAAGACCTGTTTGTTCCCAAATCCAAACAAATCGGTGGTATGCACGAAGGAGCAGAATACCTCGTTAAATTATACATTGATGAACAAACTGGCAGGGTAGCAGCAACAGAAAAGCTGGAATCCTTATTAAGCAATGAGGATTTAACGGTTAAGGAAAAAGATATTGTTGATCTGCTCGTGTATCGCCAGTCTGAACTGGGGTATGTAATGATCATCAATAATAAACACACAGGACTTTTACACAGTAACGAAATTTATACAACTTTACACATTGGTGATAAACTTCAGGGTTTTATCAAAACCATTCGGCCTGATAATAAGATCGATGTTGTTCTCGGTAAACCCGGCTATCAAAAAGTGGAAGATGAAGCAGGAAAGATTCTTCGCCTGTTGGAAGAGAATAACGGTTATCTGCCATACCACGATAAATCAGATCCTCAGGAGATCTATGATTTCTTTGGCATGAGTAAGAAAACTTTCAAAATGACCACGGGAAATCTGTATAAACAACAAAAGATTGCTTTTACTAAAACAGGGATACAGATAATTAATAATTAGTAATGCGAATCAAGGGTTGAAATTGGAAGGTTATGAAGTTGTAGAGGCGTAGCCTCGATAAATATTGTAGCAACGGATTTTAATCCGTTGGATATAATAAATCAACCACAATAAAGAACCGTAGGTTCGATCCATATAAAATACCATATATACCATGCCTACGGCATTATGGGAATAACCTGACTACAATTACAACGGATTAAAATCCGTTGCTACAACATATTTCGAGCCTACGGCTCTATTTCAACCCTTGATTCGCATTAGTAATTAAGAATTACAAGGGTTTAATACAATAACATCGGGCTAGGCTCGCTTCCAAATTTTTAATTTTTAATTCTCACATAAACGTGCTTAATATGCTGCTTTCCCGCATCTCTTTCATCAATTTCAAAACGGTTCATGCTTTTTATCAGGGGAAGTAATTTTGTGAACCCATAGTTTCGGGCATCAAAATCGGGTTTCTTTTTTAGTATGGTATTACCAAGATTGCCAAGATGTGCCCAGCCTTCTTCATCAGCAATATCTGCAATGCTGTCGCGCAATAGTTTTGTAAGATCAGAATCGATCTTATTTAAAGGAACGGCTTGTTTTTTATCTGATTTTTTTACAGGGTTGGTGTCGTTTTTTTCAATCACCGTTTCCTGCACTTTCAGTATTTCTATATAGATAAATTTATCACAGGCAGTAATAAAGGGTTTGAGTGTTTTCTTCTCACCAATGCCTATCACTTTCATGCCTGCTTCACGCAGTCGTATCGCTAAACGTGTAAAATCACTATCACTTGAAACAATACAAAATCCATCTACCTTACCCGAATATAAAATATCCATCGCATCAATGATCATGGCACTGTCGCTCGAGTTTTTACCGGTACTATAACTGTACTGCTGAATTGGGGTGATGGCATTTTCAAGTAGCACTGTCTTCCATCCGCTTACAGTTGGTTTTGTCCAGTCTGCATAAATTCTTTTAAAAGTAGGAGTACCATACTTGGTGATTTCTTCCAGCATTTCCTTTATGTTGGCATAAGGAACATTATCTGCATCAATTAACACAGCCAGTCTGAGGTCTGTTATAGAATTATCCATCAGCTAATTTACATAACTAAATGCTTGAATTATGCAATAATGAATATTGTGAGATTAAGTTTGATGGGGAAGCCTATAAAAAGTGATTTAGAAAAAGTAGCCGTTGTTGCTGAAATAGACTGCTTAGGGCAATGTCATTAAGTTAAGAAGATTTTACGCAAAGAAAAATAAGGAGCAAAGTCGCGTGAAACGTCTAATTGTGACCTTACCTTAACAACATTACTACTTATGGATACCTGTTTAATTTTTTATCCAGAATTCTCCAGCCGGTTTCCAGTTTCCTGTATTTGTTGTCAGGATGAATAGCGGCAAATATGATAATACATAAAACGGCTGTTATTGCAGCCAGCGTTTTTGTGTCATTATTATTTGACGTAGCCATTACAATAGAAGCAATCAAACCACCAATTCCTGATAAATAATGGAGGATTGTTAATGTCCAGTAAAGTAAAGACATATGACTTGTCTTTTCTTCTTTAACCTGGTTGATGTTCTTTTTCATGGAGCTTGTTTAAAATGTTTACCGATTTCAGAAACAGGATTCAGAAATACCCGTTTGTAAACGTTTGGATGGTAAAACTAATATCTTCAATTGCAATTCGCAAGGGGAAAAATCCCGTATTTGTTTTTATTTCGCATACCTAACAATTGTTAGTATATTATTTTACATTTGCAGAAAATTGGAAGAAATGTCTAATAGAACCGTTTATATAGTTTCAGCAGTAAGAACCCCGATCGGAAGTTTTGGTGGAAGCCTGAAGGATTTTACTGCCCCGCAACTGGGTGCTATCGCTATAAAAGCGGCAGTTGAAAAATCCGGATTACATCCCACAGATATACAGGAAGTATTGATGGGTTGTGTAATTCAGGCAAATACCGGCCAGGCACCGGCCAGACAGGCATCAAAATTTGCCGGTTTGCCGGATAATGTAATTGCTACTACCATTAACAAGGTTTGTGCAAGCGGAATGAAAGCCATTGCACTGGCAGCACAAAGTATATTATTGGGCGATGCCGATATTGTGGTTGCAGGTGGTATGGAAAGTATGAGCAATGTTCCTTTTTATAGTGCCAATATGCGTTGGGGTAATAAATATGGTAATGTGAGTATGATAGATGGTCTTTCGCGTGACGGACTTACCGATGTTTATCATAATTATGCCATGGGCAATGCTGCAGAATTGTGTGCCAAAGAATGTAATATCACACGCGAACAGCAGGATGCATTTGCCATAGAAAGTTACCAGCGCAGCCAGAAAGCCTGGGCCGATGGCCGTTTTGATAATGAAGTAGTTCCGGTAGAAATTCCACAACGCAAAGGAGATCCGATCAAATTTGCCAAAGACGAAGATGCTTTCAATGTAAAATTTGATAAGATCCCTGAACTAAAACCGGCATTCATTAAAGACGGAACAGTAACCGCCGCCAATGCATCAACCATGAATGATGGTGCTGCTGCCTTGGTTTTGATGAGCAAAGAAAAAGCAGATGCAATGGGTATAAAACCATTGGCCATCATACGCAGCTATGCTGATGCTGAACAGGCCCCTGAATGGTTTACAACAACCCCTTCACTGGCCGTACCCAAAGCGGTTGCCAAAGCCGGTTTACAAATGAGCGATATTGATTTTACAGAACTGAATGAAGCTTTCTCAGTTGTAGGCATCGTAAACATGCAAAAAATGAACCTCGATCCGGCTAAGGTAAATGTTCATGGCGGTGCTGTATCACTCGGTCACCCATTAGGCTGCAGTGGTGCAAGGATCATTGTTACATTGATTAATGTTTTACAACAACACGGCGGTAAAATTGGTGCTGCAGGTATTTGTAATGGAGGAGGAGGCGCGAGTGCAATGGTGGTTGAGTTAATTAATAATTAGAAATTAATAATTGAAGGCATAATCCTTTGCAAGGATTTCTATTTTTGAATAATGGATGAGATAATAATTCGGAGAGCAGCAGAAAAAGAGGCAGTAATGATCGCGGCTCTCAGCCGCGAAACTTTTTGTGAAAGCTTTTCTCAATTCAATACAAAGTCTGATATTGATAAATTTCTGTCTGTGCAATTCAGCGTTGAGAAATTAATTGCTCAGGTTACCGAAAAGGGTAATATTTTTTTACTGGCATATATGAACGATACCCTTGCAGGATATGTTTTTTTAAAAGAAGGAACGCATCAAAACCTGAATTCCGTTAATGCCATCGAGATCTCACGCTTTTATGCCAGAACTCAATTTATTGGAAAAGGAATTGGTAAAGCATTAATGAATGCCGCTATTGTTTTATCTAAAGACATGGGAAAACAAATCCTCTGGCTGGGCACCTGGAAATACAACCAGCGCGCCGTTCGCTTCTACGCTTCTTTCGGTTTTGAAAAATTTGGTGAACAGGATTTTTTATTGGGAGATGATATTCAGCGTGATTGGGTGATGAAACTGGATCTGTAATCCTTATTCTTAACCGCGAAGACCCAAGCGCAAGGTTTCACTAAGCTATCCTCGCGATGCATTGCGTCCTTGCGGCTTCGCAGTTACATCAACCCCGCTTTTTCGATCACATCAATAATATTTGGATAACTATCCTCCAAACAAACCAGTAATTCCTTCCCAATCACCCATTTAATTTCAGTGATATCTTCTTCTATTTGTGGTATTACAGTTTGAAGCCCCTTGGCTTTCATCAAATACCAATAAGTTTCCTTTATTACTTCTTCTTCCAGAAAACGGTCAAAGTATTCATGTTGACCTATAGTAATCAGTTCGCCTATTTCCAGATTAGTAGCACCAGTTTCTTCCATCACTTCTCTTACGGCACATTCTTCTATCGTTTCGCCTTCGTCTAATTTTCCTTTGGGCAAATCCCATTTGCCACGGCGGTAGATCATCAGTAATTCTTCCTGTTCATTCAATACCAATCCACCTCCTGCTTTGATAATTTTTTTCTCCATGGCTCAAATGTGAATACTATTTCTCAATTTCCCAATTCAACTTTCCAAAATGGGTTTACTTTCGCGCTATGACAAACGAGAAAGCCGTTGCTGAAAAATTGCTGCAGGTAGCAGCTGTAAAATTGAGTCCCGAAAAACCCTTTACCTGGGCCAGTGGCTGGAAAAGCCCCATCTATTGCGATAACCGCAGGATTCTTTCTTTTCCTTTTGTGAGAGATTTTATTAAGAGTGAAATGTGTAATGTAGTGTTTGAACATTTTCCGGAAGCCGAAGTACTGGCAGGGGTTGCCACAGCAGGAATTCCCTGGGGAGCAATGGCTGCCGATCAGTTAAAGCTGCCGTATATCTATGTTCGTCCAAAACCAAAAGAACATGGATTGGGTAACCAAATAGAAGGTTTTTATACACCGGGGCAACGTGTTTTGGTGATAGAGGATCTGATCTCCACCGGCAAAAGCAGTTTACAGGTAGTGGATGTTTTGAGAAATGCCGGTGTAGAAGTGGTAGGAATGGTTTCCATTTTTACCTATGGATTTGCTCATGCTGATCAGGCATTTACAGATGCAAAAGTTCCTTATCGTTCCTTAACCAATTACCAGAATCTGATCAGCCTGGCAGTTGAAAAAGGGCAGGTAAGTGCCGATACTGAACAATTATTATTACAATGGCGCAACGATCCTGCTAATTGGCAGGGAATTTGAAACAGAATCTGAAAAAAAGCAAATATGAAAAAGATACTAACCGTTTTTCTTCTATGTATTGGCTTTCAACAGGGGTTACAGGCCCAGCAGGTTAAGCCGGAATGGGTAACCATTAAGTCTGCCAACCTTCGCTGTTGGGAATGCAGGGATGCACTGGACAGATACCTGTTGAAAGAGAAAGGATTGGCAGAAAACGGGATAGTTCAATGGAAGATCAACCTGCTGCAGGGAGAGATCAAAATTCAGTACCTGCCTAATTATATTTCACCAGACGGTCTTAGAACAGCACTCAACAATGCCGGATTCGACGCAGATTCTGAGAAGGCCGAGCCCGAATCCTACAAAAAAGTCCCACCCTCATGTAAACGTGCAGAAGACGGCGGCGGCCCTCAAAAAGGGAAATCCTGTCATATTTCGCCCATCAATAATTGAATATCGAATATTGAGCAAGGAAGTTCGTCTTTGCGAGGTACGAAGCAATCTGTGTCTATTCACTGATGTTGAAATAGGAGACACAGACTGCTTCGTACCTCGCAGTGACGCCAATTCGATATTCTTCTGTTCAAATTCTTTCGGCTGTTAAAAAGCGACACTCCCAATTTAAAACAAACTCAACTTGTGCCTTGCCTCATAATTAAACGGCACATTGGTATAGAAACCCGCTTTTCCCACTCTGGTGATTCCTTTTACATTGATCAGCACTTCCTGACTGAAAAGAAGATTGATCCCATTTTTTAGAACCGATTTCATATCCACCACAATTTTTGAGGGCAGGCTAAATTCTGACCGTCGGGAGATATGCATAAGGGTATCCAGCTGAAATTTGCCCAGATAGCTGTTATCGATATAAACATCGCAATCTACTTTTTTCAGATCCACCCCAAATCCATTAGGATTATAATATACAAGATCCATTGCTAAAGTGGTCTTATCAAACCCCATGGTGGTAATTTTCACATTCTTCACATCCCGGTAATCAAATCCCTGCGGCTTTGAACAGGAGGCCAATAAAAGCAATAGGAGGCCAAATAAGAGGGTGTTTTTCAATTTGAAGTATTTGACTGCAAAATAGGAGAGACTGGCCAAATTTCAAGATTTGTTCTTTAGCTTTAATGCGAATTATATACTAAATATGTTAGGTTATTAAAGATAAAAATGTGTTTTTAAGAATACTAAAATAAATAGGGAATATATTTAGTAATAATTATTTAAAAATCAAGTAATTATAATAGTTAATGATTAATTAAATAAAATATAAAATGCGCAATTTTTATAATAATATACATATTTAAGAAATGAATGAAAGTAAGCATAAATATGAGTCAATATTACTTGATATTCAATATTTTGGAACGATTAATTATATTAATACTTTGTTTCAAGATTTAAATATAATAATTGAACAATATGAAAGCTACCAAAAAATGAGTTTTCGGAACAGGTGTGTGGTTGCGGGGAGTAATGGGATGGTAAATTTGTCGGTTCCTTTGGAAAAAGGCCGGGGGCAAAAAGAGTTGATGAAAGATGTAAGGATTAGCCATTCAGCCAACTGGCAGCAACAACATTTGCGAACCATCGAATCCTGTTATAGCCGTTCACCATTCTTTGAATTTTACCGGGATGGGGTTTGGAACCTACTCGAAAAACCGGAAATCTTTCTGCTGGATCAAAACCTGAAGATCCTGGAATGGCTTAAAAAAGTGTTCAAATTCAAAGGAATCATTTCAGTTACAGAAAAATATCAGAAAAGTTATCCGGAAAATATAAGAGATCTGCGAAATTCATTTCTCCCCAAAAATCAGCTGACAGAAGCATTTGGCATAAAATATACCCAGGTATTTGAAGACAGGATCGGATTTGTTCCCAACCTGAGTATTCTGGATCTTTTATTCTGCACCGGGCCGGAAGCAGTATCTATTTTGAGAGACAACAAATTAACGTTTTAATGGCTCTTAAATGTGAATGGTATTTTGATAAGCCTTAATTTTAAACCTTGTGTTAAAATACCGTCTAACTAACGCTATAACCAGAAGCCCCCCAATGAAGAAGATCAGATTCCTGTTTTGTTTTTTGCTGATATCAGGGCATTTTATCGGGTGGGGTCAAAACTTTTCTAATAAGGGTAAGGATTTTTGGCTGGGGTATGGATACCATGTGAATATGGCTGGTAATCCAAGCGGTGGTGGAACACAGGATATGATCCTTTATTTTACTTCCGATAAGAATGCCAATGTTACGGTTGAAATGCCATCGAATGGATATAAACAAACATATACCGTTATTGCCAATCAGGTTACAGTTACCAATCCCTTACCAAAAACAGGTACACAGGATTCCAGGATCTATGATACAGGCTATTACAATCGAGGAATTCATGTTTATAGTGATGTTGATATTGTTGCATATGCTCATATTTATAATTCCAGTGTTTCTGGTGCATCACTCTTGTTTCCAACCAATACTTTAGGAAAAGATTATTATGTAATTGATTACAATCAATCTTCAAATGCCGCAAGTGCAAATTCTTTTGCTTTTGTAGTTGCAGTAGAAGATAATACTACTGTGGAAATAACACCATCAGTAACCAATAAGAATAACAAGGGTACATCTCCTTTTACGGTTAATTTAAAACAAGGTCAGATTTATAGTTTAATGGGCACCACTTCCGGAAATACCGGAACTGATCTTACAGGTACAAGGATCAGAACGATTAGTGCGGGGGGGGCATGTAAAAAAATTGCTGTCTTTTGTGGCTCGGGGAAAATGAGTATCGGAGGAACAGCAGGAGGTAGTGCGGATAATCTTTTTGCACAATCTTTACCTGCCAGTGCTTGGGGATTAAAATATCTTACCTCGCCAACAGGATCTCAGCCTAGTAATTATTACCGGATCTGTGTGGCTGATTCTACCACTAATGTTTATGTAAACGGAGTTCTCCTCTCAAAGTCTTTTTTGCAGAGAAAGTTTTTTTATGAATTGAAAAATTCAACTCCGCTTACAACCCCAGGTAACGGGCAATCTGTTGCCAATACCCCAAGTGGCGTTTGGAATTTGATAGTTGCCGACAAACCAATAAATGTTGCTCAGTATTGCACCACTCAGGGACAGGATGGTAATCCAGCCAATTCACCCAGTCCAGGTGGTGATCCGGAGATGATATATTTGAGTCCGGTGGAGCAAACTATAAATGACATTACTTTATATTCTGCTTCAAGATTTGCAATTCAACAGAGTTATATAAATGTAATTATTAAAAAAGGGGGGACCAAGAGCTTCACTTTAGATGGTGTTTCCAAAACAAGCAGTTTTACTTCACATCCTCAGGATGCTAATTATGCGTATGCAACTTTTTCTGTTAGCTCAGGCTCTCACCATTTATACTCTGATACGGGATATAATGCCATTGCATATGGTTTTGGTCAGGCCGAAAGCTACGGCTACAATGCCGGAACCAATATCAAAGATCTTTACACGCCTATCTTTCAAAACCCTTATGCCAGATTAAGTTTTGCAGCTACCTGTGTAAATACACCATTTCAATTCTCTGTTCCGCTTTCTTATCAACCTACCAGTCTTACCTGGGATTTTGGTACCAGTGGTAATATATCACCAAGTACAACAATTAATTATCCCACACCTCAGGCAGATAGTACACCGGTAATTGGCGGACAAAATCTATATTATTACAGTCCATCAAATGGGGTAGGCAGTAAAACATTTATTTATTCAAGAGCGGGAACGGATACGATAAAAATGTATGCAAGTAATCCCTCGCCTGATGGCTGTGCAAATATTAATGCAGAATATGATATTCCAATCGTGATCAGTCCGTCACCTAATGCCAATTTTACCGTAAATGCCATACGTTGTATCTCGGATTCAATTCCGTTTAAAGATTCATCCACAAATCTGGGAACCAGTACCATTATTAATGGATTATGGACCTGGGATGACGGAACAACCGATTCTTTAAAAAATCCGTTACATAAATTCTTATTACCTAAAACCTATAATATCCGTTACCGGCCGATCAGCGATTTTGGATGTATAGGGGATACTACTATTCAGTTCGATATTTCAGCAGCACCCATTGCAAAATTTGTTTTAAATGATTCATCCTGTGTTAATAAGACACTTACATTTCTGGACTCATCTTCTATTGCCTCAGGGAAAATTGTAAAATGGTATTGGGATTATGGAGATGGTACAAAAGATACTTTAACCACAACAAGTTCGCGAACCAGGACATATAATACTCCGGGTACAATTACAGTTAGTCTGATTGTTGAGAATGATAACGGATGTAAAAGCAATCCATTCGCCCAAACATTAACCATAAGGCCAACACCTCAACCTAATTTTAATTTGCCGATCGTTTGTTTGCCGGCAGGTATTGCAAAATTTTATGATTCAACAACGATCAGTGATGGTTCAGGCAATTTTACATACGTCTGGGATTTTGGAGATGGTTCCGGAACAGCTACGATTGCCAATCCTGTTTACAATTATAAAACAGCAGGACCTTTTGATATTAAGCTCACAGTCACATCTCAAAACGGTTGTTCACAAATAGCCACCAAAACATTGGGATCGATATATGTTCAGTCAAAAGCAGATTTTACTGTAAAAACTGAAAATTGCATACGTGATACCACTCAATTCACAGATAATAGTGATAGTAAAGGAAATACATTGGTTAAATGGAACTGGAGTTTTGGTGATGGGTCAACAGATACTGCCAGAAATCCGATTTACCGATATCCTGCGATTGGAACAAAAAATGTGAGTCTATATATATTAACAGATAATGGATGTAGTAGTGATACAATAACAAAAAATGTGGTAGTGAATGATCTGCCAACGGCTGCGTTCGCCGTTACCAATCCTTTATGTGAAAACAGGATGATCAGTTTCTCGGATCAATCGGTTGCCAATGTGGGTAGCCTAAAACGTTGGTATTGGGATTTTAAAGACAGTACCACAAAAGATACCACCAGTGGTGCACCATTTACCAAAATATACAGTAGCTGGGGAACTTATGCTGTGAGATTGGTAGTTGAATCTGACAAAGGTTGTAGAAGTGATACACTTGTTTCGGCTACCAATATCAATCCATTACCAAAAGTAGGTTTTGTATTGCCTGAAATTTGTGTTTCGGATGGTGCTGCTACATTTACAGATTCCACGAAAATTGCAGACGGATCACAAGCTTTGTTTGTTTGGAGCTGGAAGATATTTCCGGGTGACATTTATAAATCACAACCCGTTTTTATAAATGCAACAGTACAAAATGCAAAAATTCTGGTTAATAAAGCAGATACTTATCAAACTTTATTAAAGGTAACCAGCAATAATGGGTGCACAGATTCTTTATTACAGGTGTTAACCGTGAATGGCCCAACACCCAAAGCAAGTTTTACAGTACAGAATACCGGTTCTTTGTGCAGTAACGATTCTCTTAAAATTATCAATACCTCTACTGTTGATTTTGGATACTTAACAAGATTGGATATTATTTGGGACCTGATTGGGAATCCTCTGGTTAAAATACCAGATGAAACACCGGTTGACAAAAAATCGTACTCGAATTTGTACACAAATTTTCAATCACCTGCAACACTAACGTATAGTGTTAAACTGATTGCATTTTCAGGTAACTCATCAACCTGCCAGAATGCAATTACCAAAATTGTAACGATCAACAGAAGTCCGAAAGTAACGTTTGTAAAACCAAGAGATATTTGTAATGATGCAAGTCCGCGTTTGATCATTCCACAGGCATCTACGGTTAGTTCCGTTCCTGGAACACCAAATTATATTGGTACAGGCATTATTAATCCGGTAACGGGATTATTTGATCCGGTTATTTCAGGCAATGGAACTTTCAAGATTAAATACCTGCATATTTCCGATGTGGGTTGTCGCGATTCTATTACACAATCACTAACTGTATGGCCTTCACCCGTCGCAAAATGGTCTGTAAGCTCCCCTGATTGTGAGAAAAATGCCATTACTTTTTCTGATAGTTCTGTTCCACGATTTAGCAATATTCTTCAAAGGGTTTGGGATTTTGGAGATAACACTACACAAACTTTTTCAACGGGCAATTCTTTTACTCATACCTATGCTTCTGCAAAGACCTACAATGCCAGTTTGAAGATCATTACAGATAGCGGGTGTATAAGTACCGTTAATACACAATCGATTAAGGTTAATTATCTGCCTGCAATTGATTTCTCATTACCCAGTATTTGTTTACCGGATGGTAATGGACAGTTTGCAGATCTATCAACCATTTCTGATGGAACAGAATCTTTATTCAGTTATTTATGGGATTTTAATGATCCTGCAGATCCTTCAGCATCTACTTTAAAAACTCCAACACACAAATATTCTGCACTGGGGCCCTATAATGTAAAATTGAAGATAACCACACGGGATGGTTGTATTGATTCTCTCACCAAGGTCTTCAATACTATTTATCCTCAGCCAAAAGCAGATTTCAATTCGATACCTTTCAAGGTTTGTGTAAGAGATACGATAAAATTCTTTGATAATAGTAATGGTATCTCCAGCCCTGCCAGCAGTTGGTACTGGAATTTATCGGGAGGAACTACTTCAAACCTGCAAAACCCACTCAAACAATTTAATGACTCGGGTACTTTTAATATTGTACTGTATATCTACAATGGGAAGGGTTGTGTAAGTGATACAGTTACCAAACAGGTAATTGTTTACCCATACCCCAAACTAACATTAGGGCCAAGTTTACATGTACTGGAAGGAGGGCAGGTTAAAATAAAACCTTTGTATAAATACGGAACATCTTTAAGCTATTTATGGACGCCACCCACTTATCTTGATTCGGTAAACATTGCCATACCAACAACAACTCCACTGGATGATATCACATATAAACTTACTTTAACAGGCATTGGCGGATGTTCGGTAAGTGATACAATTTTTATTAAGGTATTAAGATCGCCGGAAGTTCCAAATGTGTTTTCACCAAATGGTGATGGTATAAATGATACCTGGCATATCAAATACCTGGAAAGTTACCCGGGCGCAACGATCGAAGTTTTTAACCGATATGGACAAAAAGTATTCAACTCCACCGGATATGATGTTGAATGGGATGGTAATTTAAATGGGAAAGCTTTACCAATTGGGACGTACTATTATATTATCAATCCAAAGAATGGACGTAAATTGATTAATGGGTCTGTAACAATTATCAAGTAAGAACTATGCGTATGAAATATTGGGGATTGATATTGGTATTTTTTTGTTGTACGGCAGTTTCTGCCCAGCAGCGCCCATACTATACCCAGTATATCATGAACAATTACATTATCAATCCTGCTGTTGCGGGGATTGAGAATTACTGGGATGTAAAAGCCAGCCATCGTATGCAATGGGTGGGATTGCAGGATGCACCTGTAACTACCTATCTTACTATGCATGGGCCTCTCAGCAAGAGTGCTTATGAAAGAGAGAATGCTACAAGTTTTCATGCGGTAGGAGAGAATCCGAGAGGACAGGCATACTGGCGCGATTATGTTGCACCTGAACCGCATCATGGAATTGGGTTTACAATCATAAATGATAAAACAGGACCCTTAAACCGATTTGCGGCTTATGGAACGTATTCATACCATCTTGGTCTATCACCAACTACAAGTTTGGCTGCGGGCATTTCTGCTGGCTTTACTAATATGAGTCTGGATGCCAGTAAACTGAATTTTGGAGGAACTACCGTAGATCCTGCTGTGGCAAGTAGTGGGGTGATCAACCGGCTTAAACCAGATATCAGTGCCGGCTTATGGTTGTACTCAAAAGACTATTTTTTAGGAATTGCTGCACAACAGATCATACCTGAGCAACTGGCTTTTTCTGATAATACGGTGTACTTGCAAAATGGAAAATTATTGCCACATATTTTTATCAGTGCAGGATATCGAATGCAGTTATCCGATGATATCAGTTTGCTACCGTCTACATTGATACGCTATATCAGTCCCTTACCATTGGGTTTTGATATGAATGCAAAACTTCAGTACCAGGACCTGCTTTGGATAGGAGGGTCTTACCGTTACCAGGATGGATTTGCTGCCATGATTGGTGTAAACCTGAATCGCAATATCAATATTGGCTATTCATACGATGTACAAACTTCCAGCCTGAATACAGTAAGTAAGGGAACCCACGAAATATTGATCGGATTTCTGCTGGGAAATAAATGGGGCGATTGGTGCCCGAGAAACCTTTGGTGATCTTGTGAATGGTGA
>CANBSW010000101.1 GCA_947372235.1 Chitinophagaceae bacterium | reverse complement strand
GTTTGTGTATTTGTAAATGATAAAGTAAATGCAACGGTTTGCAAACAACTCTCAGACAAAGGTGTGAAAATTATTGCCCTGCGTTGCGCCGGTTTTAATAATGTTGATCTGGAAGCTGCTAAAACAAATGGTATACAGGTTTGTCGTGTACCCGCTTATTCTCCCGAAGCTGTGGCAGAACATGCACTCGCTCTCATCATGACACTAAACCGCAAAACACACAAAGCATACAACCGTGTTCGCGAACAGAATTTTTCTTTGAATGGTTTATTAGGTTTTAATCTTCATGGAAAAACAGTAGGTGTGATAGGCACCGGAAATATTGGAAAATCTTTTTGCCGCATAATGATCGGTATGGGTTGCAGAGTATTGGCATTTGATGTGATCGCTAATAAAGATCTGGAAGCAATAGGCGTAGAATTTCATCCACTGATAGAAGTGTTTAAGGCAGATATCGTTTCGCTCCATTGCCCCCTCAATAACCAGACACAGCACCTGATCAATGATGATACCATCGCAATGATGAAAAAAGGAGTTATGCTCATCAATACGAGCCGGGGAGGATTGGTAGATACAACAGCAGCCATAAAAGGCCTTAAATCCGGACAAATCGCTTATCTCGGTATCGATGTTTACGAGCAGGAAGAGCATCTTTTTTTCAGGGATCTGTCTGCCTCCGTTATCCAGGACGATGAGATCCAAAGACTGATGAGTTTCCCAAATGTGCTCGTCACCGCTCACCAGGCCTTTTTCACCGATGAAGCCCTGTCACAGATTGCTATTACTACGTTAAATAATGTACTTCAATTACTAAAAAATAGTAATTTGGATAACCGGGCAGCGTTATTAGTATAAATTTTATCTGATATTCGTATAGAGATTGAAAAGTGAAAACAACCATGTCAAAGTTAACCTTTAAAATAAGCGTACTTCTTGCTGCACTTTTTGTGTTTGTAGCCTGTCAAAAGGAGTACAGTACAGAAAAAGGTGGCTTTAGTGGTGCAGCTCAAGGGGAGCTGGTAGATTCACTGGGTAATTGTAAAACCTCTACCATTGTTGGTACCTATAGTGTAGATACTCCGTTGGTAACAACCAAAAACTATGCAGTGGTGAGTGTGAATTTTACCTCACCCGGAAAATACAAAGTGTATTCTGATACAGTGAACGGGATGTGGTTCATAGATTCCGGTTTTGCGATCAGTACCGGTACTGCAGTTATTAAATTAAAAGGATACGGAACACCTATTCTTCCCAAAACATCAGTTTTTACCACCTATTTTAACAATAACATTTGTGGATTCTCTGTTCCCGTTTCCGGCAGCGGATCAACGGGTGGTAGCGGTGGTACAGGTGGAACGGGCTCTAATGGAGATTATTTCCCTACCACCAGCGGCTCAAGCTGGGTATACCAGTATTTTCCTAAGCTGGGTATCATAGATACATTTTCGGTTACTGTAGCACAAGGTTTAGCTACATTAGACTCATTAGATTATGCAAAATTTGGTACGCGGTTGTTAGATACATTCTATTTTGCTAAAAAATCCGGTAATTACTATGCATACAGTACTATCGATTTTGATTATACATTCCTGTTCGACTCTATACCCAACAAATTCATTACCTATCCTTTCCTGAAAGAAAATGCAAATGTGGGTGATACCTGGGAAACTCCGGATTATGGAACAGTAAAACTCACTTCGGGTACCAGTACATTATACGGAGATGCAAAAGCTGTATTTACGATTGTTGCAAAAAACACAGTTCAATATACTATTGGGGGGAAAACCTATCAGAACGTGATTAATGTAAAGAGAGAGATCATGTTCCGGCCAATCGGCGGTGCTTATTCATCGCTTCTTACGGGTAACTCATTCTATGCAAAGAATTATGGTCTGATCGATCAGGTGATCAATACAACGCCAACACAGAATGTGTCTTTGTTTGCGGTTCCTACTATAAAATAAACTGATTAATCTTTATAAAAGAAAGTCCCCGGAATCACTGATATCGGGGACTTTCTTTTATAATATAGTGAATTATGCGAATCAAGGGTTGAAAATGGAAGGTTATGAAATTGTAGAGACGTAGCCTCGATAAATATTGTAGCAACGGATTTTAATCCGTTGGATATAATAAATCAACCACAATAAAGAACCGTAGGTTCGATCCATATAAAATACCATATATACCATGCCTACGGCATTATGGGAATAACCTGACTGCAATTACAACGGATTAAAATCCGTTGCTACAACATATTTCGAGCCTACGGCTCTATTTCAACCCTTGATTCGCATGAATTCTTAAAAAATGAAAAATCGTATTACTTCTATTGTTACGGTTTCTATCTCTCAAAATTATCGTTTGATAATTTTAAATTCCACCCTTCTATTCAAGGAATAATCAGCTTCGTTTCTTTCCGGATTAATTAAACGATTGCGGGAGCCAAAACCATTATATGTTAACCGGTTAGCATTTATACCATTTGAAACAAGGTATTCGTAAATGGCTTTCGCCCTGTTTACCGATAAAGCTTTTTCGTTTGTATCCAGATCTGTACCATCAATTTCACTTATATCGGCACAGCAAATATGACCCTGAATTTCTACCTCAAGTGTGGGGTATTTTTTCATAGTTTCCAAAACACTTTCCAATATTGGTATTGAGGTTGATAATAGAATATGTCGCCCTCCTATGAAGTTTAGATTATTTAATACAATATTACTATTGCCTTCCTGTAACTGTTGTTCAAAACTTTTCTGTGGAATTTGACTTTCCTTAACTGCATCCTTTTTCTTTTGTACAGGCAAAGAATCCTTTGGCTTTATTAATTCGTTTTTATTACTTACCCTTTGGTAATACGCAGTTATTTCCACAACCCTGTTTAACTGATCAGTATTTGCATTATGCTCTTCATTAGTCATCACCAAATTCCTTTTCCCAAGTCCGGAAATTTCATGTGGCAATAAGGTATCCAGTCCTTTTTCAATTAAATAGGTATAAGCAGTTCTGGCGCGGTTTAAAGAAAGAATATTGTTGTAAGAGTTGGAACCAACATGATCTGCAAATCCCGCGATTTTAATTTTTTCCAGTTTTGATTTATCTATCAATATTTTGCCCAGTTCTTTTGCAGAGGAATCAGATAAATTATATTTATCAAACTGAAAATAAATATGGAGGAATGAACTATCTTTTTGGGAATAAGAAAAATTGCAACCCAAACTCAATAAAAGAATTAGTACAGCCTTTCTCATATATCATTACTATTTGCGATCTCTGTTTTATTAATGTAGCTGGTTTTAGGCGATTTTTTTTTGAAACACATAGGAACATAGGTTAAGGCCAAGGGCATATAGCATTGAATTCTATATGAACTTATTCCTACCCTATGTTCCTATGTGTTTCAAAAAAATACAAGATAATCAATCAGAATATCTGCGTCTTATCATTTACCAAACTATCTGTTTCAATAGTATGGTGTTGTTCTTCAATATGTTTTTTAAAGAACTTATTCTGAAAAACGAGAATCGCAATTACACCTGTTGAAATAGCGGCGTCGGCAATATTGAATACCGGGCGGAAAAATTCCAATTCCTCACCACCCCAAAATGGCACCCATGAAGGATAATGTGCATTTCTGATAATGGGGAAGTATAACATATCTACCACTTTGCCATGCAGCACACCGGCATATCCACTGCTATGGGTAAATAATCGGGCCACATTCTGTGAGAAAGGATTGCTTTGTTCGAAGATCAGTCCGTAAAATAAACTGTCTATCAGATTTCCCAATGCACCAGCATAGATCAGTGCAGCGCAAATGATAAATCCTTTGTGATAATGTTTGCGGATAAAATCGCGCAGCAAAAAACTACCCCATACAACAGCCACCAGCCTGAATAAAGTAAGGATGATCTTTCCAAAACCACCGCCAAATTTCCAGCCCCATGCCATTCCCTCATTTTCTACAAAATGAAAACGGAACCACTGGCCCACTATCTTATGCTCTTCTCCGGCAAAATAATTCAGTTTGATATAAAACTTCAAAGCCTGATCGGCAAATATGATCAATAGGATCAGAAAAATAACTTGTCTTGCTTTCACAGTTTGTTTTTTATGGTGGGCAAAGATAGGGTTTTGACGCATTTTGTCTTGCTTACCGGGCATAGCCCCCGAAATTTGGCAATTTGAAAACATTTCATCTTTGGTGCTGCTTTCTATATATACCCTATTCTTCCGTATATACTCTCTTTACCCGCTGGCTAATACCCGTCATGATCTCATAAGCAATGGTTCCTGCCCATTTCGCTACCTGTTGAACAGGCAGGTGTTTGCCAAAGATCTCCACAATATCCCCTTCTATAACACCTGGAATATCGGTTATATCTATCATGGTCATATCCATACAAACCTGGCCAATTACCGGGGCAAGCTGGCCATTTATATACATATTTCCTTTGCCATTACCCAACTCTCTTCCATACCCATCTGCATAACCCATACGAACTGTTGCGATCAGGCTATCACGTTGTACCTGTCCTTTGCGGCCATACCCAACCGTATCCCCCGCTTTTATTTTCCGGATCTGTGCAATGGTTGATTTTAGTGTGGTTACTGTTTGCAAATTCAATCCATTCCCGTCAGCACTATCCACCCCATACAAACCAATTCCCAACCGAACCATGTCAAACTGGTATTCGGGCCTGCGGAAAATGGCGGCAGTATTGGCAATATGTTTACTAAATGAATAACCCAGTTGCTGTTCTAATGTTGCGCAGGCAGTTTCAAGAAGAATTACCTGTTGCCGGGTAAAACCATCATGTTCGGCTGATTCACTGGCTACCAGATGACTGAATACAGATTTAACTGCCATGGTATGATTTTGTTTGAGTTGAAGCGATAAGGTTTCTGCATCACTTATTTCAAAACCCAAACGATTCATGCCTGTATTGAATTTAATATGCACCGGAAACTGTTGAATTGCCTGTTGCCAGAGGTAATGATGAAACGCATGATAGATATGGAATGAGTAGATCTCCGGTTCCAGATCGTAGCTGATCAAGGTATCAAACGTTGCTTCATCTGCATTCATCACCATAATGGGTAAACTGATACCGGCTTTGCGCAATTCAACACCTTCATCTGCATACGCTACTGCGAGATAATCTACTTTATGAAACTGTAATATCCTCGCTACTTCTGCGCTACCGCTCCCATAACTAAACGCTTTCACCATCGCCATCAGTTTGGTGGATGGCTTTAGTTGTTGCTGGTATTGTTTCAGGTTATGGATCATAGCGGAGAGATTGATCTCCATTACCGTTTGATGCACTTTTTGTTCCAGCCATGCAGAGATTCTTTCAAAGGCAAAAATTCTTGCACCTTTTAATAAAATATATTCGTTGGCAAATGCCTGTGTACTTACCTGTTGTAAAAAATCTTCGGTGGAATGATAAAAGGATGTTTGCAATGAATCAATCCCATCAAATACAAATTGATACTTTACAATAGCCGGACCAATCCCAATCAACCGATGAATACCACGCACAGAAAGTTGAGCAGCAATATCGCGGTACAAAGCTTCTTCATATTGTCCTGATTGAAGTATATCGGATAATACCAATGTTGTTTTTTGATTGCCTGCCTGTTGTTGTAAGTAATCAATAGCAAGATCCAGTGAAGCAAGATCATTGCTGTAACTGTCATTGAGCAGATAGCAATTATTAACCGCCTTCTTTAACTGCATCCGCATTTCAACCGGCTCCAGCTGCAGCATTCTTTCCTGAATCGCAATTTCAGAATAACGCAGCTGCAATAGAATGCACCAACAGGTGATTGCATTGTCAATGGAAATCTTATCTGTAAAAGGAATGGTTATTGAAATGTTTTTCTGCTGATAAACTCCTGAAATCTTTGTGTGCTTTGCATTTTTTTCTGCCGCAGTGATTTTCAAGGTTGCTTCAGGCTCACTACTCCAGGAGAAAAAAGAGTTTGTATTTGGAAAGATTTTTTTATCAGCTTCATCCGGCAATAAAATGGGCTGCAATGCCTCTCTTCCAAATACCAAAGTTTCTGTGTTTACAAATAATTTCGATTTCTCCAAGGCTTTCTCCCGATCATTGGTAAAGCCCTCACTGTGTGCGTCTGCAATATTGGTAAACACGCCAAGTGTAGGTTGAATGATCTTTGCAAGCTGTTCCATTTCACCCACGGTCGAAATACCAGCTTCAAAAATACCGAGTGTATGTTCCTGATTCATTTGCCAAACACTCAATGGCACGCCTATCTGCGAATTGTAACTGCGCGGACTGCGAACAATATTGAAATCTTTCTGCAATAATTGATACAGCCATTCCTTCACAATGGTTTTCCCGTTGCTGCCCGTAATGCCAATCACCGGAATAGAAAACTGTTTTCGATGATAAGTTGCAAGATCTTGCAAAGCAACTAAAACATCATCCACTTCCAGAAAATTTGCCTGATCAAAAGCATCACCATCAAAGCCTTTTTTTACAACAAAATTTCTAACTCCCCGTTCATATACTTCTTTGATAAACTGGTGGCCATCTCTTCGCGGGCCGCTAATGGCAAAGAATAGAGAAGTTTGCGGAAAAACGATCTTTCGGCTATCAATCAATAAATATTCGATCAATGCATCATTTTCAACTGATACATCTGCATGAATAATGGTAGCAATATTTTGTAAGTGATAGGTCACTATTACAACAGTTTAAAATTTCATTTCATCTCTGTGAACCTCTGTCCCTCTGTGCCTCTGTGTTAAAAAAAAATCTCCCTGTTATAGCAGCCTTTTTTCAACACAGAGGCACAGAGTAAAGGAGTTTCACAGAGAGGGTTTACGAAATACTATAATGATCCGTCTTCCACATCCTTCGGTAACCCCTTTTTATTCTTAAATATCGAATAAAATATTGATCCGGAAATACACAGGAGAATCACACCCAGCGATAAGAATACCTGGGTAGATTTATCCATCCACTCATTCAGGTAATGTTCGCCCAGCATTTTCACGCCAATGAATACCAGCACAATGGCAATACCCTGTTGCAGGTAATCAAATTTAGTAACCGCACCACGCAACAGAAAGAACAGGGAACGCAATCCCAATACTGCAAAAATATTAGATGTATAAATCACCAAAGGATCTTTGGAAATGCCCATTACCGCGGGAATAGAATCTAATGCAAACACCATATCGATAGCTCCTAATAAGATCACAACAACAAATAAAGAGGTATAAGCAGGTTTTCCATTTACGCGGATGATGTATTTACCCTCCCCATCATGCCCAACAATGGGAAGAAATCTCTTCAAAAACTTATACACCGAAGAATCATGCGGGTCAAACTCTTCCTCTTCATTGGAAGTAAACATCTTATACCCTGTATACACTAAAAAGATCCCGAACAAATAAAGTATCCACGAAAACTTTGCAACCAATGCAACACCAACCGTGATAAAGATGATCCTGAAAACAATGGCCATTAAAATACCTACTAACAGCACACGCGGATAATGTTTTTCCTTTACCGCAAATCCAGTGAAGATGAGGATGAACACAAAAATATTGTCAATACTCAGGCTCCATTCCATCAGGTAAGCACTTAAAAATTCGAGTGCCAATTGAGGCCCTGTAACCAATGCCCCTGCAACAGTTGATGTATTTTCTGAAGCCAGTGAAGGGCCTTCAATCCACATAAAAACGAAGAACAACAAAGCAAGTGATACCCAGAATGCGGTCTGGTACAATGCCTGCTTAATGGTGATGGTTTGGTTTTTTTTACTGAGTAAGCCGAGATCAAAAACGAGTGCGACCGTTAATACAATTCCGAAAACTAAATAAACGATCTGGTGTGTTGACATGGGGTGATTTGTGGATTAAAGATAAGCTCTCTGCCCTACCTAAAACTGCGCCCTTGCGTATTGCGTGCAAATTTTTCTCGCAAAGGCGCAGTTTTTATGATTGGTATTTCTTTTTTCTTCTCCACTGAAATAAAGCACCCAATACGATCACCAAAAAAACAGGAAGGGCAATATTGATAAACTGCCACATAGTTTTTTGTTCTTCTACTTTGGTTTTATCCAACAAGCGTAATACAAAATCTTTGTTACGGCTTTCGAATAGGTTTTTATTGTTTACCAGATAATCCAGTGAATTGAGAAAGAATTCCCGGTTGGCAAAGCGATAATTTTCTAAAGGAAGTAACCCCATTGCCAAGGGGCCGGCAGTGGAACTTACAGAATTGGTTACAATATCTGCATCAGCGACAACTATCTGTTTCGAATCTTTGATTCCTTTATTTAAAAATGGTTTTCCGGTTATTCTTTGCACAGAATCCAGCACATCTTTACTTACACGATTGCTGTATAATGAATTAAATTTCCCTTCCAGTAATACGGCAACAGGAACATAACTTTTCGTAAAGCTCTGCAGATCCTCATCCCCTTTTACACTATTGATATCAACAATAGCGGGAGAACTGATCTTTCGACTATTGGTATCTGTTGTGAGTAAAATGGTTTTGCTGATGCCGGGTGCTTTTACAGTATCAATGCTTGATGGAAATATTGGCAACACCCGATCCAGGTTTTTAGAAATGGGATTATCTCCATGCGCAGATAAAAATGGATAATAAGGCCAGGGATATCTTTGCATTTTCGGGCTGCCATCAGCGTTCTTACCAATTACGATCGGAATTTTAGAACAGTTCAGATCCTGCACCAGATCCGGATTGATACGAACACCATATTTGAACAGGATATCATCCAGCTCCAGTCCTCTGTCAAACGCCGTGTACTGCGCCTGACTTCGCATAAGGCTGTCTAATTCTGCATGCAGTTTATCAATCAGCCAGATGATGTGTCCACCATTCATAACAAACTGATCCAGCTTCAACTTATCTTCTTCGGTAAAAGGCTCTTTAGGCTTTACAATCAACAATGCATCAATCAATCCTGCATCCGGATAACCTTTTTTCAAATCGAAAACAGCGAGGCGGTATTCATTACGTAAACTCTCGCCCAGATCATTCACAGTAAGGTCTACCGGCTCTCCATTACCTACAGTATAGGCAACAGTTGGAATATATTTTCTGGTAAGTTTATCAATTGCATCAGCAAATTTAAATTCTAATAAAGCTTCTGCAGCATTGCGGGTGGCTTCAGCATCTTCCTGCGGACTGTTATCATTTACTACATTAAACTGCTTGTATATTTTTCGGCTGCTGCGCAGATCAACGGCAATAGGTTTTTGTCCTTTTCTAAAACTCACCAATGCAGATGGAATGATGAGCTGGTTGGTTTCTTTTTCTGTTTTGGAGGATACGCTTTCGCTTCTTTCAAACACCACACCCAGTTTTGCCAAACTATCATAGAACATCACTTTCGCTGTATCATTGGTGATATTTTCTCCCGGTTTTTCAAAACTTACTTTGATACGATTACCGGAGAGTGACCGGAATTCATCCAGCAGATCTTTCGTGGCAATACTTAATTTTTTATAATCAGCCGGCAATTCACCGGTAAGAAATACCTGGATATTGATCACACTGTCAAAATCTTTTAATAAGGTTTTGGTTGCCGGCGTAAGGCTGTATCTTTTCTCCGCAGTAAGATCTGCTCTGTAAAAAAATAAGGTAGACAGGTATACAACCCCCATAAACAAAGCTATGAGTGCCCAGATGCCATATGTATGTTTCAGTATTTTTTGCATCTGCAATCTGCTTATCGCCTGCTAAGGTTTCTTTGTGTAATGAATAAAAACAAGATAATGATGCCGATAAAATAAATAATATCCCTACTGTCAACCACACCCCTGCTGATACTGCGGTAATGAAAATTGATACCAAGCATTTCAATATAATAATCCATACCTGCTTTAAATACAGGCAGTTTACTGATGGCATCAAAACCATTGTACAATAAGAAACAAACAAATGCCCCTGCAATAAATGCAACAACAGTATTATTCGTAAAACTGCTGGTACAAATTCCGATGGCAGTGAATACAGCTCCTAAAAAAATCAACCCAATATAACTTCCGATGGTTGCCCCAATATCAATACCACCTGTTACACTTAATTGTTGAACAGATACTGCATAAATGATGGTTGGCAACAAAGCTGTAATCACAATAATTAATGCTCCATAAAATTTACCCCATACAATTTGTGAAGGAGTTAAGGGCATTGTCTTTAATAATTCAAAAGTGCCCCCTTTATATTCATCAGCAAGGCTACGCATGGTAATGGTGGGTACCAGAAATAATAAGATCCAAGGAGCGAGGTTGAAGAAACTACCTAGTGATGCATACCCAAAATCAAGAATACTGGTATCAGGAAAAACAAAAAGGAACAGGCCGTTCAGCAATAAGAAAACCACCAACGCAATATAGCCGGTAAGGCTGCTGAAAAATTGTTGCCATTCTTTTTTGCAGATCATCCACATAGCGTCAAAACTAAATGTTATTGGGGTAATACCCTTATATAAGAGACGATTTTGAAGCTACTTTATGGATTTTATCACATTTGGCATCTCAATTAAAACCTTCATTATGAAACTCAAATTCTTCCTGCTCCTGTTTTGTTTGTTGGGTATTGGCGTTTTCAGTCATGCCCAGGACAAGAAAAAGGCTTCAAAACCAACTATTGTAAATGAGCCGGAAGATATCCCGGTTAGTGTAAGAAGCACAAAAAAAGTAAAGCATTTAAAACCACCGCCACCGCCGCCTATGTTTGATAAAGAAGGCAAGCCCTTGCCTCCGCCAAAAGTAGAAAGGGTAAAATTTGCACCGCCTAAAATTGTAAAGGATAAGCCTAATCTGCCGCCACCACCACCACCGGCAAAGCCTAAAACAACCGCCTCTCAACCTGAAAAACCACCGGCTCCGCCAAAGGATTTGAGGGCGTGAAGTTAAACGCGTCAATTGCGAGCTTCGCGAAGCAATCTGTGCATCGAAATTTTAAAACCTCATAAATACAGGCGGAGTTTGTATTGCAAGCTCCCTCCAATCCAAGCCACAGATTGCTTCGTTCCTCGCAATGACGCAAAAAGCCGAAGCATTCGCTTCGGCTTTTTAATATCTTAACTCCCCCTTTGCTCCGACGCTAAAGCTTTAGCGCAAGCGTCAGGGTGCTGGGGGGTATTACACCGCAAAACTCTCCCCACATCCACAACTCCTGCTCGCATTAGGATTGTTGAAGTAGAAACCTTTTCCATTCAATCCATCAGAAAAATCCAGTTCGGTATTAACGAGGTAGAGAAAACTTTTCAGATCGGTTACCACTTTAATACCGTTGTCTTCAAATACCTGATCCATTGGTTTTACTTCGTTGTCAAAATCAAGTTTATAACTCAATCCAGAGCAACCACCGCCTACCACACCTACCCGCAGAAAATAAGAATCATCTCCCAATACACCCGCTTCTTCCATTAACTGAAGGGCTTTCTTTTTTGCTTTATCGCTTACGTAAATACTGTTTTCTGTTGCAACCATTGCTGATTATTTTATGTGTTGAATGTTGAATTTTAAATTGAAGAACATTCAACATTTAAAATTCAACATTCAAAATAAGTCTTAGTGGATCTTTTCTTCAAACACCAACTCTTCCAACCCGTTTTTCTTACGGTAATCGTTGATTGCTGATTTGATGGCGTCTTCTGCCAAAACTGAACAGTGGATCTTTACCGGAGGAAGATTTAATTCTTCAACCAGATCCATATTATCAATCTGTACAGCCTGGTCAACCGTTTTACCTTTCAACCATTCTGTTGCCAGAGAAGAAGACGCAATAGCTGATCCGCAACCAAAGGTTTTGAATTTTGCATCGGTAATTACACCGGTAGCATCATCCACTTCAATCTGCAAACGCATTACATCACCGCACTCCGGGGCACCAACCAATCCGGTACCAACATTCTTCTTCGATTTATCCAAAGTACCTACGTTCTTAGGATTGCTATAGTGATCGATTACTTTTTCTGAATATGCCATTTTTGTTAATTTGAAAATTTGAAAATAGGGTAATTTGAAAATGAGGAAATACATTCTACGATTATCATGTGCGAATTTGAACTCATTTTCAAATTTTCAAATTAGCACATTTTCAAATTGCCTAATGGTGCGCCCACTCAATCTTATCAATATCCACCCCTTCTTTAAACATTTCCCAAAGCGGACTCATCTCTCTCAGTTTCAATACAGTTTCACTTACAGATTTGATGGTGTAATCAATTTGCTCTTCTGTTGTAAAACGTCCTAATCCAAAACGGAGCGAACTGTGTGCCAGATCATCGCCTAATCCCAATGCTTTTAAAACGTAGCTTGGTTCGAGTGATGCTGAGGTACAAGCTGAGCCTGATGATAAAGCAATGTTTTTATTAAAGCCCATCAACAACCCTTCACCTTCTACATATTTGAAAGAGATATTGGCTACATGCGGTAAACGATGTTCACGATTTCCGTTTACATAGGTTTCTTCGATCTGTGTTAATGCATTTTCCAGTTTATCACGCAGTATGCTTAAACGTGCTGCATCTTCTGCCATTTCTAATCTTGCCAATTCACATGCTTTACCAAAACCTACAATACCAGGAACATTCAAAGTACCGCTACGCATACCTCTTTCGTGGCCACCGCCATCCATTTGTGCGGTTACTTTTACGCGTGGGTTTTTACGGCGAACATACAAGGCTCCAATTCCTTTTGGTCCGTACATTTTGTGTGCCGTAAAAGCCATGATATCAATACCGTCTTTGTTTACATCAACCGGTATTTTACCAACTGCCTGAACAGCATCAGAGAAAAACAATACACCATGTTTTTTAGCAATGGTGCTGATCTCTTTCACAGGTTGTATCACGCCAATTTCATTATTCGCATACATAATGGCTATCAAAATGGTAGTTGGCTTAATCGCTGCTTCCAGTTCTTTCAAATCAATCAATCCATCTGCTTTTACTTCCAGGTAAGTTACCTCACCACCGGTACGCTCAATATGTTTGCATGTATCCAAAACCGCTTTGTGTTCTGTGGTACAGGTAATGATATGATTGCCTTTACTGGCATACATTTCATACACCCCTTTAATACCCAGGTTATCGCCTTCCGTAGCTCCGGAAGTAAAAATAATTTCTTTGGGATCTGCACCAATCAGTTTTGCAACCTGCTCACGTGCATAATCTACGGCCTCTTCTGCTTCCCAGCCAAACGGATGGTTACGGCTGGCGGCATTACCAAAATGCTCGGTAAAATAAGGTATCATCGCTTCCAGCACGCGCGGGTCCATGGGCGTGGTGGCGTTGTTATCAAGGTAAATCGGTAATTTCAACATATACACAAATAGTTTATGAACGCTATTAACGCAAAGTTACTCCATAAGGTTCTATAAATTGGGGCGGAAAGAGCGGCTATGGCTATTTTTCCGACTTTCGTAAAGCAGCATTTTAAAACCACACACATGTTAAAAGTTGAACATATTGGCATAGCTGTAAAACAGTTTTCATCAGCGATCCCTTTGTACGAAAAACTACTAAATACCACCTGTTATAAAACCGAAACCGTTGAATCCGAGCAGGTAAATACCGCTTTTTTTCAAAAAGGTGATACCAAGATCGAATTACTGGAAACCACCGACCCAAATGGAGTAATTGCCCGTTTTATTGAGAAAAAAGGCGAAGGCATCCACCATATCGCTTTTGAAGTTGCTGATATTATCGCCGAAATGGAAAGATTACAGGCTGAAGGATTTGTTCTCTTAAACGAAAAACCCAAAAAAGGAGCTGATAATAAATGGGTTTGCTTTTTGCATCCGAAAGGGACGGGGGGGGTGTTGGTTGAACTCTGTCAGTCTATTTCTTAGTTTGGGGTTTGGAGTTTAAGGTTTGGGGTTGTTTTTTAGCAGGATGAAAAATACAGGATGGCTAAAATGCCTACCAACAAAAGGCTTCCAAATAAAATTCCTTTTTTCTTTATCTGAAATTTGAATTGATCTTCATCCATTATACCAGTCCTAATTTTTCAACGGCTACCTGTGCGGCTACCTGACTGGCGTCTTTTTTATTGTATCCTTTACCCATCGCCAGTAATTCCCCATCCAGCATGGCATTGATGGTAAAAAGTCGGCGGCTTCCTTCCATTCTTTCTTCAGCCAACTCAAATGTGAGGGTTTTACCGTTTTTATTAGCCCAGCCAATGAGTTTGTTTTTCAGGTTGATATCGATCAGCTCCAGATCATCCACAAACATATGCGGGATCACGATCTGACGCAGTACCCAATCATGTGTTTTTAAATATCCTTTATCAAGATAAACCGCGCCTACCAATGCTTCCAGTGTATTACCAAAAATCTGGCTCCCTTTGAGGGCATTATCAAATTTGTTGTAGAAAGTGAGTTTGCGGAGGCCCATTTTCAGGGCAATATCATTCAGTTGCGAGCGGTTTACCATCTTACTGCGCATCTCGGTTAAAAAACCTTCGCCTTTGTAAGGGTAACGTTTAAAGAGATAATCAGCTACAATGGCGCTCAATATGGCATCTCCCAAATATTCCAGGCGTTCATTGTTCTCGTCGGGGGTTTCTTTTACGGAACGATGACTCATCGCCGTGCGATACAATAAAACATTACCGGACTTAATGCCCAGCACATTTTTCAATTGTTTTTCGAATGACGAGTCGTCTGCTTTCTTAAAAAGATTTTTGAGGAATTGCACAAATTTAAGCTACGTATTTTTTAACAATCACACAAGCATTATGACCGCCAAATCCAAAAGTATTACTCAAAGCGGCCCTTACTAATCTTTTCTGCGGCTTGTTGAAAGTAAAATTAAGTTTGGGATCCAGCATTGGATCATCCGTGAAGTGATTGATAGTAGGCGGAACAATATCATGTATCACACTCTGTATACAGGCAATGGCTTCAATAACACCAGCTGCACCCAAACAGTGACCTGTCATGGATTTGGTGGCACTGATATTGAGGTTATAGGCATGTTCACCAAATACTTCGGTGATGGCTTTTGCTTCAGCGCCATCGCCTAAAGGAGTGGAAGTTCCATGGGTATTTACGTAATCGATCTCATCAGGGCGCATACCGGCATCTTTTAATGCGGCGATCATAACATTGCGGGCACCCAATCCTTCCGGATGCGGGGCAGTTAAATGATAGGCATCGGCTGTTGCACCGCCGCCTGCCAGTTCACAATAAATCTTGGCTCCCCTTTTGATCGCATGTTCGTATTCTTCCAGTACAACAACACCCGCAGCTTCTCCCATTACAAAACCATCACGGTCTTTATCATAGGGGCGGCTGGCTGTTTTGGGGTCATCATTGCGCTCACTCATGGCTTTCATGGCGTTAAAACCACCAATTCCGGCCATACTGATCACCGCTTCTGATCCACCACTTAAAATGATATCTGCACGTCCTAAACGGATGTTATCAGCGGCAGTAATCATTCCATTGGTACTTGATGCACAGGCACTTACTACGGCGAAATTAGGGCCTCGAAAGCCGTGACGCATAGAGATCTGGCCGGCAGCAATATCCAATATCATTTTGGGAATGAAAAAAGGATTAAAGCGCGGAGTTCCGTCTCCCTGGGCAAAATGAATTACTTCGTCCTGGAAAGTGGTTAACCCACCAATTCCACTGGCGAAGATCACGCCTACCCTGTCTACATCAATGTTTTCTTTGCTGATACCGGCATCTGTAACGGCCATATCGCTGGCAACAAGGGCCAACTGGGCAAACCGGTCCAGTTT
>CANBSW010000100.1 GCA_947372235.1 Chitinophagaceae bacterium | reverse complement strand
GTTATCCCCGCTATATTTTCGGTTAATAACTCGTCTACTAAAAGTATTGCCATTGAATTTTATTTGAATTGAAACCTAATATCACTAGCGTTTCGATGTTGTAAAAGTAAGTTCTTTGAAAGTCTTGTCTGTATTGGGTTTCAGCGATTTTAGGGCCTAACACGATTTGAAAAAATTGAAATTTTGGCTTAATATAACATCTTGATAATCAATTTATATGAATCAAGGTGCTTATTTGTTCTCGCAGCTTATTTCTATTATTTCGCCAACCAGTTTTAAAACTTGCGTTAAAAGGTATAATGGTGATTATAAAACCAAACATTTTAATTGCTGGCGACAATATCTATGTATGGCTTTTGGGCAACTCACTCATCGAGAGAGTTTATCAGACACTATACTTTGTTTAAAAGCCAACTCAAATAAGTTGTACCACATTGGCATTGGTGAGGCAATTGCTAAAAGTACTTTATCGACTGCCAATGAAAATAGAGACTGGAGAATTTTCGCCGACTTTGCATGGATTCTTATTAAAGAAGCCAAACAATTATATGTTGCCGAAAAAGATCTTGAACTCTCTATTGACAATCCTGTTTTTGCAATTGATGCTTCAACTATTGATATGTGCCTTTCACTTTTTCAATGGGCAAATTTTCGATCAACAAAAGCAGGTATAAAACTTCATGTTCAACTTGATCTGAGATCAGCCATACCAGAGTTTATTCAAATAACACCTGCTGCAATTCATGAGGTTAATATTCTTGATACAATATCTTATCAGATCGACAGTTTTTACATACTGGATAGGGGATACATCGATTTTAAGAGACTATATCGAATCCATTATTCTAAAGCCTTCTTTGTAATCAGAGCCAAGGATAACCTCAACTTTAAATGTGTCAGATCTAATAAAAAAAACAAGTCTTTAGGTATCCTGGCTGATCAATTAATAAAGATTCAAGGATTTTATGCTTCTCAGGATTACCCTGAAAAAATTAGAAGGATAAAATTCTATGATGATGAGCATAATCGGGTACTTGTTTTCCTGACAAATAATTTAGAATTAGATGCAACAGAAATAGCCAAACTGTATAAACACCGATGGAAGATTGAATTGTTTTTTAAGTGGATCAAACAGAACTTGAAAATAAAAACCTTCTGGGGCACAAGTGAAAACGCAGTAAAGGTTCAAATATGGATTGCAATATCTGTTTACATACTGGTTGCTATCGCGAAGAAACGATTTAATCTAAAACAATCTCTTTATGAAATCTTTCAAGTTATCAGCATATCCATCTTTGACAAAGTGCCAATTAGAGAACTTTTTGCAAACCCAATACAACAAAATTTCAAAGAACTAAATCATAACCAATTGAATATCTTCGAGTAATATCAAAACGCTAGTGAAGATTTTTATGAATCAAATTGAGTCAGGGAGTGTTCTTTTAAGCATAATGTAATAGAGAAATGAATATATAATAAAATGTATCTTGTTAACATAAAACCGAAACTGCATGAAGGGGTTTATAATCTTATTGATATCTATCGCATTCTTACAAAAATCTTCGGCACAATATTTTAATGCGGATAGTTTATGGCATGTAATTGAAACTACAAAGGATAAGGATCTGCGGTTTGATCTTCTCTATAGTATGAACCTTCATTACCAAAGTTCCAGCCTTGACTCAAACATTTACTTTGCGAAAAAATTATTAGACTATGGAGAAAAAGTAAATGATCCCAAGATCAGGGCATACGGAACTTTAAATTTAGGATATCCTTTTTATAGAACCGGCGACAAAAGAAAAACCCAGGAATACATTTTAAAAGCAACCAAAATAGCGGAACAATATCCTGATAACGAGGTGTTTTCTAAAATAAATAATTTCAACGCACTTATAGAAGTAGATCCTCAAAAAAAAATAGAGTATCTTAAAAAAGCTCTTTTTTATATTCATCAGGTAAAAGGAGCCGATTTATATAAAGTGACTATTTATTCCAATACTAGCAATGCATACCGGGATGTTAATATTGATTCGTCTTTATATTACGCACAAAAAGCGAATGAACTTTCTTTAAAGATTGATAATGCCAGTGCGGGTACCCCCCTGGTACTGGCGAATACTTATTTGAAAATGAACCAGTCTGATCTGGCATTGGTATATTATAAACGTAGTCTAACGAAAGCTATTAAAACTAATTTGGTTGGTGATTTAATAAGGGTGTATAACGGAATGGTGAGCTATTTTATTAAAATGAACAAAAATGATTCTGTATTGAGTTACCAACGAAAAATTTTCTATACTGGAAAGAAGGAAAGCGCTATCAGTAAAGCAAATTCTGCTAAATGGCAATTCGAATATTATACAGAACAGGCTAATAAGGATAGTGCTATAAAATACGCCAGCTATTATATTGCCGCCAACGACAGTTTGAATAACCAGAATGCTTTTGCCGAGCTGCAAAAAGTAAGGTTTGAAGAAGACCTGCGACTGCATGATCTGCAGATAGCACAAGAGGAAGAGCAGGAACAAAGAAAGCATAATATACAATTGGCCATCACAGCCATTGCCATTTTAACAATAGTGATCTTGTTTCTCCTACTTAGCAGAAGCATCTTAGTAAGTCATAAACTGGTAGAGTTTTTAAGTGTGGTTATTTTATTGGTGGTATTTGAATTCATCAACTTATTAATTCATCCATTTCTGGAAAAAATTACGCATCATTCACCCGTACTCATGTTGGTCGCATTGGTATTGATCGCAGCAATGATCGTTCCCTTTCATCACCGGATAGAAAAATGGGCTACTAATAAGTTGGTAGAAAAGAACAAAGCTATCCGGTTGCGTAATGCGAAGAAGATTGTTGAAGAACTGGAAAGTTAAAAAACTAATTATTTTTTGTTTTTACCCGGAGTTAAATTGATGCGCTTTTCATAGGTTTCAGTTTCTTTACATTTAGGAAAAGCTATTCGCGAAATCAAACATAGTAACTGAAGTAAACTTTCTGCTATTTTGGGGCGCTCTGCGAGATTGAATTTTCTTATAATGAAACATTTTATAGAGAATAAGACACTTTGATTTTTTATTCGGTATAACTAATAAAGCTTTTCCCATCATATCGATACAAACCTGTATTTCTGGTGCCAAACCAAATATTCCCACTTCTGTCTTCCAAAATGAAAAAAACCGCTGTATTACTCAAGCCATCTTTTTTTGTAAACTTAATAGTTGATTTTCCATCAAATTTCCAGACACCTCCGGTGGTAATGTCATTGTCGTTCACATAATCGGAAGCGTACCAAATATTTCCTTTGATATCCACTAATATATTATTTAATAAATCGTTTCTTAATCCCTGAGGTTTAACAAAATCTGAAAATATTTTTCCATCGTAAGTAATTACACCAATATGTCTGGTTGCAAACAATAATCTACCGTTTTTATCTTCCAGAATATTACGTATCCAATTTTCATTTTTTGGTTTATAATTGGTGATAGATTTTCCATCAAACAGGCTTATACCCTCAAAAGCCATCGGCCCTGAGCCAAACCAAAAGTTGCCATTCTTATCTTCCAACATACATTGTACACTTTTTAAAGTAAGCCCACTCTTATTTATTATACCGGGATTATCTAAGAAACGCTCGAATGTTTTTCCATTGTAACAATAAACACCATTGCTTGTGCCGAACCATATTTTACCACTTTTATCCTGAAGTATACTAAACACTTCATTTTTTGATGAGGGGTTATTGTTGATCGGATTAGTGATATTAAAACTGTTGCTATTGGTAAAAGTAAATGGTATACTGGTGATTGACTTTCCATTGTAACGGCATACCCCATTATTCGTACCGAACCAAATGTTACCAGCTTTATCTTCTAAAATAGACCAGATGGTATTGCTTGACAGTCTGTCTTTAATTGTGAAGTGAGTAAATAATTTTCCATCATAACGATATACTCCTTCACCCGTTGTGCCAAACCAGAGGTTACCCGCTTTATCCTGTAATCCGCAGTGGATATTGTCACTTTGACCAGAGCCTTGCGTTTTGATTAGTTTTGGTTGTATGTTAGAATTAGTGTTTACTTGCGCATTAGCGTAATTAATTAAAGCGACTATTGCTATGAGAAAGGAACTTGATTGTTTAATGAAATAGTTAATCATCTTTTTTAATTAAAATTTTCTGAAATAAGCCAAACCACAAATTTCAATATGATCACTTGTGGAATAGTGGCTCTGTAATTCTGCAGTATTAATTTACAAGAAAATTGTTAATTCTAACCGTGAAATGAACTACCGAAAAGCGTTTCCGGAAATAGAATTTTGTACACTGGAAGAATCAAACGCAAAGCGTTAAAGGCAAAGAAAAGGGCATATAGAAAAACTATGTGCCCTTTCTCCTGACCTATGTCTCTATGTGTTTCAAAAAATCTTTCAAGATCAACAAACCCTAATTCCATTGTATCGCAAAATACAAACAAGGTGTTTTGCCTACATTGGTAAGGTTATGCAATACCATTGAGTTCAGGAAAACAACATCGCCGGGATTGGCTTTCTGATGGTCGGTTCCAATTTGCATTTCTGCATTGCCATCGAGCATTAAAATAATTTCTTCGTTGGTGTGGGTGTGAGGGTCATGACTTTTTAATCCTTCATTCAACTGGGTTACATGAATATCAAATCGGTTTAACATAGCCGTTTTTCTGTCGAAGAACTGGCGGGTGCCGCCTTTGTCGGTTGGTTTGAAAACAACATCATTCCAATTTAAAATAAAAGAACCTCCTGCAGTTTTGCCTCTTTCAGCATCCATGGGAGCAATTGATGAATAGATCATCTCGTAAAACTGAGCAGTCGATCCTCCTGTATTATCAATACGTACCATGTCACCAGGCATTACACATACCACAGATCCACGATTTAGCACTGCTGTTTTCCCATTAAGAGTAACTGACAATGGCCCCTGTTTAATTATGAAAAAAGATTCTGTAGTTTGATCTTTGTATATGATCTGTCTTCCTCTTTCCATTTCAACACCTAAAATACCATGCTTGGCAAGTATTGCTGCTGAACCATTAAATAGCATTCGTGCTGTGATTCCATTATTATTTTTGGTGGCCATGCCGTTATCCCATAAAAAAACCTGAGAAGGAATTGGCGGCTGTTGCGCAAAAGCAATGGATGCACTAAATATACTTACCAGAAAAGCAATTCGTTTCATGTGTCTTTTTGATTTACGGTTTGAATATAGTGGTGGTTGGATGAAAATTTTTCCACGAATGCCAGAACTCCTGGTAAGCCTGCATACGTTTTAATCGTTTACCCTGAAATACCCCGGCAGTGCAGGTTCCATTGGCCTGCCAGATGGAATGGGTTTGTGTATCTTCCAGTAAATTAGCAGCGCTGTTTTCTACAAATTGTAACGATTGCCCTTCCAGTGTTCTGTTAAATGCATAGAATGTTTTGCCATTGGCTTCAACCGTCAATAATAATGGTTCATCTGCCAATGTATCTGTGATAATTTTTCGTTTAAGTAAATCGTTCCAGTCGTAGGCCTTGCTTTTTCCATTGGCGATAATGCCTACCACCCATGATTTATTTTTCCATGAAGCAGAATCGCGGTGCTCTAATTTTCCTTTAATAGTTCCTTCATCAAACCCTTTCAGATCGGCATATTGTTTTTTGAAATGACTATCAGGTTGCAATACTTCTGAATTAGGATACAATACCAGCCACTCACCCAACCGCATTTGTGCTGAAGGGATTTCGGGTAACTGTGTTCCCTTCAATTCTCCCGTAATGGCTTCTCCGGTAGCCTGTTGCCACCAGCTTTTGGTGGTCTCATCTTCAAACATGGCATTAAAATGATCCATACCTACCAAACGGAAATTTTCATACTTACCATTTACCATCGGACTGTATACACGCCCTGTTCTACAAACCGTGCAATAGGTAATCATCACCGGTTGTCCTTCAATACTGTCTTTGATCTGGTGATGGTAACCAATAATTTCTATAGGATAAGCTTTAGGGTGATTGTTAAAAATGATCCCAATTACCAGCTTGTCTTTGTTGGTGGTATCTTTTTCTGCGGGAACAAATGTTTTTTCTTTGGGTTGATAAAACATTTTATCGGCCAGCATTTTAAAGTTGAAAAGATATATGATGAAGAAATAGAGCAGTAAAGCCAGTATCCAAACGCTGCGTTGTAACCATCTTCCTTTTGAAAGTAATTTGAATAAGGGATAAGCAATCAATAACCAGGTGATGGTGCGCATCCACCAGATATTCTGATGTAGAAAATAAGCAAAGCCTATTGAATTTGATTCCTGGCTCCCCGGAAAAGGCATGATGAAAAAAACCTTCAGCAATTCAATTGCTATCAGAAATAACAGCCCCGCCAAAACTAACCACACTGATCTTTTCATGTAAACAACCGATTTTAGATCAGTAAGTTAATTATTATTTGTGATGATGATGGGCAAAAAATAGTAGCTGCAGATTCGCAGATTTTTTGATGTAATCTGCGAATCTGCAGCTAAAAAAATCTTTTATAATTTTTCCAAAAGATCCACTACACCCTCTTTTCGCAGGATCAAATATCCCAGTCTGTCATTACTGATGCCTTCTTTTAACTGGTAACTAAACAAAAGCTGGTCATCCTTCACAGAAGTTTCAAAATAATGGAACTGGATATTATTGTATTTACGCAGGTCGTCACCAATTTCATATAAGTGCGTAGAGAGAACAAATAAAGCATTCTTCATTTTCCGAAGACCCTCAATTACAGTGGTACTGCATTTAACCGCATCCTGCTGATTGGTGCCTTTAAACAATTCATCGATCAGTATCAGCCAGTTCTTACCGTCGCTTATTTTTTCGATAGTACTTTTTATGCGTTGCACTTCATTAAAGAAAAAACTTTCTCCTTTAATGATATTATCAACCACCTGGATATTACTCAGTAATCCATCAAAAAAACTCAACTGCATCTCTTTAGCCGGAACGCCCATTCCTAAATGCGCCAGATAAACCGATACGCCCACTGCTTTAATAAAAGTACTCTTGCCTGCCATGTTAGCACCGGTTAGAAACAGAAAATTTTTATCAACCGATAATTCAATATCATACGATACGGGAGTTTCCAATAACATGTGATGTAAGCCCCTTGCTTTTATATATGGCTCGCTGCTGGATTTGATCTCAGGAAATGAGTAGTCGTTTTTTTTAGTTGCAATAGCAATGCTTAAATAGGCATCTAATCTGCTGTAAATATCAATCAGTTCAAAACACTGATTTTTAAAGTGAAAACGAATAAAACCTCCATACTTTAATACCTGTTCGGGGGCGAGATTCTTTTTATCTTCCAATATCATTTCCTGAACCACAGGTTTGATGAGTAGCATTGCCATTCGTGCAGTCCAGGCTGCCAGTTGTTTGCTTAAGGTTTGTTCCTGTAAAATCTCAACTATACGTTGCAGTCCACGCGTAAAATCAATAGCATGTTCTACTGTATACCGAAGCAATGAATAATCAGGTCCATTGAGCAGTTTATAAAAAAGACTGTTGACTGTATTGGGATGTGTGGGAAAATTATTGACCTGTGTTTCATAAAACCGCTCCATCACCATAATAGTTCCATTAGAAACTGTGATGGGCCATTGATCCGCTTCGGCTATAGTAATAAATTGACGGATGGTTTGCTGCGTATCGAGGATTTCTTCAACAGAATGCAATGGATTGCCCAATAAATAACGCAGATACTCTCTGCCTCCATTGGTTTGGGTATGATTGAGGTGATGAAAAACAGATTGCTCTTCTTCGCTATGAAAGATGGAAAGGTCGGCGAGGGTGGTTTTGTCTACCTGCATGGGTTTGGTTTGGAGTTTGGGGTTTGGAGTTTGGGGTTAAGGGCATTTAAAACAAACAACCCCAAACCTCAAACTCCAAACCCCAAACTAAGTTATTCTCTTTCAAATTCAATTCTCCCTCCCATCTGTGATTCATCAAACACACCATTTCCATAAACCAGATGACCATTAATAAAAGTATGGGTGATGGATGCAGGGAAATGGAAGCCCTCAAGCGGGCTCCAGCCACATTTGTAGAGGATGTTCTCTTTGGCAATGGTATTGCTTTTGTTCATATCCACCAATACCAGATCAGCATGATAGCCTTCGCGGATATAGCCCCGTTCTTTGATTTGAAAACATTTGGCTACAGCATGGCTCATTTTCTCCACCACTTTTTCTATACTGAGCTTTCCTTCCTTTACATAATGCAGCATCAACTGAACAGAATGTTGTACCAAAGGCAATCCGGCATGAGCGTGTTCATAGTCTTCCTGTTTTTCCTGCCAGGTATGTGGGGCATGGTCGGTAGCAATTACATCCAGTCTGTCATCCAATAATGCCTGCCATAAAGCATCACGGTTTTCGGGTGCTTTAATGGCGGGGTTGCATTTTATACGGTTACCCAGCGCTGCATAATCATTACTGGTAAAATGTAAATGGTGCACACATACTTCTGAAGTAATGCGTTTATCTTCCAGGGGAAGCATATTACTGAACAATTGTAATTCTTTAGCTGTACTGATATGCAGTATGTGTAAACGGCTGTTATGTTTTTGTGCGAATTGAATGGCCCTGAAAGAAGATTCAAAACAGGCTTCGGCATTGCGGATAATTGGATGATCAGATGGCTCCAGTTTTCCTTTTTGTGCTTTGATCTGTTGCAGGTTCGCTTTAATAATCGCTTCATCTTCGCAATGCGTGGCGATAAGTAATTCAGATCCTGCAAAAACTTTATCCAACATCAGCGCATTATCCACCAATAAATTTCCGGTGGATGAGCCCATGAATATTTTTACACCACACACTTTATTTTTCTTCTCATTGGTACGCAGCACTTCTTCAATATTATCATTGGAAGTACCCATGAAAAAAGAATAATTGGCCAGCGATGTATTCTTTGCGATCTCATATTTGTTCTCCAGCAATTCCTGTGTAAATACCGGAGGCTGTGTGTTGGGCATTTCCATAAAAGACGTAACACCACCTGCTACAGCTGCTTTGGCTTCTGTTTGGATAGTGGCTTTGTGTGTTAAACCGGGTTCGCGAAAATGCACCTGATCGTCAATGGCACCGGGAATTAAAAATTGATTGGTGGCAATGATCTCGGTACTGTTTTCTTTGGTATCAATAGTTGCTGCGATCTTTTCTATCCTTCCTTTTTTTACCAGCACATCGCCATAGAATTTTTGCCCTTCGTTGATGATACAGGTATTTTTTATGATGTATTGCTTCATAGTAGAGATAATTAAACAAGTTACAACTTGCAATTTATTAAATCGGCAACAAGTAAATTGTATAAATCAATTATTCTTATAAAACCTCTGTGTAACGCTGTGTCATACCTGTCTCTGTGATTCAAACTTCTCAGAGCGTATTTTTAACCACAACGGCACTGCGGCACAGAAGGGCAGAGAGAATTTTTTAATCTTCGAAGTGAATTGAGAAAACCACCATTCGTGAAAGGATCTGATCTAACACATTGGAGTATTTTAAGGCAGGATCCAGTTGGTGAATATTTTTTAAACCATTGCTGATCTTGATCTCGGGGGAAATGGTAACAAAGGGCAGGTAAAAATTAAATCCCATCCCAAACTCAAAACCAAAATCGCTACGGGAAAGTTTGATGATATCATCCACATTTCTTGCTGAGGAATTACTGGAAAGGTCTGTATCAAACTTAATTCCCCCCATTAAATAAGTTCTGAAATTTCCAATCCTGTCTGAATTGAATTTGATCTGAAACGGAAAGCTCACCAGTGTGGCAGGTAATACCTGCCTTTGAAACAGTGCCTCACCCGGTTTACTTTTGCTAAGTGTGTAAGAAATGTATTTAGAACCACCAATGATTAACTGCGGATTGGCCCTGAACTGAAAATGATCGCTCAAGCGAGCCGTGGCCATCAATCCCATGGCAATACCGCCGCTGGTGCCGGGTTCGGCAGACATGATACTGTCGTTCGTTAAAAATTTATCCGACTTTGAAATATGCAGTGAGGAGTAATTATACCCCAGGGTTAACCCAAAATAATACACCAGATCGTCGTGGTTACGGCGATAGATCTCTGTTTGTGCAATCACACGGGTTGAACAAACAGCAGCAACAATAATAAATAAGACTACTTGCTTCCGCAGTAAATGGTGCATATTCCTAAACTAAGCTTTTTCAAATAAGTTTGGGTAAATCCTGCGTCATGCATAATGGTTAAAAAGGTTTGCCCTTCCGGAAAGGCCTGAACACTATCGTTCAAATATTGGTATGCGTCTTTATTCTTTGCAAACAGTTTTCCGATGGCCGGGGTAACTTTGTTCATATAAAAGTTGAACAAGGCCGATAAAACTCCCGAATCAGCTTTTGAAAATTCCAACACTACTAATTTACCACCCGGTTTTAATACCCGGTACATTTCTTTCAATCCCTTATCCAGGTTTTGAAAGTTACGAACCCCAAACGCTACGGTAATTGCATCAAAATGGTTATCCTCAAATGTAATTACCTCGCTATCTCCTTTTTGCAATTGAATCTTATCACTAAGAGCCAGTTTTTCTATCTTCTGCTTTCCAAGCTCCAACATTCCGGTTGAGATATCGATCCCGGTAATTTTTTCCGGTTTCAGCATCCGGTAGGTTAAGATAGCAACATCTCCTGTTCCGGTGGCTACATCCAGTATTTGTTTGGGTGCCAGGGTTTTTAGCTGGCTGATCGCTTTTTTGCGCCACCAAACATCAATTCCCACACTCAAAAAACGGTTCATGAAATCATAACGGTAGGCAATGCTGTTAAACATATCCGCCACCTGCTCTTTTTTGTCAAGTTGGCTGTTTTGGTAAGGCACTACCTCATCATGCGCAAATTTCGCCATAGGCTGCGAAGATATTGAATTTTGACTGCCAGCGTCTTCCTGTGCCATGCTTTGAACCTAAGAAGGGGTTAATATTTAGCAAAATTTGGTTGATTGGCATCTTTCTTTTCTGTTTGGGAACTGATGAGGCGCATTATCTTCGTTGTTCATGAAGGCGCGCATTTATAAATCAACCGGGTCGTGGTACGTGGCAAAAACCGAAAACGGTAAGATGTATAATGCACGTATCAAAGGGATCTTTAAGATTGATGAGATCACATCTACCAACCCCATTGCCGTGGGCGATGAAGTGGAAATGGTGATTGAGGATATCGCGGAAGAATCTGCCATGATTGATAAGATTTATGACAGACGAAACTATGTAGCCCGTGTTTCGCCCCATAATAAATGGCAACATCATATCATCGCCTCCAATCTGGATCAGAGTATTTTATTTGCTACGTTGAAAGAACCCAAAACCTCTCAAGGGTTTATCGATCGTTTTTTGATCTCCTGCGAGTCTTATCATATTCCCGCTATCATTGTATTCAACAAGGCAGATCTCTATAAGAAAAAAGAGATGGAAAAATTTGCTTTGCTCAAAGAGATCTATGAAGCCATTGGTTATAAAATAGTATTAGTAAGTGTGCAGGATAATAAAGGAGTGGATGAAGTAAAAGAATTGCTGCATAATAAAACCACTTTGCTGAGTGGGCATAGTGGTGTAGGTAAATCTACTTTTATCAATGCCGTATTTCCTCAATTCAATTTAAGAACACAGGAAGTGAGTGGCTGGAGTGGAAAAGGATTACACACCACCACTTTCGCAGAAATGTTTGACCTCGATAGTGGCGGACAAATTATTGATACCCCCGGTGTTCGCGAGTTTGGCATTGTAGATGTAAGCAAACAGGAGCTTTCTCATTTTTTTCCTGAAATGCGGGCATTGATCAATGATTGCCAGTTTAATAATTGTATGCATATTAATGAGCCGGGCTGTGCGGTAAAAGATGCTGTAAATGCCGGAACCATTGCTGTTGACAGGTATGCGAGTTATTTAACTATTTTGGATACGATGGAGGATAAGAGTTATTAAAATACTCTGCGCTAACTCCCCGTTCTCCTTTTCTCTGCGTTGAAAAACGCATTTGATTTAATTCAAGTAGCTATCAGAGTGGATTTTTTCACCGCAGTCGCAGAGATGCAGCGTTTGCGCGGAGGGGTGATTGTATGCGATAACCCGAGATCAGTTATTGAAAATGCCGGGCTGCTTTTTCTTATTTGCTTTTTTTGCGGCTTTTAGTGCAACAGGGTCGTTGGCCAATATTTTTTCTGCACCAATATTGGTCGTCATGGGGCAGCCCTGTTTTTCTACGCGATACCTGCCCAAATGCAAAAGTCTGCAGGAGCTGAGTAAAAATATACCCAGCATAATCAACAATAATTTTGATTTGTTATTATTTAACAGGACTCTCATTTGCATCGCTAAACCAGGAAGCATATTTAATGTAATTATTGGCAATTCGGTTGATCTCTCCATGGATGAGGTCTTTTGAAATATCTTTTACTTTTCTGGCCGGAACACCTGCGTAAATACTGCCCGCTTCTACAACGGTGCCTTCCAGTAAAACCGCGCCGGCTGCAATGATGGAATTGCTGTGAACCACACATCGGTCCATCACAATGGCACCCATGCCAATCAGCACATCATCCTGAATGATACATCCATGCACCAGCGCATTATGGCCAATGGAAACATTGTTGCCAATTTCTGTTGCACTCTTTTGAAAAGTACAATGAATTACTGCACCATCCTGTATATTCACTTTGTTGCCCATTTTAATAAAATTCACATCACCGCGTAAAACAGCGTTGAACCAGATGCTGCAATCATCACCCATCACTACATCACCTACAATAGTAGCATTGGGGGCAACAAAACAATTATTGCCAAATTGGGGGCTCTTTCCATTAACGGGTAATATAGTTGCCATATTGTAAAGTTGACAGATTTGAAGAATGAAGGTAACTTTAATAAATAATTTTACAAAGAAGGGTTTATAACTTGCAGCGGAGTAGGTATTTTTTGAAACACATAGGAACATAGGTTAGTACTGAGTACACATAGTATTACATCTATATGCCCTCATTCTTAACCTATGTTCTATGTGTTTCAAAAAAATCATCATCATGCACAGATAAAACAGTAATGAATAATCGTCAGCTTTTTTTACAACATGTAGCTCAAACTTCACCTGCTCCTATCGGGATTGAGATGGTGAAAGCGCAGGGTATTCATTTATGGGATATCAATGGTAAGCAATATATCGATATGATTTCCGGCTTTAGTGTTTGCAATATTGGTCACTCACATCCTAAAGTAATAAAAGCCGTGCAGGATCAGGCCGCAGAATACATGCACCTGATTGTGTATGGAGAGTTTATTGAATCTCCACAAACCAGTTATGCCAAATTATTGACCGATCAATTACCGGGTTCACTCAATTGCGTATACTTCACTAACAGCGGCACTGAAGCCACAGAAGGTGCCATGAAACTTGCCAAGCGAGTAACGGGCCGTTCAAAAATTATTGCATTCAACAATGCCTATCATGGCAGTACACAGGGAGCGTTGAGTGTAATGGGAGATGAATACTGGCGAAATGCTTTCAGACCCTTATTACCCGATGTATATCATTTTGATTATAACAGTGATGCAGTAATAGATGCTATCGATTCCCAAACTGCCTGCGTAATTTTGGAAACGGTTCAAGCTGAAAGTGGTATCATCGCCCCCAATAAAGAATGGATTCAGGCCATCCGAAAAAAATGCAATGAAAATTGTGTGTTATTGATCTTCGATGAAATTCAGGCAGGCTTTGGCAGAACCGGCACGCTCTGGGCATTTGAACAGTTTGGGATTGTACCTGATATTTTATTGCTGGGTAAAGCATTGGGTGGAGGTATGCCATTGGGTGCATTTATAGCAAGCCAAAGATTGATGAGTACCTTAACGCATGATCCTGTGCTGGGCCATATTACCACATTTGGCGGACATCCTGTTTCCTGTGCTGCGGGTAAAACTGCATTGGAAGTATTGCTTGGTGGAAATTATATCAACGAAGTAAAACGAAAAGAAAAACTCCTCCATCAATATCTAGTCCATCCCTCCATCATCTCTCATCGTAGTTTTGGTCTTTGGATGTCTTTACAATTTGCGTCCAACGAACTCAATCAAACCATCGTTCACCAATGTGTTCAGAATGGATTGATCACCGATTGGTTTTTATTTGCCCCAGACAGAATGCGGATCGCATTGCCATTGATTATTACTGATGAAGAGATCAAAGAAGTGTGTGATACGATCTTGAAAAGCATCCATGAAATCATACAATAATATCTCTGCGCAACCTCCGCATCTCTGCGACTCCTGCGGTGAAAAAAATAATTTTAGTTAGGACTTAAAAGATATAATCCTATTCACCGCAGAGGCGGGGAGAAGCAGAGGTTGCGCAGAGTTGTTTTATTTAGCCGGTGTAATCACAATATTTCTGAACTCTATCGGACCATGATCTCCCTGGATAAAAATGGGTCCCGGATCTTCTTCCTTGCTGTTTAATGCACCACCCGTTATACCCGGAATTATCTGGTTAGCAATTACCGTTTTACCATTGGCAACCACTGTTACCATACGGCCGATCAGGGTAATATCATACGACTGCCATTCGCCCGGATCTTTGGCTACCATTTCATTGGGAGGAAGAAAACCATAAATGGCACTGAACTGATCAGGCCATGGTTCCATACCCTTGCTGTCTACAATCTGCACTTCATAACGTCCCCGCAAATACACGCCACTATTGCTTCCTTTGGGATAACGGAATTCGATATGTAGTTTAAAATCAGAAAAAGTTTGATCACTCACCAGGTTAGATCCTGATTTCGGACTTTGTAATACACCATTCTTTACAAGCCACTGGTTATCGCCCATGGCATGCCATCCTTTCATATCAAGCGCATTAAAAAGTTTGATTGGATTACCCCAAACTGGTTTTGCGGTACTGTTTAATTTAGGGGCACGAACTCCTGTCCAATTGTATTTTTTACCATCGGTATATACCATGGTGCCCGATATTTTATCGCCTGATAAAGTTCCTTCAAATTCCATATTGGCAGTACCCGGTTCCCATTGTGGAGGAATGGCAAAGCTGAATTTGCCATCGGCGAAATTTACTTTGGCAACCGGCCTTGCACTTCCAAACGCATACACAAAACGGCCCACGAGTGTGGAGGTACCAGAATGCATAACTTCTAACCAGGAGGGTAATTCTTTTCCATCTTTGGCAATAACCATATCCCATCTGCCTTCCAGTGCAGTGGTTTCAGATTTTTCGGGGAAAGTAGTTTTGGCATGCGCTGATATGCTTACAAAAATCAATAACAGGCATACCAATTGATAAAGAGAGATTTTCTTCATAGGGCTGTAATTAGGGGGTAATAAATCGAAGTTTATGAACTACTAAATTATGAAATTAAGATGAGCATTCAGATTTAGGGTGTAAAATCACAACAATCCAAACTGCGCCCTTGCCTTTGCGAGAATATTGGCACGCAAAGGCAAGGGCGCAGTTTTTTATTTTATGTCAAAATCAATTACCACCTTCTCCGTTCGCGGATGCGATTGACAGGTAAGAATAAACCCCTGTTCAATTTCCTCAGGCTCCAATCCATAATTAACATCAATATCTACTTCGCCTTCTACAAGTTTAGCTCTACAGGTACAACAAACCCCTCCCTTACACGCATATGGAAGATCAGCGCCGTTCTTTAATGCAGCATCTAAAATGGCATCCCCTTCAAACCCCAGATCAAAATCAAAAGCAATTCCATC
>CANBSW010000099.1 GCA_947372235.1 Chitinophagaceae bacterium | reverse complement strand
GCATTATGACTGATAGCGGGTGCAATAAAATCACAAGGAATCATCAAAGTGCCTTGATGTATCAGCTGATAAAAAGCATGCTGTCCATTGGTTCCTGGCTCTCCCCAGATAACAGGGCCGGTTGAATAGTTTACCGGATTACCGCTACGGTCAATGCTCTTACCATTGCTTTCCATATTACCCTGTTGCAAATACGCCGCAAATCGATGCATATATTGATCGTAAGGAAGAATAGCCTCACTTTGTGCACCAAAGAAATTGGTATACCAGATTCCGATCAATGCCATTAATACCGGAATATTTTTATCAAACTTTTCTTTTCTAAAATGTTCGTCAACCGTATAAGCCCCTTTTAGCAATAATTCAAAATTATCATAGCCAATGGTTAATGCGATGGATAAACCAATCGCACTCCATAAAGAATACCTTCCGCCAACCCAATCCCAGAATTCGAACATATTCGCTTTATCGATACCAAATGCGGTTACTTCTTTTTCATTGGTACTCAGTGCAACAAAATGTTTGGCAACATGTTTTTCGTCTTGCGCCTGCTCTACAAACCATGCTCTTGCAGTTAATGCATTCGTCATGGTCTCCTGAGTAGTAAAGGTTTTAGATGCTACCAGAAATAAAGTTTCTTCTGCATTTAACTTAGGAAGTGTTTCCGCAATATGCGTTCCGTCAACATTACTTACAAAATAAGACTGAATGCCTTCTTTCCAATAAGGGCGAAGTGCTTCGGTAACCATGAACGGGCCAAGATCACTGCCACCAATTCCAATGTTTACAATATATTTAATGGGTTTACCTGTATAACCTTTCCATTTTCCGCTGTGAACCTTCTCACAAAAATCTTTCATCTGGTTCTGCACTTTGCGGATGCGGGGCATGATATCTTTTCCTTCCACTAAAATGGCAGAATCAGAAAAATTACGAAGGGCGGTATGTAAAACAGAACGTTGCTCTGTTTCATTGATCTTCAGGCCGGCAAACATATCGTGAATAGCGTCTGCCAGTTTACAATCTTCTGCTAACTGCAATAATAACTGTAATGTTTTCTGGTTGATGATATTCTTTGAATAATCAAACAGAATATCCTCCAGCCGGATAGAAAATTTTTGAAAACGATCTGCATCCGCTGCAAAAAGATCCCGCATATGTCTGCGACTCATTTCATCTTCATGATGCTTTTTTAATAAAAACCACGCCTGTGTATTTGTTGGATTAATTCTGGGTAACATAAGTAAGCTGATTATAAATTTCTCTTTTGAACAAATGTTTACTATAAACCACTGATAACCTCAATGGTTCGTTTCACATGTTCCGGATGAATATCCAGATGCACAACAAATCGTATTTGTTTTGGGGAGATGGCTATTACAAAAATTCCTTCTTCCTTAAGTTTGGCAGCCATTTCAGGAGCCGTATAGCGCCCTTTCACCTCAAATATAATGATATTGGTTTCCACAGGTAATATTTCACCAATAAAATCTTTTGCCTGTAGTGCAGACTGGATCATTTTCGCATGCTGATGGTCGTCTGCCAGCCTGTTGATATTATTCTCCAAAGCATAGATCCCCGCAGCGGCCATAAATCCCGCCTGACGCATTCCGCCTCCAAAGATCTTACGAACACGCCGTGCTTTTTTAATCAGTTCTTTTGTACCGATCAAAACACTGCCAAGTGGAGTACCCAATCCTTTACTTAAACAAATGGAAATAGAATCAAACACTTCTCCATACTGTTTCGGGCTTTCATTTTTTGCCACAAGTGCATTGAATAAACGGGCGCCATCGAGATGAAGTTTTAACTTATTTTGTAAGCAAACATCCTTAATAGATTGAATATCAGTAAAATCATAGCAAGCGCCGCCACCTCTGTTTGCGGTATTTTCAAGAGACACCAATGTAGATGCAGGTTTATGAATATCATCGGGATTGATGTTCTCTTTTACCTGGCCATCAGTAATTCGTCCCTTGTTTCCCTCAATTAATCTTACAGAAGCACCTGAATTAAAAGCAATTCCACCCCCTTCATACTGGTATACATGGGATAGTTTGTCACAGATCACTTCATCGCCTGGCTGGGTATGGCATTTGATGGCTATCTGGTTGGTCATGGTACCGCTTGGACAAAATATTGCAGCCTCCATCCCAAACATAGCTGCACTCATGGCTTCCAGTTGATTGACGGAATCATCTTCACCAAATACATCATCCCCAACCGGGGCTTTCATCATAGCTTCGAGCATGGCAGGAGTGGGGCGGGTAACTGTATCCGAACGAAAATCTATCATAGTTTGCGAAGATAGTTGGAAAGCGAAGTTTAATTTACTTCAAAGGGGACTTAATTTATTCAGAATTTATCTAAAAGAATGCGTTTTTTTGCCCAATTCTGTAAGTTTTTCCACAAATACTGGCAAAATTCGATGTTGCAACGTACCTTTGCAGGCTTCTGAATGGACTATCGAAAATTAACGATCTCCTTACAGCGTTTACAAAACAAATCGGGTCTATTAGTCGTTTATATATTAATACGTAATTACACAACATGAGGCAGCTCAAAATCGCTACACAGATTACCAACAGAGATTCGCAAGCCGTAGAGAAGTATCTGCAGGAAATTTCCAAGATCCCGATGATTACCCCGGAAGAAGAGACCACACTGGCACAACGCATTAAAATGGGCGACCAGCGTGCTTTGGATAAACTGGTTCAAGCCAATTTACGTTTCGTGGTATCGGTTGCCAAACAGTACCAGCACCAGGGTTTATCATTAAGCGATCTGATCAACGAGGGTAATCTGGGTTTGATCAAAGCCGCACAACGTTTTGATGAGACGAAGGGTTTTAAATTCATTTCTTACGCCGTATGGTGGATTCGCCAGTCTATTTTACAGGCTTTGGCAGAACAGGGAAGATTGGTGCGTTTGCCACAGAATAAGATCGGAACATATAATAAAGCCAACAAAGCTTATATGGCTTTTGAACAGGAGCATGAGCGTGAGCCATCTACTGAAGAATTAGCTGAGATCCTTGAAATGAGTGAAACCGAGATCAATAATATTTTCCAGAGCAATACCCGTCACACTTCACTGGATGCACCTGTGCACGAAGCAGAAGATGTAGCCATGGGCGATCTGTTGGAAGGTAGCGATGATACTGATGAAGATGTGATGAAAGATTCATTGCGGGAAGAGATTCGTCGTGTACTAAAATCACTTAGTCCACGCGAAGCTGAAATCGTAAATGCTTATTTCGGACTGGATGGTGAGAACGGCGTAACCATCGAGCAGATCGGGATGAAATATGATTTGACCAAAGAACGTATCCGCCAGATCAAAGAAAGAGCGATCAAACGTTTACAGAAAGCCAGATACAGCAATGCTTTGAAAGCTTATTTAGGATAACAATTTTACTAAATTATACAAGCCCTTCTGTAAATCAGAAGGGCTTTTTTTTGTTAAAAAAAGCAAGAATTTCCCATTTTTTCCAAGGAGGGAACGCAGTATATTTTCGCAGAAAATGTACTGCGGGGGTGGTGAAAATGTTACAAATTTAAAGACCTAACCACCCCGTTCTTCGCTAAGCCGCTTAGAAACCTTCTCCTTTGCTGCGCAAGGCGGGGAAACACAAACCTTTACCTATGTACTTAAAACTTACCACTCTCCATAACTTTTAACGCTTTCCGATGTTATATCAATATAATTTTGCATAATGAAAAAATGGGGTGTATTCTTTTTGATGATATTGGGGCTGACAGCCTGCGAAAAAACACTGAATCTCCAGCCTGATTCACAAATACCCAAACTGGTGGTAGAAGCACAGATAGAGAGTAACCAACCCCCGATTGTTGTATTATCCGGCTCTCTTGATTATTTTTCTACGATCGATGCTGCCACTCTGAACAATACCTATATACATGGAGCGAAAATAACGGTGAGTGATGGAACTAAACTGGTTCCATTACAGGAAGTAACTGTACCCTTAACCGGTGGATATTCTTTTTATTATTATACCCCAAGTCAGCAAAATACAGCGAATACATTGTATGGTGATTTTGGTAAGAAATATGAACTGACCATACAAACCGGTGGTCAGGTTTATACATCTTCAACCAATATCCCGATCCTTGCTAAAAAAATCGATTCTCTCTGGTGGAAAAAAGCGCCTTCAAATCCGGATAGCAATAAAGTGGTTTTAATGTCAAGAGTTACTGACCCGCCGGGATTTGGCAATTATATCCGCTATTTTACTAAAACCAACCGGCAGGATTATTATCCCGGTTTGAACAGTGTATTTGATGATCAGATCATTGATGGAAAGACCTATGATATACAGATTTTTCAGGGTGTAACCAAGAATGAGAAAGTACAAAGAAGTGATTATGGATTTTTTAATAGGGGAGATACCGTAATTGTAAAAATGTGTAATATCGACAAAGCCAGTTATGATTTCTGGAGAACCTGGGAATTTACGTATCAGTCTGTAGGAAATCCCTTTTCCTCTCCCGGAAAAGTAATTGGTAATATTGACAATGGAGCTTTGGGCTCATTTTGTGGTTATGCGGTTCAGTATAAAAGCCTGATTATCCCCAAATAAACACAGTTTGTGTAAAATCAAACCCTGATAACTGAAAGGGAATGATATTTTTGTCGTCAAATTTAAAAAAGAAAGTATGTCAAGTGAGGCAACAGAAAAAGTACATGTATTGATCATTGGATCTGGCCCGGCAGGGTATACTGCTGCCATTTATGCAGCAAGGGCAAATATGAAACCGGTTCTGTATCAGGGGATACAGCCTGGCGGACAATTAACCATTACCACAGAAGTAGAAAATTATCCCGGTTATCCGGATGGAATACAGGGCCCGGAAATGATGGTGCATTTTGAAAAACAGGCAGCCAGAATGGGAGCAGATATCCGTTACGGACTGGCAACAAAAGTTGATTTTAGTAAGCACCCTTATAAAGTTTGGATCGATGAAGAGAAATTGATAGAAGCAGATGCTGTGATCATTTGTACCGGTGCCTCTGCCAAATGGTTGGGCATACCAAGCGAAGAGCGCCTGAATGGTTTTGGTGTTAGTGCCTGTGCGGTTTGCGATGGATTCTTTTTCCGTGGAAAAGAAGTGGCAATAGTAGGCGCAGGTGATACTGCTGCAGAAGAAGCTATGTATCTGTCAAAACTATGTACCACCGTTCACATGTTTATCCGGAAAGATAAAATGCGTGCCAGTAAAGTAATGCAGGACAGGGTTGTTAACACACCTAATATCAAAGTTTACTGGAACACAGATACAGATGAGATACTAGGTGAAAAGAAAGTGGAAGCGGTACGCATCAAAAACAACCAGACACAGCAAACACAGGAAATACCGATCAATGGATTTTTTGTGGCAATTGGCCACCAGCCCAACAGCGATATTTTCAAAGACTTTTTAACGATGGATGAAACCGGTTATATACAAACCATACCCGGCACATCCAAAACCAATATTGAAGGCGTTTTTGCAGCCGGCGATGTACAGGATAAAAACTACCGCCAGGCAGTAACTGCAGCCGGAAGTGGCTGTATGGCGGCGTTGGATGCTGAGCGTTATTTAAGTGCCAAAGGGATAGTATAACCGCAATTAAGAATTAAAAATTAGAAATTAAGAATTACCAATTCTCCAATTTTTAATTTTTAATTCTTAATTTTTAATTTATCAACTCATGCTTTCCATCCACCTCCATAACATCATCATCTACGCTCATCATGGAATTTATGAGGAGGAGAAGATATTGGGTAATGAGTTTGAATTGAATATTACCATTCAATACACACCTCACAAATTGCCGGTAAAGCATATGGCTGATACGATCGACTATGTTGCGGTGTATGAGTTGTTAAAAAGGAGAATGGCGGTTCCTACACCTTTATTAGAAACAGTGATCACCGATATTGCAGGGCAGATATTGGAACAGTTTTCACTGGCTGAAAATGTTGCCATATCAATCCGGAAAATTCTTCCACCCGTTTCTCAGTTAAAAGGAAGTGTAGGCGTGAGTTTTGAGATGAATAGAAAATAAACAGTATTTGATCTATGAAAGTATTCTTATCCATTCTTTTGTCCATTGTTTTCATCACCGCTCATTCTCAGGATATCAATATTCTGCTGAAAGAAGCTGATAATTTTGAAAAACAATTAAAAGAAGCTGACGCAATCGAAAAATACAAACAGGTATTGCTGGTTAATCCAACACAATTAAAAGCGCTGGTTAAATCGGCAGAACTAAATACCTTACTTGGCAATAAGCAAACAGATAAGAACAGCAAACGCCTCTATTATGAAACTGCATTATCCTTTGCCAACCGGGCTTTTCAATCAGACAGCACACAGGCAGATGCTTCTTATGCAATGGCAATGGCATCGGGTAAGATGACGGATGTAGAAACTGAGAATAAAAAAATAGTGGCATATGTGAAGGATGTGAAACGTTTTGCAGACAAAGCACTTTCTATTAATCCAAATCATGCAAAAGCCAATTATACTTTAGGTAAATGGCATTATGAAATGTCGAACCTTTCCGGCATTAAAAAAATTGCAGTAAAACTTTTTTATGGCGGATTACCAGATGGTGATATGGATAAAGCCATTGAATACATGGAAAAATGTAAAACGCTGGAACCTTATTTTGTTACCAATTATTTAGATCTTGCTAAAGCGTATAAAGACAATCACCGACCGGCACAGGCTTTGGAAGTTTTAAATAAGTTGATAAAATTGCCCACAAGAACCAGTGAAGATGTAGCTTTAAAAGCAGAAGGTACAAAATTGCTGGAAGCAATGCAGTAGGAGTCGGGGCGCTAAAGCGACCTGAATCCTACTAGCAGTTTAGCAAGAACGTATTTTATTTATCGATATCAATATTTTAGGATTCAGGTCGCTTCAGCGTCCCCACTCCAACCAATTATTAAATACTTTATCATGGAACTAAAAGAACTCTTCGAACAAGCCACCGCCAACAGCAAACTGCTCAGTGAAAAACCTGATAATGAAACTTTATTAAAGCTTTACTCTCTTTACAAGCAAGCTACTGAAGGAGATAACACAGGATCAGGTCCCGATAATGCTTTTGATTTTGTTGCCAGATTCAAACATGAAGCCTGGGCAAAATTAGCGGGTACTTCTAAAGAAGATGCGATGCAGCAGTATGTGGATCTGGTTACAAAATTAAAAGGATGAGTAAATCAACCTTATTCGTTTATGCATGAATAAGGGTATGTTTCTATTTTAAAACATATTTTACTCCAAATCCAAAATTGCCGAGTGAGAAACTGCTGAGTCCTGTACTTAATGTAAAACTGCTGGTTGACCCATCAGCTGTTCCGATATTATTAGCTGTATAAGAAGCTGTGTTCCCGGTGCTATAATTCACAGATAGCAGATTACTTACATTTCCTGTCAATATAAACCGATTGGTTAATTGATACCATAATCCCATTCCTCCATTTATATAAAGATTGTATCCTTTTGATTGAGATCTTGTGTTGTTTGCATAGTATGTGTCTCTCACACCGTAATTCATTACTCCCATGCCGGAAAAACTTAGGTACATTTTTTTTGCAATCGGCTGAAGTTTCGTCAGTTCAATAAAAATACCTGCTACATTATTTTTATTCTCCAGCGGAGATGAGGAACTACTATTGAAACGTGTATCTGAAAAGGAGTATTGAATTCCAAATCCTATCAATCGCAGGGGCGATTTAAACTTTGAGAAAGAGAGAGAAATTCCTCCGTATGAGTTTTTTTGATCTGATCCCGGAGAATTATTTGAAGTATAGTTATCGGTTGACACATTCAGCTGTCCGCTAATCAACTTTTGTCCGGCACTAAATTGAGCATTTGCAAAACTTACAGCAATAAGGCAAAGAAGGAATAAATAACTTTTCATAAGCGTTTATAGTAAGACAAACATTTAAACAAATTTGATGCCAATTAAAAGTTAATCATAGCTTAGATTTTTCTGCTTTTCCACTTACCACTTCTTATATACCAGAATGAGGGAATCAAAATAGTTGTCCAGTAGATCCATTCACTTGCCCATCCCCATGCAATGGGCAGGTTCATTTTTTCGAGAACGATGTACACATAGAAGCAATAAAAAGTAATGGCCGCTACTTCCGACATCAGGTTCATTTTTGAATTGCCTGTTCCGGTTACCGCATTCATCCATACAACAGAAACAGACATCAATACCAGAGCAGTTGAAACAACACGAAGAACAGGAATAGCTGTTTGAATAAATTCTTCTCCCTGTCCATAGATCGATAAGAACAAGTGTGGAAATACATTCAAAAAAATACAAACCAATAAAGCAAAGCCCACACTCCAGCACATGATCCTGAAAATCAGTTTCTCCACATCCTGATGCAAATTTTGTCCAATTACATTACTCACCATCGTATTGGCGGTTGCCGCAAATGCCCAGGTAAAGCATCCAAAGAATCCGAAAATATTTCGCATGGTATTGGATACAGCAAGGTCTCTTTCGCCGTGGTGTTCAATCAAAATATAAAAGAACTCCCAACTCATAATACTGATGGCATGTTGGAGGATCAACGGATAGGATTGATTCAGTATGAGTTTGGTATTGGCCAGATCAAAAGCCCAGTTTTTAAATAAATGAAGCTGCCTGGTAATACCATTCATTCTGATCACCACAAAAATCACTGCCAATCCTGCAAATTCAGAAATGATAGAAGAGTACGCAGCTCCATCAAAACCCAGATTGGGCATACCAAATTTTCCATAGATCAAAGAATAATCAAAGAATACATTAGTAACCGCTTCTGTTGCTGTGCCAATGATGAGGTATTTGCTTTGATTGGTTCCCACCAGCAAAGCATTTCTCATCTGGTATACATAAAGAAAGGGAAGTCCAAGAATACGGATATTGAGGAAACGGATACAGATATTCACACTTTCCGAATCATGCAATGACCATTTTAAAACTGTAGGAGCAATAAACCAGGTGATAGATATGCCCAACAAAGCAAATACAACCGCAATTCGTACGCCTTGCGAAAACAGGTTTCCAATAGCATCTATTCTGTTTTCACCGGCACGGCGGGAGATCAATGCCTGTAATCCATTGTTCAGTCCATGCCCAACCACCGCAAAAATCAGGTAATACACACCGGTGATCCCCGCAAGGGCAAGCGCTTTTTGCCCCAACCCGCCAAGAAAAATATTATTAGTGATGAAATTGATCTGTGGAACAATAATAGCAGCTGTTATGGGTAGCGCAATGCTTAAAATCTGTTTATTACTGATACTTACCTGTAAATTGATCTCTTTATTTTCTTTTCCCATAATCATAACAAAGCTACAATTTTGCCCTTTTATGAGATCACTTAAAAAGCCTTGTGCTTTTTTTATATCATTGCATTGCAATTAACCTTCATGGCCCGAAAGATCGTTGGATATTATTCTGAAAAAGACGCCGCTACCAATCCGGATGCCGATCAGCTTTTTGTTGAAATTGGCAACAATGAAATTGCTGTGCTTGTTAAAGAACCGGTTTCGCAGGAAATTGATGGATTTGAAGTATTTCAGGTAGATAAAGGGAATACAGACTGGGATGATGTGTTATTTGAAATAAGGCAAAATTCCGTATTATTAAACAGATCTTACATAGACACTACCTGCTATTATAATTTTGAAGAAGCCCTGCTTATTCCTGAACATAAATTTACAGTTACTGCAGCCGATGATTATTTAACCCTTATGTATGGTGAAAGTAATTGCCATGACCTTAAATATGATATGCTGAAAACTGGTATGGTAAACGCATACAGGATCAGAAAATCAATACATGAGCAAATGAGCAGGCATTTTGTTTTGTACAAACCCAAACATTCGTATTCCAATATAATCGAAACAATTTCGGAAAGAATGGATTTGGATGCACAATTTGTTAAAACACAGTTTTACAGTACCCACTTTATTCTAACCCTTTTTATCGATAAAAAATTGCAATTGATCCAGTGTTTCAAATATGAATCGGGTAATGATATCTGTTATCATTTATTAAACCTGTCAAAACAGTTTCAGTTGGATAAAAATATTTCTCATCTTGAGATTAGTGGAATGTTTGAAACGGGTTCTGTATTGCACCAGCAACTTCAATCACTTTTTGGCCTGATCACATTTGAATCGTTTGAAACCGGCGGTGTTTCAAAACTGATAACAGATTTTCCATCTCACTATTTTACGCCATTCTATAAACTGGTTCTATGAGGATCATTTCAGGAAAATGGGGAGGAAGAAGGATCAGTCCGCCAGCCAATATGCCCCACACCAGGCCTACTACAGATATTGCCAAAGAAGGACTGTTCAATATCCTCCAAAACAAAATAGATTTTGAAGGCATCAAAACCCTTGATCTTTTTGGAGGCACGGGTTGTATCAGCTACGAACTGGGCTCACGCGGTGCGACAGATATGACACTGATAGAGAAAGACAATACCATGCATGCTTTCATCAAAAAGAACATGGATATGCTAAAAGCAGAAAATGTAAAAGTGCTGAAGATGGATGTATTTTCTTACCTGAATACCTGCACCGAACAATTTAATTTCATCTTTGCCGGCCCACCATATGCTTTGGGAAGTATTGATGAATTGCCCAAAATAATTGTAGCCAAAAAACTCATTGCCAAAGGTGGATATTTTGTACTGGAACATACACCCAGAAACCAATACGAAAAAACAGCGGGGTTTAGTTTTGTTCGTAATTACGGTACCACAGTATTCTCTTTCTTTGTGGGGGAATAGTTTACTGGTTTATTAGTTTGTTTGTTTATTAGTATTGATAAGAGCACTTGATCTCTAATAAACCAGTAAACTAATAAACCAATAAACTAATAAACCAGTAAACTAATAAACCCATGCAACCACTCTTCATCACAGGAATCGGAACAGATGTTGGCAAAACATTAGTTGCTGCTATTGTTACAGAAGCATTACAGGCAGATTACTGGAAGCCCATACAGGCAGGATTGGATGGAGGAACAGATGCCCAGATCGTGGATTGTTTACTCAGCAACAATCAATCTGTCGTTCATCCTGAATTATACAGATTAAAAACACCTGCTTCGCCACATATTGCAGCAAGAATGGATGGGATTGTGATTCAGGAAAATGATTTGCTGACAAAAGCAAAATCCATTCTTGAAAAAACAGGAAACAAACATTTGGTGATCGAAGGAGCCGGAGGATTATTGGTTCCTTTGTCTGATACATTATTGGTGGCAGATCTGATCAAATCATTACAAGCAAAGGTCATACTAGTAAGCAGGAATTATCTCGGCAGCATCAATCATTCCCTATTAACCGCTGCTTATTGCCGCAATAACGGAATTGATGTGGCAGGCTGGATTTTTAATGATGATTATATGAATTATGAGAACGAAATTGTGCACTGGTCGGGATATCCTTCACTTGGTTCTATCCCCAAAATGGATACAATTGATCAGGAAACGGTATATCAACAGGCCATCCGTTTACGGCCCGATTTATTAAAGGTATTGACATGAACAAACAGGCATTAAGACAGGAATATAAAACCAAAAGGGCAACCCTTCATGGCCATGAACGCCTGAAACTGGATGATCTGTTATTAATTCAGTTTCAGCAATTTGATTATAGTGCTGTTCAATCTGTACTTTCTTATTGGGCCATTGAGGGAATGGCAGAACCCAATACACATCTTTTCTCAGGATACCTGCGGCATATGGTTCCTGATCTTACCCTTGCTTATCCGATTTCAGATGCCAGTTCTTTACAAATGACAGCAGTAGCTATTCATGAAGACACCATTTATCAAACCAACCAATGGGGCATAACAGAACCAAAGGAAGGCCGTATATTGGAACCGCAGCAAATCGACCTTGTTTTTGTGCCACTCTTGGTTTGTGATAAGCAAGGTTATCGTGTTGGTTATGGAAAAGGTTTTTACGACCGATACCTGATAAACTGCCGGGAAGATATTGTTAAGATCGGGTTTTCTTACTTCGAACCCATTGAGAAGATCACCGACACAGATCAATTTGATGTACCTTTAACCTATTGTATCACGCCGCAGCATATTTATGAATTTTAACACGATATTCCTCAAATCATTCCGTGTTTTACTCTTACCGTTTGCATTATTGTACGGATTGGTGATTTTTATTCGCAACTGGTTATTTGATAATGACTACCTCAAATCCGCAGAATTCAATTTTCCATTGATCTGTGTTGGCAACCTTTCTGTTGGCGGCACCGGAAAATCTCCCATGGTAGAATATTTGATAGAACTGTTGCAATCAAAATATAAGATTGGCACACTTAGTCGTGGGTATAAAAGAAAAACAAAAGGGTACGCATTAGCCAATGAATTTACAACGGCTCTTGAAATAGGTGATGAGCCAATGCAATTTCATAGTAAGTTCCCAAATATTACGGTAGCCTCATGTGAAGAAAGGATCGTAGGAATTCCACATATGCTCCAGGATGTGCCGGATTTAAAGACAATTATACTGGATGATGCATTTCAACACAGATCTGTAAAAGCCGGCTTAAATATCCTTTTAACAGAATGGAGTAACCTTTATTCACAGGATATCTTTTTGCCAACAGGAGATCTGCGTGATCAGCGCTCATCCTCAAAAAGGGCACAGGTAATTGTGGTTACCAAATGCCCCTATGATCTATCACTGGAGAATAAACAAAAGATCATCCGTTCACTAAATCCGGAAGCCTCACAAAAAGTATTTTTTACAACCATCGAATACGGAACACCCTATCATATTTTTAATCATGGGGATGAATGGCTGATCACACCCCGTGACGAAGTGTTATTGGTTTGCGGCATCGCCAACCCCAAACCCCTGAAAGAATACCTTCATGAGAAAACACATACTTATTACCAGCAGGATTATTCAGACCATCATATTTTTTCTATTGATGACCTGAATGAGATCCGTGAAAAGTTTGAAGATATTAATGCCAAAGACAAATTGATCCTTACCACAGAAAAAGACGCTGTACGACTGATCAAATTCACTGAGGAGCTGTCTTCACTGCCAATGTATGTATTACCCATCCGCCACTACTTCCTGTTTGAGGAAGGGCAACAATTTAATGAGCTGGTGACTGATTTTATCACGAACTTTCGCTTTAACCCGGTAACATGAACAAGAAAAAATCAAAACAAAAGTCAAAGTCAAAGATAACCGCACAGCTAACTTTAAAAGGTAAACTGGAAGTAACCCGATCAGGCATGGGTTATGTGATCATTGAAAATGTAGAAGGAGATGTATTGGTACGCCCCGGCGATTTTAATACTGCATTGAACGGGGATACGGTTCGCGTAAAAGTGATCAAAGAAAACATGCGCACCGGAAAAAAAGAGGGAAAGATCACAGAGGTTGTAGTGAGAAAACAAACCGAGTTTATCGGCCATCTTCAGTTAAGTACCAACTATGCATTTTTTATTCCGGATACAGATAAACCTATGCCCGATCTATTCATTCCTTTGAGCGAACTGAATGGTGCAAAGAACAAAGACAGGGTTTTGGCAAGATTGGTAAAATGGGATAATGGCGATAAGAAACCTGTAGGCACTATCGTAAGTATCATGCAACCCGAAGATGAGAATGATGCGGCGATGAAAGAATTACTGGCACAGGCCGGTTTCCCACTTTCATTTCCGGAAGATGTGATGGAAGAAGCAGAACGTTTGCCGGAAGCACTGGATAGTGAAGAAATAAAAAAGAGAAGGGACTGCAGAGATCTGCTCACATTCACCATCGACCCGGTTGATGCAAAGGATTTTGATGATGCCATTTCCATCCGAAAAATAAGTAATGGCAATTATGAGATCGGTGTGCATATTGCCGATGTAAGCTATTATGTACATCCTGAAACAGAACTGGATCTGGAAGCGTATAAGCGGGCAACTTCTGTGTATTTACCGGATCGTGTAAATCCCATGCTACCCGAAAAAATTTCGAATGAATTGTGTTCTCTTCGTCCGCACGAAGACAAGTTCACTTTCTCCGCTATTTTTCAAATGACCACCAAAGGAGAAGTTAAACAATACTGGCTGGGCAAAACAGTAATTCATTCAGACCATCGTTATGCGTATGAAGATGTGCAAGAAATTATCGAAACCAAGAAAGGAGTTCATCAGGATGAGATTTTATTGTTGAATGATATTGCCCAACTGTTACGCAAAAAGCGTTTTAGTAAAGGCGCCATTAATTTCTCCTCACAGGAAGTTCGTTTTAAATTAGATGAGAAAGGAAAACCCATTGGTGTAATGGTGAAAGAAAGTAAGGAATCACATCAACTGATCGAAGAGTTTATGTTATTGGCCAACAGAACCGTTGCAGAAAACGTAGCTAAACTCAAGATTAATAAAAAACCTTTACCATTTCCATACCGTGTGCATGATCAACCAGATCCGGCTAAGCTGGCGCCATTCATTGTATTCGCAAAAAAGCATGGTCACACTTTCGATACCTCAACACCGGAAGCCATTGCACATAGTTTCAACTCCATGTTATTGGAAGCCCGTGGTAATCCGGAACAGCATGTGTTGGAACAGTTAGGAATACGCACTATGGCCAAAGCCATTTATACCACAGAGAACATTGGCCACTATGGTTTGGCATTTGAATATTATTGCCATTTTACATCACCCATCAGAAGGTATCCGGATGTATTGGTGCACCGTGTTTTGCAATCGATCCTTGAAGACAAACCCATCAACGATAAGAAGATGGAAGAAAAATGCAAACACAGCAGCGAACGCGAACGCGCTGCGATGGAATGCGAACGTGCCGGCAACAAATACAAACAGGTAGAATATTTGAAAGATCATCTGGGAGAAGTATTTGAAGGCGTAGTAAGCGGCGTATCCAGTTTCGGTTTCTGGGTAGAAACAGTGGCACACAAATGTGAAGGCTTAGTAAACATTGTAGGCCTATCCGATTACGATGATTTCCGCCATGTAGAAAGCGATTACAGTTTGGTAGGCCGCAGAAGTGGCAGAACATTCCGTATGGGAGATAAAGTGATGATCCGCGTGGTTGCTGCTAATTTAGAAAAGCGACAACTGGATTATGAATGGGTTTTGGGAGAGGAGGATAAGAGTGAGAAGGCAAAAGGGAAGAAGAAGAAATGATCGTCACTGCGAGGAACGAAGCAGTCTGTGTCTTGTGATTACAGACCGTTATTCGAAACACAGACTGCTTCGTTCCTCGCAGAGACGTATTCCCCTCCTTGAAAAGGAGGGGAAATTAGTTTAGTTCTCTTCTGTAAACACGATACCCTGTTCAATCAGCTTTTTCAGCACCGGCTCATAAATACCTTCCACAATCGGAATATGCAAACCAGTCTCATTAATTTTTCCTTCCAGTAACAAAGTAGCCGCAATACCCAACGGCAAACCAACAGTCTTAGCCATCGCTGTTCTTAAAGAATCTTCGCCCTTCACCACCAACGAACTTTTCACTATTAACTTTTCACTGTCAACTTCATATTCTATCTCATGCAACATCACAATCATATCCTTATCCTCCGGTTTCAGAGCCCATTTCTTTTCGAGAATAAACAACAAAACATCGGCAGAACTGCATCTTCCTTTATTGATCAATGTATCATCATCCCATCCTAAAAAAATAAATTGCTCCTGTTGCTTTAATGGGATTGATTCAAATGAAATATTTTTTTCTTTGAACCGATTTCTAAGAAATGTTGAGATAGAAATATTATCAGTATCCTCTACATCCAATTCATCCGTTAATCCCAGTTGAATGATCAGATCCCAACCTTTACAAAAATCAGGATACCGCAAAGTGGTACGCATAAATGTTTCTGCCTCTTCCAGTCCATAGGTTGGAATATAACTCAGCGAATCACGATT
>CANBSW010000098.1 GCA_947372235.1 Chitinophagaceae bacterium | reverse complement strand
GCAGCACCTTCTACAAGGGCAGCAGCCAGGATCATGTTAGCACGGATATCGTTCATTGCTTCAGGCTGGCGTGCAATGCTTTCTACAGCACCTTTACCAATCTGACCAATTCCCAAACCTGCACCGATGGCAGCTAAACCTGCACCGATGGCACCACCCGCGTTAGCAGTACCGTCCAATAACATTGTTGTTAAACTCATGATCGTTTTATTTACAGTTAAAAAAAACTAATTAATGATGCGCTGCTTCTTCATGATGTTCTCCTTCAAATGCCGCACCGATAAATACCGCTGTGAGATTGGTGAAGATGAAAGCCTGTAAGAATGCAACCAATACTTCGATCATATAAATGAATACGGTAAACCCGATTGCTACCGGAGTAGTTCCCCAGCCGGCGAATGTATTCATCTGACCGAATATAAAAATCAAAGAAATTAAACAGATAATAATGATGTGACCCGCAACCATATTCGCAAACAAACGAATGATCAAGGCGAATGGTTTGATGAACACACCCAGAAATTCAACCAATACAAGGATTGGTTTTACAAAACCCGGAACGCCCGGAGGATTAAAAATATGTCCCCAGAAATGTTTGTTGGTACTGAATATGATCACCACAAAAGAAATCAATCCTAATACTACCGTGAAAGCAATATTACCCGTCACATTCGCAGTACCCGGTATCAATCCAAAAATATTGTTGATCAGGATAAAGAAGAATGTAGTTAACAGGTAAGGCAGGTATTTCTCGTATTTATGTCCCAGATTAGGTTTGGCCACTTCATCACGAACAAAGGTGATAACGGGTTCCAGTAAATTCTGTTTGCCTTTTGGTGCTGATGTAACACCCAATCCTTTTTTATAAGAATTGGCGATAGAGATCATTAACCAGGTTAAGATAAACAGCGCGATCATCATTTGAACCACATTACGGGTTAATGAAAGATCATATACATGAATACTTTCTTCTACAGCTCCGTCTTCTTTAACAGCTACAATTTTCTCTTCTTCAATTTTATATCCTTTGTATGCAGCTTCACCATGTTCAAAGTTGGAAGACATGAAAGCAGTTAATCCTCTTTCTTTAGAATAGAGGATAATTGGCAAAGGAATAGATACGTGGTGAACTTTCCCTTCACTGTCGTGGTATTCTGTAAAATGGAATTCGTGGTTATCGAGTATGTGGCCAAAAATGACTTCGGCAGCATTAAATTCTTCTTTTTTCTCTCCATGGGCGGTTTCACCGGCTTCCTTAGGGGCTTCAGCATGAAGGGAATCCTGGGCAAGCAGAGGCGTTGAAAATGCAATCGCAAAAAGGCTAAAAGTCGCTACCAGTAATAATTTCACAGTTCTAAAGGCCATACCTGTTTCTAAATTTGCGGCAAAGATAGGGGTAAGGGGCTAAAAACCCTGCAGGAAATGGGAGAAAATGGAGAAAAAATTAGCTCGACAGTCCTCCTTCCTCTTCCAGAATTTTTTTGATCTTTTCGAGGTAAATTATATCTGTTTGATCCTTAGGCCGGTTAGCCGCTTTTTTAGATGCGATCAGGTGGTTCATATGCAAAAATGGGATCTTTACAGGACCCAAATCGGCAATAGACGCCATTAACCTGCATTCCTGAAAAGACAGCTCTTCCAATCCTTTTACAGATACCATTAGGTCCATTCTCATCCCATTATTCAGGTTAAAATGAGTCCACCCCGGGATTATTTGCAGGGTTTCTATCATAAAATAGTCGATCCGGCTATACTCTTTTAATGCAAACCGGAATCTTTTCCTGTTTGCGAGGGTATCGTCTATCCAAACATCAATATCATCTGTGGTTCTTTGGTAACCGTGAAGGTTTGTGGCCACCCCTCCTATCATTATATATTCAACCTCATGCTTATTGAGAATAGTCCAAAAACTGATCAATTCTTCATTAAACACATCCATAACTGGTAAAATTGAGGCTTATTTGGTTTTCGTAAAGGGGTAATGGGTGATTTTAGCGCGACTGAACATGATATTCATTTTCATCAGGTTTGTCATCGTTGTAAACCTTTCTGCGTAAGATCGTTTAAGTGCAGCACGTAGCTGATCCATTTCCAGTTTATCGAAATAGGCATTTTGCTCTTCCTCGCTCAGGATATTTTTTACTTCAGACATATTTTATACCAATACAGCTCTCTTTTTATCAAACTGCATCTCATGCAATTTAGCATAAAATCCGCCCAGTGCCAATAGCTCTTCGTGGTTGCCCATTTCTTTAACTTCTCCTTTATCGAGCACGATAATTTTATTGGCTTTGCGGATGGTAGAAAGCCTGTGGGCAATTACGATGGAGGTTCTGCCGGAGATCAATGTATCGGTGGCTTTCTCAATCAGCATCTCACTTTCGGTATCGATGGAAGAAGTGGCTTCATCCAATATCAGTATGGCAGGGTTGTATAATAAAGCACGGATAAAGGATAATAACTGGCGCTGGCCCAGGCTGAGCGTACTTCCTCTTTCCATCACATTATAATCATATCCACCTGGTAATTGCATGATAAATTCATCCACCCCGATCATTTTGGCAGCCTGTATTACCTGCTCTCTGGATATTTCAGGGTTGCGGAGCGTAATATTATCCATTACCGAGCCGGAAAACAGGAAAACATCCTGCAAAACCACCCCAATCCCTTTACGAAGGGTATCGAGTTTGAAATCTTCAATATTTACCCCATCAACCAGGATCTCTCCTTTTTGAATATGGTATAATCGATTGAGTAAACTGATGATAGAGGTTTTGCCACTTCCGGTATGCCCAACCAGTGCAACGGTTTCGCCCGCTTTTACGGAGAAGTTGATATTTTTTAAAACATAATTGGGTTCTGAATAAGCAAAAGAAACTTCTTTGAATTCAATTCGCCCTTCCATTTTTGAGGGATCAAAAGCATTGGCTGGAGATGGTGGGGTAATATCTTCATTATCCAATACTTTAAAAACACGTTCGGCTGCGATCATGCCCATTTGCAACACGTTGAATTTATCAGCAATCACACGCAGCGGACGGAAGATCTGGTTAAGGTAAAGAATGAAAGCAATTAACAAGCCGGCATCCAGTGAACGGTCGGCAATCCACCAAACCAATAAACCGGTACTGATAGCGAGTACCACTTCTACCACAGGGAAGAAAATAGAATAGGCAAAAATGGCTTTGATATTTGCGTTCTTATGTTCGGAATTGATTTTTTGAAATTTAGTAAACTCTCTCTCTTCAGCTGCAAACGCCTGTACTACCTGCATTCCGGTAATATGTTCCTGCACAAAAGCATTTAGCGAGGCTACGGCATTTCTTACCCGGATAAAACTTTTGTTTACGCTCTCCTTAAAATAGTAAGTAGCAATGATCATGATGGGAAATGGCACAAGGCTGATCAGCGTTAAGCGCCAGTCGATCCAGAACATGGTTGCCAATGTAATAATAATCGTAAGCAGATCTGCAATGATCGGAATCAATCCATCCGAAAAAATATCATTGATGCTTTCTATATCATTAATAGTTCTGGTGGTAAGGGTTCCGATTGGGGTTTTATCAAATTGAGAGAGATTAAGTCCGAGTATTTTTTGATACACTGCATTACGCATGTCTTTTACCACACTCTGCCCCATCCATGCTGTAATAAAAGTGAAAAAGAAACGGATGGTGGTTTCGATAAAAATAAAAATGACCTGAAAAACGCTTACTGCAATGATGAATTTGGTGGCATCGGAAAGATCAGTTTTAAACAATACCGCCTCCAGCCAATCTGGGATATGAATGGCTTTGCCCGTGGCTTTATCAATAGTTAGCTGAATCAGGAACGGCCGTATCGGCGCAAAAACCGCCATTACAATAGCCAGCAATAAACTGATATAAAAAAAAGAGCGGTAAGGTTTCACAAACAGGAATACCCTGCCTAATAAGGAAACGTTGAATATTTTCTTTTTGGGAGATTCACTCATGATAGTGAGCAAAGGTAGGGAGAAAGCTATGAGCTGTGAGCCTTCAGCTATGAGCTTTTTGGTAAATATTACAATCGGTAAATGTACAATTGCAGCAGTTAATTGTGAATAGAATCAAAAAAGTCTATCAGCTCAAAGTTGATGACTCATAGCTCATAGCTGACGGCTCATAGCTCACAGCTTATTCCGTATATTCGCTACAGCTATGGATCAGGAACCGGAAATTTATACAGAACCTGTTTTACCCAAATATAATCTCACTGCCGATCAGGAAAAGAATGAGATCATCAGGCATTATCGTGCCCTGTTGCGATTTCTCAGACCCAAATTAAAAAGAGGTGATAAAGAATTGGTTCGACAGGCTTTTGAAATGGCGGCAGAAGCGCATAAAACCATGCGCCGGAAAAGTGGTGAACCTTATATACTGCACCCCATTGCAGTGGCCATGATTTGTGTAGAAGAAATTGGCTTGGGCGTAAGAAGTACCATCTGTGCTTTATTACATGATACCGTAGAAGATACAGACATAACACTTGAAGATGTAGAACGAGAATTTGGAACCGAGATCGCAAAAATTGTTGACGGTCTAACCAAGATCTCAAGCGTTATAGATACCAATACCAGTCAGCAGGCAGAGAATTTTAAAAAGATCTTGCTTACACTAACAGATGATCCCCGTGTGATCCTTATCAAACTGGCAGACCGCTTACACAATATGCGTACACTGGATTCGATGAAGCGTGAAAAACAATTGAAGATCGCTTCTGAAACGGTTTGGGTATATGCGCCATTGGCTCATCGCATGGGATTATACAGTATTAAAACGGAACTGGAAGATTTGTCCATGAAATACATGGAGCCGGAAGCCTATCGCGAGATCGCCAGAAAATTATCTGAAACCAAAAGAGAACGTACCCGTTACATCAACGAATTCATCCGTCCGTTAAAAGAAAAAATGACGGCTGGTGGATTTAATTTTGAGATCTATGGCCGCCCCAAAAGCATCCACTCTATCTGGAACAAGATCAAGAAAAAATCGGTTGCGTTTGAAGAAGTGTACGACCTGTTTGCCATCCGTGTAATTCTTGACTCTTCTCCTGAAAAAGAAAAAGAAGAATGCTGGAAAGTATATTCCATGATCACGGATGAATACACGCCTTCACCCGAACGTTTACGCGATTGGTTAAGTAACCCGAAGAATAATGGTTACGAAGCCTTACACACAACCGTGATGGGACCACAAGGTAAATGGGTAGAAGTACAGATCCGCACCAAACGGATGAATGAAATTGCTGAAAAAGGTCTGGCTGCTCATTACAAATACAAAGAAGGCAGTAGTGATGAGGACCGTTTTGATAAATGGTTTGGACAAATCCGCGAAGTACTGAGCACACAGGAAACCGATGGAGTAGATTTTTTACAGGATTTTAAAACATCTTTTTTAGCAGAAGAAATTTATGTGTACACACCAAAGGGCGAAGTAAAAATGTTGCCAACAGGAAGTACTGCACTGGATTTTGCTTTCTCCATTCACTCTGCTATCGGTACAAAATGTATTGGGGCCAAAGTGCACCACAAGCTTGTTCCTATCAGCCATAAATTACGGAGCGGGGATCAGGTAGAGATCATTACAAGCAATAAACAAAGACCTTCTGAAGATTGGTTGGGAATTGTAGTTACCGCTAAAGCAAAAAGCAAGATCAAAGATGCTTTGCGTGAAGAAAAAAGAAAGGTTGCAGAAGATGGCAAATACACACTCCAAAGAAAAGTGGAAGCCATGGGTGCCGCATATAACCAACATAATATTGATGAACTGGTTCAGTTTTATAAATTACCTTCTCCCCTCGACCTGCATTATAAAATTGCTACTAAAGCGATTGACCTGAAAGAATTAAAAGAATTTCAGGTATTGGGAGACAGAATCGAAATTCCCAAACCAAAACCGGTTATTCACGAAGTTCATACAGATCATTTTCAGCAAAAGAATAATCCAAAAGGTAAAGACTCAGAACTGATCATTTTCGGAGAAAGCAGTGATAAGATCATGTATACACTGGGTAAATGCTGCCACCCCATTCCGGGAGATGATGTATTTGGTTTTGTAAGTACCGGAAAAGGGTTGATCATACACAGAATCAATTGCCCAAATGCAGCACAACTGCTTGCCAATTATGGGCACCGGGTAGTGAAAACCAAATGGGCCAAAAATAAAGAGATCTCCTTCCTTACAGGTTTGAAAATTGTAGGACTGGATGATGTGGGTGTTATCAATAAAATAACCAATGTGATCAGTGGTGATCTGCGTATCAATATTTCCGGACTGATCATCGAATCTAAAGAAGGAATGTTTGAAGGAACCATCCGGGTTTTTGTACACGATAAAGAAGAACTGGAAATATTGGTTTCGCGTCTGAAATCATTAAATGGAATACAAACAGTTGATCGTTTTGATACGGAAAATTAATTTCCTGAGTAATAAAATTTTGTTGTTTTAATTTATCCTGAAAATAAACAGCAAACAACAAACAACTAACAACAAACAACCCCTATTTTTGCCCTGATACAAAAGAAATTTATGGTTGATGTTATTTTAGGTTTACAGTGGGGAGATGAAGGCAAGGGTAAAATAGTAGATTATTTTGCACCCAATTACGATATAGTTGCCCGTTTTCAGGGCGGGCCAAATGCCGGTCATACTTTATATGTTGAGGGCAAGAAAATGGTTTTGCACCAGATCCCATCCGGTATTTTTCATCAGAACAAAGTCAATATTATTGGCAACGGTGTTGTATTGGATCCCGTTACACTAAAAAGAGAATGTGATGCGGTATCTGCACTTGGTATTGATGTAAAAAAGAACCTCTTTATTTCTGAGAGAACCAATATCATCATACCAACTCACCGCGCACTGGATAAAGCATCTGAATTACAAAAAGGTGAAAGCAAGATCGGTTCCACCCTCAAAGGTATCGGGCCGGCTTATATGGATAAAACAGGCAGAAATGCTTTGCGTGTTGGCGATCTGTTGGATAAGAACTTTACCAGTCAATACATTAAACTGAGGCTGAAGCACCAAAAACTGCTGGATAATTTCCATTTCATTGAAGATATTTCTGCATGGGAAGAAGAATTTTTTGAAGCATTGGAGTTTTTGAAAACCCTGAATGTGATCAATTGCGAATATTATATCAACGACCAGATCAAAGCTGGCAAAAAAGTACTCGCAGAAGGTGCACAGGGCAGCATGCTGGATATTGATTTCGGAACATTCCCATTTGTAACTTCTTCCAATACCATTTCTGCAGGTGTTTGTACCGGACTTGGTGTATCCCCAAAACAGATCAATGAAGTGATGGGCGTTACCAAAGCCTATTGTACCCGCGTAGGCGGCGGACCATTTCCAACCGAACTGGAAGATGCAACCGGCGAAGAACTCAGAAAAATAGGCAGCGAATTTGGCGCTACCACCGGAAGGCCCCGCCGTTGCGGGTGGATTGACCTGGTTGCCCTGCGTTATGCCTGTATGCTGAATGGTGTTACCCAGGTAATTATGACCAAGGCCGATGTATTGGATGCTTTTGAAGAACTCAAAGTGTGTACGGCATACAATATCAACGGAAAAGAAACCCAACAGGTCCCTTTCCAGATTTCAAGGGTAAAAATTGATCCGGTTTTACAAAGCTTTAAAGGCTGGAATCTGGATACTACCCAGATCAGAGAAGCGGCAGCATTACCAGCTACAATGAATGAGTATATTGAATTTATTAATAACTATATTGGTGCACCGGTAAAATATGTTTCAAACGGACCGGGCCGTGAACAAATTGTTCATGTATAGATTATTAGCATTTCATTTGTGATTGAAAAAATATTTTTGGTTAATAATAAATTGCGTTGAAATTTTACGCAATCAATCTTATTAGAAATATGGCAGCGAAATCTGATAAGGATCCTAAATCCACCACACCGAAAAGCGCAGCAGCAAAAAATGCTGATGCGAAACCGTCGTCTAAAAGCAAAAAGCAATTGGAAGAGGACGATGATGATTTGGACGATGATGAAGAGGATACCAAGCCTCTTAAAAAAACAGCATCCAAATCATCAGGTAAGAAATCCAAATCTGATGATGACGACGATGATGATGATGCAGGCGATGAAGTAGAAGATGATTGGGAAAAACCCGAAGAGGAAGATGATTGGGATCCCGACTTTGATGAATTTGATATTCCTAAAAGCAAGGGGAAGAAAGCAACCGGCGGCGCCGCTAAAAAGAAAGCCGACGATGATGATGATTTTAAAATAGATGAAGACTTTAAAGAGTTTGATCTTTTTAATGATAAAAGTGGCGGATTTGATGATGATGAAGATGATGATTTCTGATCATCGCAACGGCTACCGTGAAAAGAACAACCGCATCCTTCTCTATACAACACATTGATACATGCAAACAGCAAATGTTGAACTGGGCCAACCGGTTCAACATTTGTTGTTTTCTGGACAACCATCAATACCATTCCACTCACCAAAGCATGGAATGTTTGGTAGCAGCGGGTGCTGTTGAAATATTTTCTCCCGACAAAAATATTTTCCCTCAATTAAAAGAATTCAGCAACCGGCATAAAGACTGGCTTTTTGGTCATTTGGGTTATGACCTGAAGAATGAATTGGCTCCACTACAATCCAATCACGCAGATCATATTGGATTCTCTGATATTTTTTTCTTTCAACCGGAAATTGTTCTGCAGTTAAAGGATGATCAGTTGATCATTTCATCTTTTACAAAAGATCCACAAATCATCTTCGAAGAAATTCAGAATAGCAAATGGTTGATAGATCATGGTTCATGGGCAATCAATATTCAATCACGTATTTCAAAACAGGAGTACATCAATTCAATTCAAAAACTTCTACAGCATATCCTGAGAGGCGATTGTTATGAGATCAATTTTTGCCAGGAGTTTTTTGCGGAGAATGTTTCTGTTGATCCTTTGCAATTGTATTCACAGTTAACAGCCATCTCACCAAATCCCTTTTCCTGTTTTTATAAACTGGACGATAAATATGTGCTGTGTGCAAGCCCGGAAAGATTCCTGCAGAAAAAAGGCAATCGTGTTCTTTCGCAACCGATCAAAGGAACATTCAAACGCAATCTTGAAAATGTTGCAGCTGATGAAGCATTAAAATTTGAATTACAACAAAGCGAAAAAGACCGCAGCGAAAATGTGATGGTGGTTGATCTTGTGCGCAATGATCTTAGTCGTGTTTGCCAAGAAGGCACAGTGCAGGTAGAAGAGTTGTTTGGTATTTATACTTTTCCGCAGGTGCACCAGATGATTTCGAGTATCACAGGAAAATTAAAAGATGAAGTAGATATTGCAGACATCATCAAAGCCTGTTTCCCGATGGGCAGCATGACGGGCGCACCCAAACGCCGTGTGATGGAGTTGATAGAACAATATGAAAAAACAAAACGCGGCATTTACTCCGGTGCGGTAGGCTATATCAGCCCCGAAAAAGATTTTGATTTTAATGTGGTGATCAGAAGCATTCTTTACAACGAAACCAATCGGTATTTAAGTTACTTAGTGGGCGGTGGAATTACTTTTTACAGTGATCCGGAAAAAGAATATGCTGAATGCCTGTTAAAAGCCGAAGCCATTAAAAAAGTATTGCAGGGAGATTGATCTCTCGAAACGCATCTTACAAATCCATTAAATCATTGATAAGTGTACTTAGTTTTCGGTTTTTTGGGGGTCTCTAAAATTTTCAATTATCCATATTAATGCTGGAAAGTAATTTTGAGTTTGAATAGTCACAAACGTAAAACAAGAAAAATTCTTGCTTTGCCCCACCTTTTAAGGTGGGGATAGAATGAACCTAATAATTCTTTGGGGCTTTAGCCCCGTGTCGAAACGCTCGGGACTAAAGTCCCAAGAAAATATTCTCAATAATAACTTTTATCCCCGACCTGAAGAACGGGGCAATGAAAAGAAATAACAAATAGAATATTTGAGTGCAGATCAATACAAACTAAAAAACTTGTAATTTGAAGGTCTTATCTATCGACTCTTTTAAAAGCTAGATATTATTACTTGGATACAACTGTACCCTCCAATAAAGCCCTCACCGATTCCATCAGAAAATTATTTTTGCGGGCCTCAAAAATGGCTGCTTTCTCTTTTTTCAAACGCATGGGATATTTTTTCCCTTCTGCCAGGCTTTTATCAAACCCAGGATTCCATTTATTGAATTGCGTAATATCCATCGCAAGTCCATTGGCAATGATCAGTGAATTGTACCTGCCACTGATTTCAATAACACGTGTATTTTCAAGATCATCATTCGTCAAAACCACTTCCTGTGGTTTAGCAGACAATGCTTTCTGAACAACCGTTTCATCAGCAGTCATAGTGGTCCATCCACCGCTTCCTTCAAACACATAATGGGTGCCGATAAACTTTTTAACATGGTTTCGTGTTTCCTCGGGCAAATAATATTGGAGTACCCAGAAATCACGACTGTTGGCTTTTCTAATGGCCTGTCTTACCCTTCCTGCTCCTCCATTATATGCGGCTACTACCAATAACCAGTCACCAAATTCTCCATACAATTCTTTCATCAGTTTGGCAGCTACATGGGTGCTTTTATTGTAATCCATCCTGTCATCAATGCCACGGGTTCTTAATCCAAATCTTTTTGCCTCATAATCCATCAATTGCCAGGGGCCAACCGCTCCTGCCCAGGAAACCAGTCCTGAACTCAGGTGACTTTCAATCACGCTCAGGTATTTCATTTCTTTGGGAATGCCGTAAATGGCCAGCACATTATCATACAGGTCAAAATAGGGTTTGCCCCAGGATTTCATTCTTTCCAGTTCTTTTCCCTGTTTTCGGATATATTCCTGCACAAATGAAACCGCTCTTGGATTAAGTTGTGCTGCATAAGGTTTTGTGGCATCAAACTTATTTTCGCTGAAAAGGCTTTTAAAGCCATTTTTGTCGGATAGGGTCGTATCAGCTTTATTAATATCCTGCAACTTGCCGGTAAACGACATCGTTCCCATACTGCCTGCCACAAAAGCAAAGCCCGCCAAGGTTATTTTGGTGATAGAGATACGGCTATTGATATTGATTCCAAACCAATGCATGAATTGTACAATCCTTTTTTGATGAAAGACAGCAAACTAATACCAAAACTCTCCAATAGGTATTTGTAATGACTGTTTTATTAATGTAATTGTTGCCAATCGATGCTTTTTTAAAACACATAGCAACATAAGTTAACAACAAGGAAACATAGAATTCAAACTATATGCCCTCTTTCCTGACCTATGTTGCTATGTGTTTCAAAAAAAGTCATGAGATTATTTTATCAACCAACTACTTTAAAAATCTAATTGGTATCATTTGTCTCAGTAAGCTGTTTGGAAAGGCACAGCAAAGATACCTCATCAAAATGAGAAGTCATTACCTGCAGGCCAAAGGGCAAGCCATTGGGGTGTTTGAAGAGAGGAATGGATATACCGGGAATACCCACCAGATTGGCGAAAACGGTATAGATATCTGCCAGAAACATTTCTACCGGATCATCGCTCTTCTCCCCGATCTTAAATGCCGTTGAAGGAACGGTTGGCGAAATGATGGCATCATATTCTGCAAAAATGGCTTTGGTACGCTGGCTTAATAATTGCCTTACCTGTTGTGCTTTGGCATAATAAGCATCAAAATACCCTGCACTCAATACAAAAGTACCCAGCATAATGCGGCGTTGTACTTCTTTGCCAAAACCCTGGCTGCGGGAAGCTTTGTATAATTCAGTAAGATCGCCGCCACCTACATCGGCACGGAAGCCGTATTTAACCCCGTCGAAACGCGACAAATTGCTGGACGCTTCCGCAGTAGTCAACACATAATAAGTTGGAACCACATGTTCAAGCAACTCAAAATCGATGGCTGTAACGGTATGTCCGAGCGATGTTAATTTTTTGATAAACGATTCTATCTCCAACCTGATGGCAGGATCGAGGCCCGGATGTTCCAAAGCTTCTTTAAAATAAGCGATGCGATAAGTTTTTTGAGTTGCATCCAGTTCATTTGAAAAAGCGGGCACTTCTTTTTGAGAAACCGTACTGTCAAAATCATCGGCTCCAGATATCACTTCTAACACCAAAGCCGCGTCTTCCACGGAATTGGCAAAAATACCGATCTGGTCAAATGAGGAAGCATAAGCGATCAATCCATAACGTGAAATTCTTCCATAAGTGGGTTTGATCCCAACCACACCACAAAAATCAGCCGGTTGTCTTACAGATCCTCCCGTATCACTTCCCAAACTGATCATACACATGCCTGCCTGAACAGCAACAGCCGAGCCACCGGAAGATCCACCCGGTACACGGGTTTCGTCAGCCGCGTTTTTAACAGGACCAAATGCAGAGTTTTCATTACTGCTACCCATGGCAAATTCGTCGCAGTTATTTCTGCCGATGATAATAGCATCTTCTGCCAGCAGTTTTTCAACCGCAGTTGCATTGTATATGGCAGTAAAATTGGTTAGGATTTTTGAAGCAGCAGCTAGTTTGTGTCCTTTATAAGAGATCACATCTTTCAGAGAAAAAACAACCCCATGTAATTTACCAGGCGGTTTTCCGGAAGTTCTTTTTTCATCCATTGCTTTTGCGGCAGTAATTGCATCTTCTGCATATACTTCTACAAATGCATTCAGCCCTTCCTTCTCTTTGATCTTTGCTAAATATTGTGAAACAGCAATGCTGCATCCATCCGGATTGGCAGCTAAAAAACTGTGGTAATTTTTTATTGAACTAAAGGAAAACAAAATATTCTTTTTTACTAAGATCAACGCCCAACTAAATTCTGTTGATCACTTTGATTGATAAAATTAATCCCACTCAGCCAGTACTTCCTCTTTTTTCTTTTTCTTTTCTACTTTCAGACAAAGGAAAATACTGATTTCATAAAGCAATACCAGCGGAATACTGCAAATGATGGTGCTCAACATATCTGGAGGTGTAATGATGGATGTAGCAATCACAATCACCAGTACAGCATGTTTGCGGTACTTTCTTAAAAATGCAGCACTTACCACATCTATCTTGGCCAGAAAATATAAAACCAACGGAAGTTGAAATGCAATACCCGATCCCAGAATAAGCGGCACAATGGTATTGAAATAACTGCCTATCGTCCAGAAGTTTTCAATATTGTCGTCCAGGGTAAAATTGGCGAAGAAATTAATCGTGTATGGAGCAACAATAAAATATCCGAACAACACCCCAATAAAAAAAAGTGTAGACACCCAAAAGATCACGCCCCTGGTTCCTGTTAATTCATTCTTTTTAAGCGCCGGTTTTACAAATTTCCAGAATTGCCAGAATATGTATGGAAAGGCAATGATAAAACCGCCAATCAAAATCACATTCAGGTAAACGCTAAACTGTCCGGCAACAGCGTTGCTCTGCATTTTAACATTGATTTTGGCAAGGCAAAGCTTATCACCTAACCCAAAATAATTACCCAGTTTACACAAATAAGTATAGGTAGGAAAATCAGCATGGGTTGGCCCCATCAATACCTTCTTAACAATAAAATTATTATATACCGCCATCACAATGGCACCACCAACTATCGCGAGTACCGACCTGAATAAATGCTTTCTGAGCTCATCAATATGCTCGATAAAAGACATTTCTGCCCTGGGTTCAGAATCTGATTTTTTTTTGAAAAAATTGAAATTCATTCAGAAAGTAAAGAAGATGTATGAGTAATATCTGTAAATAGAACAAACCCCGCATAATGGTGACTGCGAGGTTTGTTTTCAAAAAAGTAATTAATTAAGAATTCGACTTAGGTGTAGATGAGTGATCTTCATTAGCATGCTCTTCAATCTCTCTCTTTACATTGTCTTTGGCATCTTTGAATTCTCTTATGCCTTTACCTAATCCGCGCATCAGTTCCGGTATTTTTTTACCGCCAAACATCAACAAAACAATTAACAGAATAAGTATTAAATGCTGTGGTGCAAATAAGTCTCCCATAAAAAAAATTTAGAGCTTAAAGGTATATTAAAAAATCGGTTTCGCCGGACCTTTACAAACAAAAAAGCGAAAGTTTAGCACATGCTAAACTTTCGCCAAATAATATAAAACAAGTTTGCTTAGAAACGTTTTTCCTTAATACGTGCGCTTTTACCACTACGCTCACGCAGATAGTATAATTTAGCACGACGTACTTTACCGGTTTTGTTCAACACGATAGAGTCGATATTTGGAGAAAGGATAGGGAACAAACGTTCAACACCTACTCCATCAGATATTTTACGAACAGTAAAAGATGCAGTTGCACCATTTCCCTGTTTTTTGATCACATCTCCACGGAAACTCTGGATACGCTCTTTACCACCTTCCACAATCTTGTAGTTAACGGTTACATTATCTCCAGCCTTAAAAGAAGGATGGCTTTTTACGGTTGTCAACTGATCGTGTACGAATTGAACTGCTGCGTTCATAACTTTTGATTTTTGCGGACGGCAAAGGTAAGGGATAATTAGAAATTAATAATTAGAAATTAGTAATTTTTTTTACCTCGCTACGTTAATGGCCCTTTTTTCACGGATTACGGTTACTTTGATCTGACCCGGATAAGTCATTTCTGTCTGTATTTTTTGGGCTATTTCGAAACTGAGCTTGTCGCTGTCCAGATCGGTTACCTTGTCTGCTTCTACAATTACCCTTAACTCACGGCCGGCCTGGATGGCATAGGCTTTTTCTACACCAGTATAAGCCATAGCAAGGTTTTCCAGGTCTTTAATACGCTGGAGGTACTGTTGCATGATCTCACGACGGGCGCCAGGTCTGGCGCCACTGATGGCATCACAGGCCTGAATAATTGGGGAGATCACGTATTGCATCTCCATTTCATCGTGGTGGGCACCGATGGCGTTTACTACAGCCGGGTTCTCACCGTATTTCTCGGCTAATTTGGCACCGAGAAGGGCGTGGGTCAATTCTGTTTCTTCATCAGGTACTTTACCAATATCGTGGAGTAAGCCGGCACGTTTGGCCAGTTTAGGGTTCATACCCAGTTCTGCGGCCATGATGGCACACAAATTGGCGGTTTCCCTGCTGTGCATCAATAAGTTTTGTCCGTAAGAAGAACGGAAACGCATTTTTCCGACAATTCTTACCAATTCTTTGTGCAATCCATGGATGCCCATTTCTATCACGGTTCTCTCACCAATTTCCATGATCTGCTCTTCCAGCTGTCGGCGGGTTTTTTCTACTACTTCCTCAATACGGGCTGGGTGGATACGTCCATCAGAAACCAATCTCTGTAAGCTTAAACGCGCAATTTCCCTACGTAATGGATCGAAAGATGAAAGAATGATCGCTTCCGGTGTATCATCTACAATCAGATCTACCCCTGTAGCTGCTTCAATGGCACGGATATTACGACCTTCACGACCGATGATCTGTCCTTTGATCTCATCCGTTTCCAGGTTAAATACGGTAACCGTATTCTCGATGGTAACTTCTGCAGCGGTACGCTGAATGGATTGAATAACAATTTTACGGGCTTCTTTATTGGCTTTCAGCTTGGCATCTTCAATAATTTCCTGCTGAAGCGTAAGGGCCTGAGAATGCGCTTCGGCTTTCAGGCTTTCAACCAGTTGAGATTTGGCTTCTTCGGCGGTTAAACCGGCAATTTTTTCCAGTCGGCGAATATGCTCTTCCTGGTGTTTTTCCAGTTCTGTTCTTTTCTGGTTTACAACCTCAATCTGGCGGTTCAGGTTGTCTTTGATCACTTCATTATCCTTCATCTGCTTGTCTAAAGCAGCTTCTTTCTGGTTAATGGCCATCTCTTTTTGCTTGGCGCGATTCTCAGACTCACCAAGTTTACGGTTACGCTCCATTACATCACGGTCGTAATCAGATTTCAGCTGAACAAATTTCTCCTTAGCCTCTAATTGTTTCTCCTTTTTGATGGTTTCGGCCCGGAGTTCAGCTTCTTTGAGGATATTTTGTGCCTGGTGTTCAGCGTCTTCTACCTGTTTTTTGGTGTTTTTGGCGAAAAAGAGTCTACCCGCTATAAGCCCCACAATTAGTGCGCTTACACCGGCTATAATCAATTGTACTGTTTGGTCCATTGTTTTGGCAAGTTTTAGAAAAGTTCACAATATGTC
>CANBSW010000097.1 GCA_947372235.1 Chitinophagaceae bacterium | reverse complement strand
AGGCATGCAAAAAATCGGAGAATTTGATCATCCATCATTGTCAAATGGACATTATTTACAAAAACATATTTTATACAAAACCAAAAAATAAACCTCTGCGAAACCTCTGCTTCTCCCCACCTCTGCGGTGAAATAAATAATGGATATTTGCAAGCCTGATGAAACGATTGAATTCTTTTCAACGCAGAGCCGGGGAGAAACATGAGTTTACGCAAAGAAAATTATTAGTATGAAAACAACACTAATCTTCGCCACCAATAACCAAAACAAAGTAACCGAGATCCGTGCAGTAATCGGTAATCAGTTTGAGATCATCACCCTCAAAGAAGCAGGCATTGATATCGATATCCCCGAACCTCATGATACTCTCGAAGCCAATGCTTCAGAAAAATCGCAAACTATTCACGGCCTTACAACAAAGAATTGTTTTAGTGAAGATACCGGTCTCGAAGTAGCCTCATTAAACGGAGAACCCGGAGTTAAAAGTGCCCGTTACGCCGGTGATGACAGGGATTTTCAGCAAAACATTGATAAACTGCTTTTCAATTTACAAGGCAACACAAACAGAAAAGCACAATTCAGAACAGTAGTATCTTTAATACTGGATAATCAGGAATATTTGTTTGAAGGAATTTGTGAAGGACAAATTTCTGAAAACCAAAACGGCAACCAGGGCTTTGGCTACGATCCCGTTTTTATACCAGACGGTGCCACAAAGAGTTTTGCAGAAATGAATATGGATGAAAAGAACAAATACAGTCACCGTAAAAAAGCTGTAGCAAAATTGATCAACTTCTTAAGTGAGCAAACATCATGAACCGAATAAAAATTGAACTGCCTTTAGATTTTCATTTCTCCACCACTATTCAAATCCGAGTAACTGATCTCAATTATGGAGGACATGTAGGTAACGATACATTTCTCTCTATAATACAGGAAGCACGTCAACAATTCCTGTTGTCGAACGGTTATGAGGAATTATCCATTGCAGGTGTTGGATTGATCATGGCAGATGTTGCCATTGAATTTAAAAAAGAATTGAATTATGGCGACACAGTAAAAATATCCGTTGCCGCCAAAGATTTCGACAAATTAGGATTTGATCTTTTCTATAAACTCGAAATAATAAATGGATTAGAAACACAAGTCACCGGTAAAGCCAAAACAGGAATGTTATGTTATGATTATACAGAAAAAAAGAAAGTAATTGTACCCCAAGAAGTAATCAAAAAACTCAGTTACTTATAAACGCTACGCACTTCAAAAACCGCGCCCTTGCCTTTGCGTGCAAATTCAATCAGCTGTTCCAAATTCTCCAACTTTCCTCCGCCTGCAAAACTAGCATCTCCTGCCCATTCTGCATGGTAGCGCCTTGTAGTCTCCCTTTCTCCAGAAATTTAGTCTCAATGGGATTATAGATCAGATCGTACAAGTGATGTTGTGAAGACAAAAATTGATAAGGTATATCCGGACAATCCTCCACATTCGGGTACATTCCCAACGGTGTACAGTTTACTATCAGATGATGCGAGAACATCATAGCTTCATCCAATTCATCATACCCTATCGTAGTTGTTTTCTTCTCTCTCGAAACATATTGCACTTCCATCCCCCTGTTCTTCAACACAAATTCCACCGCAGCAGAAGCCCCACCGGTACCTAATATCAATGCTTTTGTATGATGAGGTTTCAGAAAAGGCAACAGCGATTGTTCAAACCCAACCACATCCGTATTATAGCCGGTACGTTTCCCGTTTTTGATAGATACACAATTGCAGGCACCGATCTGTTTTACCACATCGTTCATCTCATCTAAAAAACCGAGTACGGCTTTTTTGTGTGGGATAGTGATATTAAACCCACAGAGATCTTTTTGTGTATTGATCACTTTCTTCATCTCACTAATATCTGCGAATGAATAGTTCTCGTACACACAATCCAACAATCCCAATTGTGCAAATTTCTCAGTAAAATATTTTTGTGAGAAAGAATGACTGAGCGGATAACCTAATAAACCAAAACGGCGCATAGATTATTTTTTATTGAGATACAGTTCAAAAGTATCTCCTCTCAAACCAATACGCATAGCTTCCAATGGAATTACTTCATTGGGTGCAATATTGCCAAGGTTTACATTACAACCGATCAGTTCCAGAAAATATAACTGCTGTGCTTTTTGTGGTGCCTCCCAGATAATTTTTTCTTCCGGTATTTGAGTAAGAATTTCCTGAACCAATCCTTCCCTTACTTCTCCGCTTCCGCGATAGATCCCAACATTACCGGCCTCTCTTGCTTCTGCAATTACATAAGAAGAACCGGCTTCCAGCTCTGCTCTCATCAATTCGATCCATTTATACGGAGGAATAATATGTGCAGCATCTTTACTTCCTACTTCACTCAATACAGTAGCATGTTTGGTCAGCTTTTCAATATATCCACATTTTTCTGCATGTGGTATACTGATAGACCCATCACTCACTTCCACATAGGTAATACCATAATCCTTACACATCGCTATATAATCATCAAACTGGTTACGGATCAGGAATGCTTCAAACAAAGTGCCCCCAAAATAAATAGGCATATTATAAGAATGATATACTTCTATTTTTTCACGCAAATTGGGCGTTACAAACGATGTTCCAAATCCCAGTTTCACGATGTCGGTATGTGGGCCGCTTACACTTATAAAATTATGTACTTCATTAATGCTAAGGCCTTTGTCCATTACCATGGTTAAACCGGAAGTTCTTGGCTGTGCTGTACGCTCGGGTATCTGAGTAAGATTAAAATTCATGTGATAACTTTTTTATCCGGCGCAAAAATAGGCTAAACAGACGACTGTAGTAATCACCTTTTTATAAGAGAAGTATAAAATGTTATATTTTTTTGCCTTTTTTATATCTCGCAACAATATCCACTACCTGGTTATTCTGGAGGATGGAGGGATTGAGTTCGATAAATTTTTTCAGCAATTTGGGGGCTTTCTCCATAGCAAGTTCCAGTTTCAGCAAAGCGTCCTTGGGCTTTCCAAGAGCAAATAAAATGGTACTGTAATAGAACAGGAAAACAGGTTTTCCTTCGGTGGCTTTCATGGCTGCAACACACTGTTCAATACCCTCCTCATAAAATTCAGCTTTAATCAGACAACGGATCAGTGCTTCCCATCCTGCTACATTTTTGGTCTTTTGTTGAACCACTGATCCAAAATACTGGATCGCATCTTTATACTGCTTAAGGTTCATTTTACATTCCCCCATTGCCAGATTATATTCAGGAAGGGATCGATTTATACGCATTGCATTTTCCAGTTGCTTGACGGCACTCTGCCATTGCTCCTCCAGCATATAAGTAACAGCGATCTTATAATGGAGTTTACTATCATCCGGATTAAGATGTACTGCTTTTTTATAATTGAATCTTGCCTGCGCATAATTTTCCATTCTGTGGTAACAGTGGCCAATGGCTTCATAGATCACATCTTCCGGACGGGTTAGTTCCAGTACTTTTTCTAGAACATCTATCGCTTCTTTATATTTTCGTAAACGGAGATAAGCATCACCCATATTACGGTAAGCGTAATCAAATTTTTCATCGATCGCTACTGCATATTGATATGCATCAATCGATTTTTCATAGAGCTTTAATCCTTGAAAAGCTGCAGCAAGGTTAAACCAGGCCAATTCGCTAAAAGGATATTCCTCAATAATTTGCTGGTGCAGGCGGATGCTTTCTTCGTTGCGGCCGGTAAAATCTGTCCAGAAACAGATCTTATACAAAGCTTCTTCGTTATTAGGTTCTTCTTCCAGTATCAGTTTCAGGCAATCGAATACCTTATCAAATTCTTCATAATCATCATACACATCAGCCAGTTCAAATAAAAGATCCAATCTTTCTTCGCCCTCAAATAAATTTAAAGCGGCTTCCAGCAATTCAACCGCTTTGGCCTGTTGATCCAATGCCAGATAAGCATCTGTTTTAAGAATATAGAGATTTACATCGCTGCTGTCGTATAACTCTGCCACTTCCAGCACATCCAGTGCTTCTCTGTATTTGCGGGTTGCCAACAACAGATCAGCTTTTTTTATCATGAGTTGTGAGGAGTAGGGAAACTGCGATAAACCTGTTTCCGCGGCTTCAATAGCCTCCGGAAGGTCATCTTTTTCGTCAAAATAGTCGATTATACGCTCAAAAGCATCCTCTTCAAGAAAAGTATGGTTTCTGCCATTCTTGAGATTCTGGTATTGCCTGAGTAATTCTTTTAGCTCTTCGCGGTCTTCGCGATACGGATTTTCTCGCATGGGCTATTAGGTTTATACAATTTAGGATAAAAACTGAGCTTTTTTCAGCTTTTTTGTAACTTTTTTGATTTGTTAACGTTTGTTAATAAAATCAGAATTGTTTGATAATTAAGAAAATAGTATTTTTGAACAAATGAAAACTCAGCAATACATAAAAAAAGCTTCTATTGTTGCCCTTCTTGCGATGGGTATACAGGTAGCTTATGCTGCATTTTCATTCACCGGAATTTCTGATGAGAAAGCAAAAAACAATAAATACTCCTTAAAAAACCTGAGTGCTCTTTCGCATAAAGGTTTGTCTTTCTCTTCTCTTAAATCTAGCCTTCAATACAAAGGAACCGGGATGCAATCATTCGGAAAAGAATCTGCTTCAGGAATGGAGATCAATTCTATGATGCGTTATGATAATGGTAACACCACTTACATTTATCCATATAAAATGAAAGTGAAAGTGCCTAAGTTTAAAACACCTTCTCCAGTTCAACACTAATTTCAATTCTCTTCTAGTTCAGTAATCGATACCCACTTGTTGGTATATCAAATTTTGATGCGGGTACCGGACTGAGATTTATTTTAGTAGCCGTATATTTTATCTTTTTGTTATTAGCTTCCTGAGATTCAAACTCAAGCACAAAGCCAGGAATATCTTTAAACTGGTATTCAAATTCTTTTACCGACGGAACGATCGCTGTGGCATAATACAATTGCAAGGCACTGCCATCTTTCATTTGTATCATTGCTTTTTTACATTCATAACCTAAAATGGTTTTTGTTTCGGTTGCAGAAAAAGATACCTGCATGTCGTCGTATTTTTTATTCTCACTTACCCATTTGGTATTATCCAGTTTTGTCATGAATTTATTGTTGCCTATCTCTCGCAATATCACAGCATTACCGGTGGTTTTATTATACAGTAATGATTGCGTGAAGGATGGGCTTACCAAATCTGTTCTGCTATCATTGCCTTTTATATAAACAGTTTTAGTGCTGGCTTTTAATGACTCAGTAATTTCTTTATCTGCTGTTAATCCATCTGTACTGATAGCATACGTGATGGTACAATCGGCTACTACCCTTGTTTGTGCAGATAACTGTACCAATAAAAATGCAGAGAAAATAGTGGAAAGTAAAAATCGTTTCATGTTCTTTTATTTAACGAATGCCAAGTAGACATTAAAATCGGGCTAACCAATAGGTATTTGTAATGATCGTTTCATTAAAGTAACTATCACTAATCGATCTTTTTTTGAAACACATAGTAACATAGGTTAAGAGCAAGGAAACATAGTATTCAAACTATATGCCCTAATTCCTGACCTATGTTACTATGTGTTTCAAAAACTGTCATTAGATTGTTTTATCAATCATCTATTTTTAAAAATCAATTGGTATAACTTAAAATCCGGTTGAAGATAATCAAAAAGCCCTGCAACAATGTGCAGGGCTATCAGAATGGGTATATTTTGTATTCGTTTTAACTCCAAAAAGAAGAAATCCTATTTTTTATTCGTTTTGTCTTTCAGGTTCTGTAATTTCTTCTGGCTGTCCATCATCTGGTCATACTTCTCCTGCCATTTACTTTTTGTTTTGGGCGTTTTTCGTTTCTCATCAATTTTGGCAAGGATTTTATCATGGTTGATGATATAATTCTGTATCACAAACTGCAATCCCAATGTAATGATGTTCGACACCGTATAATACCAGGTTAACGCCGATGGCAATTTATTAAAGATGAACAATAACATGAACGGGAAAATATAGGGCATGTATTTCAACGCAGGATTGTCCTGTGTTGGTGTCATACTCATATTATAAATAGAGATCAGGAAACTGGTTAATACCGCGGTGATGGTAAACAAACTCACATGATCACCATAACCCGGCAGGCTAAATGGCAGATGCGCAATAGAATCATAAGATGACAAATCATGACTCCATAAAAATTCCTGCCCGCGTAATCCGATATTGGAATTAAAGAAACTATACAAGGCAAAGAAGATCGGGATCTGCAACAAGGCAGGGATACATCCACCCAGAGGATTTACGCCCGCTTCGCGGAATAATTTCATTTGCTCCATGGCAAATCCCTGTTGGTCTGTTCCAAATTTCTTTTTCAGGGTATCCAGTTCCGGACGCAACACTTTCATTTTGGCACCACTTAAATAACTACTGTAAGTTAATGGTGCAGTTACGAGGCGGATAAATAAAGTAAGTAGTAAAACCACCCATCCAAAATTCTTTACAAACCCTGCAAAGAAATCAAATACATTCATGATAATATATTTGTTGATAGGTCTAACAAAAGAATACATATCCCTTCCCAGGTTTACGATCTTATCCATATCAGCAGGCGTCTGCTTCTTCAAAATATTGAAATCGCTGGGTCCGAAATACAATTGGAAAGGAACGGTTACAGATGCAGATACGGGTAATTTCATTTGCAAAGCCGCATCTGCAGTGGCTAATCCGTTACTGGAATCTGTTTTACGCATCCAGTTAACCTGTCCGCCGCTAAAACTGTTTTTCGATACCAATGTGGTATTAAAGAACTGCTGTACTACACTTACCCATTGTATCGGCTTCTCAAATTTTCTTTCATTCTTTGCAGAGATATAATCAAACTCATTGCCTTCTGAAAAACAAATATTCGACATTTGTCTTTCATAGATCGCTGTTTTCTCTAACTGGTAAGTTTCTGCACGCCAGTTAATGTTCAGCATTCCCTGAGTTAATAATTTATCAGCGCCCGTCATGCTTACATTCCAATCAATCATATAAGCGTCTGCTTTTAACACATATTGGTGTATAATGGTTTCTCCATTGGCAGCGGTAAGTAAAAAACTCAGCGTCTGGCTTTTATCCGGGTTGGTAGTTGGAGCCGAGGCAGCAAAGAAAAGGTTACTGGTCGGGGCCGACTGGTTAGCCGATGTATTGATATTATAACCCAGTTGGTTATGCTCAGATAAAATCACATGCTTTCCGTCAACCGCAGATTTATAGTTTTTCAGTTCCACACTTCTTACCTGTGCGCCTTTGTTGGTGAAAGTAACTTTCATCAAACTGTTCTCAAGGGTAACCAGTTGCTCGGTACCAATGGCAGCTGAAGTAAAATCACCGGCTGCAGAAATGCGGGTTGCAGAATCTCTTCTTAGAGAATCAACTCTCGCAGCAATGGTATCTGCCGGTTTTATATTAGCGGCATTAACCCGCTTGATGGAATCTTCCTGTTTTTGTTTAAAAACCTGCAGTTCATTTTGCTGTTTGTTACTGTACCAGAAATACAGAAAAAATAAGAGACCCAGCAAAACAAACCCAACGACCGTATTCTTATCCGTCTTCATACTAATTTTTATTGAGCGGCAAAGGTAGTATTTGGAACGAAGATTGGGTGTGCGAAGTTGATAACCCGTTAAAATAGCTATAAAACGTTTTTGGATGAATAAAATATCAAATTTTCATCGTTTCTTTAGCACCTACTTCAACCAAAGGCATTCCCAACTTCTACCCACTTATTGGCTTCTAAATCATTGTTATGCAGGACAATACAAATGCTATTTCCCAAAGGGAAACCTATACGCCTACCCGTTGGAACCGTTTTTTATGGTGGCTTGCCACCGCCGAGCCGGAGCTGATGGCCGATTGTGTGATTGACCGGAACCGGTATGCCATTGTAGGAATGACGGTTTTAGGAACCTGGTCGTTTGCGACGCTTGCCTGGACTTATTTTTTCAGTACAGTGGTCAGTAATTGGTTTGTTGCCATGTTATTGGGCATTTTTATGGGAGGAATGATCCTTACTATTGACCGTTCGCTGATCAAAGGCATTACCCGTTCCAATAAACAACGGTTTTTACCATTATTGTTTCGTGGGGTATTGGCGATCATTATTGGGATTTTTATGGCGCAGCCGGCCTTATTGTATTTGTTTGATAAGGAGATCCATGTTCAGGTATCGCTGGATAATGAACAGCGCAAAAGGGATAAAAAACAAAAACAGGATTCTGTGTATTATGCCGAGAAGCAAATCTTGCTACAAAAGAGAAATAATTTTCAGACAGAATTGAACAGCCGCTATGCAGAAGTATCTGGAGCACGTGACGGATTTATTAAAGAAACAGATGGAACTGGCGGCAGTAAAAAAATAGGGTTAAAAGATATAGCCCAGGCAAAACAAAGAGAATACCTGAAACTGGATGCTGATTATAAATTGAAGGAAGCACAGCTGTTGCCACAGATTAAAAGTGCAGACAGTTCATTGGCATTGATAGATGCATCTATCCAAAAAGAACAGGCCGTCTTTGAAACATTGTTGAATGATGGATTCATCACACGAATTGAAGCTTTGAATCATTTGGTGAAAGATAATGGTGCTGTGGCTTTCCGATATTATTTATTAGTGGCGATATTATTATTGATTGAACTGATGCCGGTAATCACCAAAACCTTATTACCCAATGGAACTTATGATGAAAAGGTTTTACTGCGCGAACAGATTGAAAAAGAACTCACCCAAAATAATCACCAACGCGAACTGGCTTTGAAAGAGTTGTATAACCAAACAGCATTTGAACAGGATTCAGGTTTTATCAAAGAATTCTTTGTTCAATCAGAAAAAGAAAGAAAGGAAAAAATGCTGGCGCAGCTGAAAGACTGGAAAGAAGAAAAAACTAAAAGTTTTGACGGGCTCTGGGATGATATGAAAAGAGATATGTTGACGAAACAAGAGAATTAGAGAACAGAAGAGGAACAGATGAATATCGAACAAGGAATATTGAACAGAAGAAGTTGATTTAGCCGCAGATTCGCAGATTATAAGAAAATTATCTGCGAATCTGCGGTTAAAAAAAATCACATCCTATAAAATCTACCATTTATCCGCTTTTTAAGCTATTACAATAATCTGCTATGTTATAACAGAATTAATTTCTAATTTACGATTCGCATTACCAAGGCGATGATTTTTTATACCAATCTACACTTTATGAAAAAAACACTATTTATTACAGCTACCGCTGTTTTGTACTCATGCTTTGCATTGGCACAGATTAATGCAGGGCTTTTTCGTTTTCCGGATGTATCGAAAACGCAGATCGTTTTTACGTATGCCAATGATCTTTGGGTAATGCCGAAGGATGGTGGCATGGCAGTAAAACTCAGCTCCCCTCCCGGTGTGGAAACTACACCGAAGTTTTCGCCTGATGGAAAAACCATCGCCTTCAATGCCTCTTATGATGGCAATCGTGATGTGTATACTATTTCTGTTAATGGAGGTACACCACAAAGATTAACTGCACACAGTTATAATGACCGTGTTGTTGACTGGACCAATGATGGTAAAAATATTTTATTTGCCTCCGGCAGAGAAAGTGGCAAAGCAAGGTTTAACCAGTTTTTTACAGTTCCTTCAAATGGCGGAGTAGAAACCAAATTGCCATTGGCTTATGCTGAATATGGAAGCTATTCGCCTGACGGCAAACAAATGGCTGTTGTAATTATGACCGAAGTGGGCCGCAACTGGAAACGCTACCGCGGCGGTACCAATGGCGATATACGCATTTATAATTTTGAGAAACAAAGTGAAGAGAACATCAGTACCAAAACTGATGCGGACGATGAGTTTCCGATGTGGCGTGATAATTATATTTATTTTCTAAGTGACCGTGGTGCTGAAATGAGAATGAACTTATGGAGATATGATCTCAGTAAAAAATCATTTGAACAGCTTACGAAGTTTACGGAGTATGATATTCATTTCCCATCGCAGGGGCCTGATGATATTGTGTTTGAAGCCGGCGGAAAATTATTTCTGTTTGGTTTTGCCTCACAAAAATCAAAAGAAGTAAATGTATCGTTGGTTTCAGACAATGCTTTATTGAAACCTAAAAACATTTCAGCCAGAGGCTATGAGCAACATGCTGCGATCAGTCCGGATGGAAAAAGGGTTTTGGTAGAAGCCCGTGGTGAGATCTTTTCTCTCCCCGCTGAAAATGGTTTTGTAAAAAATCTTACGCAGAGTTCAGGAGTGGCGGAACGTTTCCCATCCTGGTCGCCCGATGGCAGAACCATTGCGTACTGGAGCGATAAAAGTGGTGAATATGAGTTATGGATGATGGAAGCCGGTAAAGAAAACACTGCAAAAAAAATAACCAGTTATGGTGCCGGTTACCGATATAATATTTCATGGTCGCCGGACAATAAAACATTGGCTTTTATTGATAAAGCAAGTAAAATAAAAGTGTATGATATTGCATCGGGCGTTACAACTGATGTTGACCAGGGTCTTTATTTCTCTCATGGCAATATGGAAGGATTTACATTCAGCTGGTCAAACGACAGTCGCTGGCTTGCCTACAGCCGTGATCTGGAAAACTTACACAGTGCCTCATTTATTTATGATACCAAAGAGAAAAAAACAAAACAGATAACCAGTGGTTTTTATAGCAGTGCCGATCCTGCATTTTCACCGGATGGAAAATATTTGTTCTTATCTACTAATCAAAATTTTCAGCCTTATTATAGTGATGCGGATAATACATTTATCTATGCCAACAGCACTCAACTCGCAGCGATAGGTCTGCAAAAAAATACGCCGTCTTTATTGTTACCCAAAAATGATACCGTTGCAGTAAAAGAAATACCAAAGCCGGTTGTAAAAGACTCGGTTAAAAAAGACGATAAGCCCAAACCCGCTGCAGCAGAAGAAAAGAAACCAGATATGGCACCGGTACTGATCGACTTTGAAAACATGGAACAACGTATGGAATTATTACCTGTTACTGCCGGTAACCTGGGAAGCATCAATGTTGTGAAAGGAAAGGTTTTGTATTTACGTTCTCCCAATACCGGAGCAGAAGGAAGACCTTCTTTGAAATTTTATGATATAGACAAGCGTGAAGAAAAAACAATCTTGGCAAATGCAGAGTATTATGTGCTCAATGCTAATAAAGACAAAATACTCGTATCCGCTTCGGGCAACTGGGCAGTAACCACTCCCGATGAAGGAGCTAAAGTAGATAAACCACTTCGCCTGAATGAAATGCAGATGGTAGTTGATCCTGTGCAGGAATGGAAACAAATGTTTACCGATGTATGGCGCATAGAAAGAGATTATTTCTATGATGGAAATATGCATGGAGTAAACTGGCCTTTGATAAAAGACCGTTATATGAAAATGCTGGAAGGTGCCATGACAAGAGAGGAAGTGGATTTTATTATTGGTGAAATGATAGGCGAATTAAATTCATCACACACGTATCATTCTGGTGGTGATTTTGAAAAAGTAAAATCTGATCCCACCGGATATATTGGTGTGAACTGGGAAGCAGCCGGTGGATTTTATAAAATTAAAAAGATCATTCATGGTGCTGCATGGGATGCAGAAGTTAGATCGCCATTGGATATGCCGGGAGTGAGTATTAAAGAAGGTGATTATATACTTGCCGTAAACGGAATTCCCATCACCACTGAAAATGAGCCTTATGCTGCATTCCAGGGACTCTCTAATAAAACAGTGGAACTTACTTATAACAGCACAGCCTCATTTACAGGCGCTAAAACAGCGATTGTAAAAACGATGGATGATGAATACCGTTTGCGTAACCTGGAATGGATTGAAGGAATGCGCAAACATGTAGAAGATGCTACCAATGGAGAAGTGGGTTATATCTATGTTCCAAGCACAGGGCTTGATGGGCAGAGTGAACTGATGCGTCAATTTAATGCGCAATGGAATAAAAAAGCATTGATCATTGATGAACGTTTTAATAATGGCGGACAGATCCCTGACCGTTTTATTGAGATGCTGAATCGTACCCCACTATCGTTTGTTGCCACACGTGATGGTAAGCCATGGCAGTGGCCGCAGTATGCAAACTTTGGTCCGAAAGTAATGTTAATCAACGGATGGAGCGGAAGTGGCGGAGATGCTTTCCCTGATTTTTTCAAGAAGAAAAATCTTGGGCCATTGATCGGCACCAGAACATGGGGAGGATTGATTGGTATCAGCGGTTATCCTACATTGATTGATGGAGGAACCATTACGGCCCCATCATTCCGACTTTATAATCCTGATGGAACCTGGTTTAAAGAAGGCCATGGTGTAGATCCTGATATTGAAGTGCCCGAAGATCTTGGTTCGATGGCTAAAGGCATTGACCCGCAACTGGAACGTGCCATCACAGAAATAAAAAATATGCTGAAGACAAAAGAGTATAAAGCACCGGTGGTGCCGAAAGTGGAGAAGAGGAATTAATAGACTCGTTTTTGATGCAACACAAAAAGCCTGTCAGCAAATTTGCTGACAGGCTTTTTTGCGTACTGATATTGAATAACCAATTGAACGTAATTGCGAGGTACGACCACGTGTCGCCTTAGCTTTAGCAGTGGCACAAGCAATCTGTGTTTCGAATTAATTAGACCTATAATGCAAAACACAGATTGCTTCGTCGTTCCTCCTCGCAAGGACGCCATCCCTACCTTCCTCCCGGCGGACAATACATCCTCAAATAATCTGTATACAATTGTTGTAAATGTGCATTGGTTCCTTTGCCTTCAGAAATACCGTGGGTTCGGTTGGGGTAACTCATCATTTGAAATTGTTTGCCGTTGGCTATAAGTTCGTTGATGAGTTGTTCGGCGTTGTTGTAATGCACATTGTCATCACCGGTTCCATGAATGTAGAGTAAATGCCCTTTCAGGTTTTTTGCATAAGTGATGGGTGATCCTTTTACAAAATCTTCGCGGTTCTCCTGTGGCAACCCCATGTAACGTTCCTGGTAAATATTATCGTAAGTAAGCTGGTTGCCAACGGCTGCAACGGAAATTCCGGTTTTATAAATGTCAGGATATTGGAATAGTAATCCTAATGTAGCCGAGCCGCCACCGCTCCAACCCCAAACAGCTACACGCGAGGTATCTACGAAGGACCATTTTAAAACCTCTTTCGCAGCCATAGCCTGATCGCGAATATTTAGCTGGCCTATTTTACGGTAAATAGATTTGCGCCACTCCCTTCCCTTGGGTGCCGGTGTTCCCCTGTTATCTATTGTAATGTAGATGTATCCATCATTGGCCATACTTCCTTTGTACATACGGTTACTGCCTGCGCCAAACTGGTCTTTCGCATTTTGCCCGGCAGGTTCTGTATATACAAAGAATACAACCGGGTATTTTTTATTGGGATCAAAATTAGTTGGCTTAACCATCCATCCATCCATTTCAACACCTTCTTCTGTTTTTACTTTGAAGAACTTTACGTTCGATTTTGTTGAATCTGCTTTTTCAACTGCATTGTATACTTTATGTCCATCCAAGGCAGAATGATCAGGTAAAGAAACCCATTCTCTGGCAGGTGTTGTATAATAATTTGAAAAAGAATGTTGTGCATACTTTCCCGTAGGCGAAACATTATATGTATGTGTTCCATTTTGGTTTAAAGGAGATAAACGTTCAGGTGCGGCAGAACCATCTAATTTTGTTCTGTACAAATAGCGTTGTGTGGCATTATCGGGCGTAGCATAAAAATATAAATATCCCCCCGCTTCATCTAAAGCGGTTACACCCATCATATCAAAATTCCCTTTGGTAACAAGGGTTTCATTCTTTCCATCACGACTGATGCGGTAAACATGACGCCAGCCATCTTTCTCACTCGTCCACAAAAATTCTTTACCGTTGTTGATCCAGAATTTATCTTCCAGTGAAGATGCTTCATCTACCCACGCGGCATCTGTTTCATGATAAATAGAAACTGATTTTCCGGTTACCACATCACTCAATAAAATATTGCAATCGTTTTGTTTACGATTTAAATGCTGCATGATCAGCTGCGAATTATTGCCTGCCCATTCCATTCTTGGCACATAAGATTGCAACACAGGATCTGTAGGAATACTCATCCAGTTTGTTTTGGCAGTAGCAATATCTACCACTCCAATTTTATAAGGCGATGGGGCTTCACCCGCACTTGGATATTCTACCGGTACTGCAAACGGATAAATAGAATCCGTTGTATTCAGCATCAGGTAAGTTTTTACATTGGTGGCATTGATTTGCCAGTAGGCGATCTTTTTACTATCTGGGCTCCAGCGAAACCCATCCAGACAACCAAACTCTTCTTCATAGGCCCAATCAAAAGTTCCGTTAATGATCTTGCGTGTACCACCTGTTGTAAGAGGCGTTACTTTACCGGTAGCAAGGTCTTCCATATAAATATTATACTCACTTACATAAGCCACTTTCTTTCCATCCGGAGAGAATTTCGCAAACATCAGAGAAGATACAGGGCGCGCTTTCCCGATCTTTTTCAAACTTTTATCATTCAAATCCAATACCCAATAATCTCCTCGTGAATCCTGGCGCCATACTTTTTTGGTATTGGTATAGATCAGTACTTTTTTGTCATCCGCAGAAAAACTAAAATCGCGGATTTGCAATGAAGCCGTATCATTTTTAGGCTTTAATAATGCTTTTGAAATAACCGTTGTTTTGGTAAACGAAGGCAATTCATTTCTTACGACCTCACCACCTTCAGTAGTAAAATAAGCATTGCCATCTTTTGTCCATCGCAAGCCTTGTGAGTTAGTTTCAGTAGAAATACAAAATATCAACAATAAACAGCCAACAATAAACGGGAGCTTTCTCATGAGTTTTCGTTTTAGGACTCTCAAAATACTTAATTCAGTTAAGAATTCCGAAATCCCGTAATGAATCATTTTGTATAGTTTAGTTCAACCGTTTACAAACTAATATACAAAATCAAAAAAGCCCCGATACTTTTGTACCGAGGCCTCTGCATATTCTCAATTTATTTTGATCAAATCAACGCATCCTGTAAAGAACTTGTTTTAAATGAGCTTTTTTTATCGTTGTACTTTTTAGCTGCATCAATAAAACTTACAAATAGCGGTGCCGGATTTTCTACTGAACTTTTTAATTCGGGGTGATATTGAACGCCGATAAAGAATGGATGAGAAGGGATTTCTATGATTTCCACTAATCCTGTTTCAGGGTTTTTTCCACTTGCCAGCATACCATTATTTTCAAATTGTTCAAGGTATGCATCATTGAATTCATAACGATGCCTGTGTCTTTCGCTGATCATTGTATCACCATAGATCTTATGTGCAAGACTTTCAGTTTTGATCTCGCAAGGATAGGCTCCCAAACGCATCGTGCCGCCCATCATCTTGATCTTTTTCTGTTCTTCCATCATATTGATCACCGCATGTGGTGTATTGGCATCCATTTCCAAAGAATGTGCATCTTTCAAGCCTAATATATTTCTTGCAAATTCAATAACGGCCATTTGCATTCCCAAACAGATCCCAAAAAATGGCAATCCTTTTTCGCGTGCATATTTTACAGCAATAATTTTTCCTTCAATGCCTCTGTGTCCAAAACCGGGTGCTACCAGTAATCCATCAAGCCCATCTAATTTCTCGGCAACATTTTCATCCGTAATAAATTCACTGTGCACATTTACCACCTGTACTTTCACTTCATTCATCGCACCTGCATGTACAAAGCTTTCCAGGATAGATTTATAAGCATCCTGTAATTCAATATACTTACCAATCAACCCAATGGTTACTTTGCTGCGGGGGTATTTCAGTTTATCCAAAAATCCTTTCCATTTATCCAGTACAGGTTCACCATACTTGGTGATGTTCAATTTTTTCAAACAGATCAGATCCAGTTTCTCACGCATCATCAACAATGGAACTTCATAAATGGTTGATGCATCCATTGCTTCAATTACCGCTTCCTGTTTTACATTACAGAACAAGGCGATCTTTCTTTTGATATCATTATTTAAAGGCTCTTCTGTTCTGCAAACAATGATATCCGGATGTACCCCATTCTCACTCAGCATTTTTACGCTGTGCTGGGTTGGTTTGGTCTTTAATTCCTTTGCAGCTTTTAAGTAAGGGATCAGGGTTAAATGCACCACCATCACATCTTCTTCCGGCAATTCCCATTGCAGCTG
>CANBSW010000096.1 GCA_947372235.1 Chitinophagaceae bacterium | reverse complement strand
GAAGATGGGATCATTACCGATTCTATGTCTGTTGCCGCATTAATAAAAGTAAAACTCCTTTTAGCAGAAGGGAAACTGAAGTAATACATTTGCAAATGGCTTTAAAACAAAGTTCACTTATTATTGGCCGACAGCCATTGGTTGAAGCACTTCAAACAGGGAAAGCGATCGATAAGATATTGCTCCAGAAAAATACTGCCGGCGATTCGATCAATGCCATCCGTCAACTGGCGCGAGAAAATAATGTGCCGATACAAGTAGTACCTGTTGAAAAGCTGAATGGAATGACCAAAGCAAACCACCAGGGAGTGATCGCTTTTGTGGCCAGGGTTCAATATATGGATCTGCAACAGGTGATCGACCATGTTGTTTCTAATGGTGATCTGCCTTTATTTCTTATGCTTGATGGAGTTACTGATGTGCGCAATATTGGTGCCATTGCAAGAAGCGCTGTTTGCTGCGGGGCGCAGGCTATCATCATTCCCGATAAAGGTGTTGGCGCATTGAATGAAGAAGCAATGAAAAGCAGTGCCGGTGCATTAGAACAAATTCATATCTGCCGCGTAAACAGTTTATTGAAAGCAGTTGATACACTTCACCTCAATGGCATCCAGGTGTTTACCAGTGAAATGCGCGCTGAAAAAAATGTATTTGAACTTCCGTTTACCGATCCATGTTGTGTTATTATGGGCGATGAAGGGAAAGGGGTACAACCCCATCTTGCCAAAGCAGCCGATCATTTTTTTAAAATACCTATGGCAGCCAGTTTCGATTCATTCAATGTGTCTGTTGCAACGGGAATTATTCTGTATGAAGCGATGAAGCACCGAATGACGAAGTAGTCGGGTAGTTTATTGGTTTATTTGTTTAATGGGTTTATAGTATATGAATTCACCATTCACCATTCACCATTCACCACTCACGTCGCACAACTCACGACTCACACTTATAGAGTGCCCCCGCGATGCAATGCAGGGCTGGCCTCGTTTTATCCCCACTCAACAAAAAATAAAATACCTGAATGCATTATTACAGGTAGGATTTGATATACTTGATTTTGGCAGTTTTGTTTCGCCAAAAGCGATCCCTCAGATGGCTGATACAAAAGAAGTAATTGAAAAATTGGAATTGGGTAATTTGGCAACAAAATTATTGGCAATTGTGGCTAATGTGAGAGGTGCTGAAGAAGCGGTTTTGTTTGATGAGATAACTTATCTTGGTTTCCCGTTTTCTATCTCGCCAACATTTCAGTTACGCAATACCAATAGTTCCATGGAAGAAAGTGTACAACGTGTAGAAGCTATTCAGGAATTGTGTATCAAGAACCAAAAAGAACTGGTTGTTTATTTAAGCATGGGATTTGGTAATCCCTATGGTGATGAATATAATGCAGACATATTATTGCACTGGGCAAATGAAATGGCAAATCGAGGAATTAAAATTATTTCATTGGCAGATACTGTGGGATTGGCAACACCTGAAGAAATCAGTTTTGCATTGCAAACTTTGATCCCTCAATATCCTGATATAAGCTTCGGTGTTCATTTACATTCCACTGCTCAAAACTGGCAAGCCAAGCTGGAATCTGCTATAGCAGCAGGCTGCAAACGTTTTGACGGAGCGCTAAAAGGCATTGGCGGCTGCCCCATGGCTCAGGATGATCTTGTGGGAAATATGGATACTGAATTGATGATCCCTTATTTTGAAACAGCCGGATTAATAAAAGGATTAAATAAAGAAGCATTGAATAAAAGTTTACAGATAGCTACCGAAATATTTGTGTAAATGCAATGTGTTATTTGATAACTATCGATATTTCAAAACAGGAGATCAAACCGTGCCTCTGTGCCTTTGTGCGCAATATAATTTTCTCACAAAGGCACCAAGGCATAGTTTTGAAAACTAAATTCCGGACTCTACTTTTTAGCTAATAACAACTGATTAGTATGCAGATAAGAATTACAAAAAATACGGGCAAGCCGCATATCCTCAAATACATACGCGATAACGGAACAGAAACATGGATGTATGCAGACGATTTTTTTGTAAGGCATGATTTGAGTCATTTTGCATTGGAATCAGTTTTGGAATACAAAACTGCCTTTAACGGCATGTTGAATAGTGGTATGGATATTAAAGATTTTGAAGACAAACAAAAACGGGCAGAACTCAATGTAACTGCTGAAGTCTGGTACGCAGAAAATATGGCCAATCTTTTTTTGATGGAGATTGTACAGGGAGATTTCGCTGATTTTAATAAAGTTCAGCAGGAAGCATTTGTATCATTCAATCATCAATACCCGGTGATTACTTTACCGGAAGATAAAATAAAGGAAACACGAAATTATCTTCGTCAGCTGTTAACACAATGGAAAGAATTGCCTTCCGGACAAACCTTAGAACTTATCTTTAGTGTATGAAGTTTCATTTTGAGTTTCCCATAAAAAAGAAGCAGGCTTTGGTAGCATATCATCAAAAACTTTTTTTGATGGGGTCCTGTTTTACGGAGAATATTGGCGAGAAACTACGTAAGCTCAAGTTTACAGTAATGGAAAACCCGAATGGCATTTTATTCAATCCCGTAAGTGTTGCAGAAGCGATTGATAGTTATATATTCAACAAACAAATATCAGCAGCAGAGATATTTCAATACAACGAAACCTGGCATAGCTGGAAGCACCATAGCCGGTTTTCAGGAATTACTGCTGAAGAATGTATTCAAAAAATAAATCAATCAACATCTGATGCTCATGCATACCTGAAGAAAGCTGATCATTTAATGATTACACTTGGTTCTTCCTGGCTTTACACTTTAACTAACGAAGCTACAAATGCAGAAACAGGAAGCGTCGCAGCGAATAATCACAAAGCACCTGCAAGCTGGTTTCAAAAACGTTTAATGGGTGCAGAAGAAACAACGAATCTGTTGGATGAGATGTTAACTAAATTATTTGCATTCAATCCACACCTTCAGGTGATCTTTACAATCAGCCCTGTTCGACATTTAAGGGAAGGAGTGATTGAAAATAACCGTAGTAAAGCGGTTCTGATACAGGCTGTTCATCAATTAGCCGAACAGTATGAAACATTATATTATTTCCCGGCCTATGAACTCGTGATCGATGATCTGCGCGATTACCGTTTTTATGCAGAAGACCTTGTACACCCCAATTACCAGGCCACACAATATGTTTGGGAGAAATTTACCGAAGCCTGTATGAGTGATGATACAAAATTGTTGATGAAAGAAATTGCAGAAATTAATCTGGCTTATCAGCATAAACCTTTTAATGAGCGAACAGGAATACATACGAAATTCCTGACATCTTATTTCATGAAAACAAAGCTTCTGCAACAGGAATATCCATTTTTGGATTTTAAAACTGAACTCGAATATTTTGGGATGGTAAATATTAATTAAGGGATCTATTAATGTATTCTATCGCCACGCAGTTCCAATTCATTCATGATCTCTGTTTCATGCGCCAGCCATTCTTTCCATCTTTTTCTGACTATTTTTTTATCAAGATAGGTTTCTGCCAGTTCTATAAATAAAGTATAATGCCCTGCCTCACTTTCCATAAAGCGACGGTAAAAATTACGGAGGTAGGCGTCTGGTAATCCTTCGCTCAATCTTTTAAAACGTTCGCAGCTGCGTGCTTCTATCAATGCCATGGTTAATAAATGATCCAGCAAACGGTCTTCAGGGCTTCCCCCTTTTTTCTGAAACTCGATCAGCTTATTTACATATTCATCTTTACGTTGCTTACCTAATTTCAGTTTTCTTTTTTTAAGTTCATTTAACACTAACCTGAAATGTCCCCATTCTTCCGCAACAATCGGTGCCAGTTCGTACACCAGTTTTTCTTTATCAGAATAGCGCTGAATCAAAGTGATGCAGGTAGTAGCCGCTTTCTGCTCGCAATAAGCGTGATCTGTCAATATCGCTTCCAGCGAGATCTCTGCCAGATCAACCCAGCGCGGATCTGTGGGGAGATGAAGACCGAGGATGTTTTTGGTATGTTCGGAGAGTTCCATAAAAGTCTGGAGTTAGGAGTTAGGAGTATGAAGTTGTAGCATGTTGAAATAGGATGATGCTTAATCCTGCAAATATCTGATACAATCCTTTAGTTTTGGAATATGTATCAGGATGATTTTTTACAAAAGAAATTAAATGAGCGAAAAGAAAATCATTCTTTCCGTTCATTACGCCTTTCCAATGGCAAGATCGATTTCTGTTCTAATGATTATCTGGGAATAGTAACAAACTCCAGACTCCAGACTCCAAACTCCAGACTCCAATCCGGTTCCACCGGATCAAGGCTGCTCGCAGGCAATTATCCTTTGATTGAAGAACTGGAAAAACAAATAGCCGCTTTTCATCAATCAGAAGCAGCGCTCATTTTTAATTCCGGGTATGATGCAAATATTGGTTTACTATCTGCCGTGCCTCAAAAAGGAGATACCATTTTGTATGATCAGCTCTGCCATGCTTCCATTCGTGATGGAATACGATTAAGTTTTGCAAACTCATTTTCTTTTGCACATAATGATCTGACAGATCTGAAAAAGAAAATAACCAATGCAAACGGAACCATTTTTATAGTAACCGAATCTGTGTTTAGTATGGATGGTGATTTTTGTCCGCTCGCAGAATTGGTAGCTATAGCAGAAAAACAAAAAGCCCATCTCATTATTGATGAAGCCCATGCCACCGGCATAATAGGAGAGCAGGGTGAGGGACTTGTACAACATTTACAATTACAGGATAAAATATTTGCCCGCATACATACATTCGGAAAAGCCTGTGGTTGTCATGGTGCGGTTGTTTTGGGATCGGATCTTTTGCGTGATTACCTTATCAACTTTGCTAGAAGCCTGGTGTTCTCTACTTCATTGCCGGAGCATAGTGTGGCAATGATTAAAGAAAGTTATGAGATATTTCCAAAGATGAATGAAGCAAGAGCAAACCTTCAAAAACTCATCCATCAATTTCAATCAACTCCAATCCGTTTTGAAAAACTGCCATCTGCCACACCTATACAGATCGTGATCATACCGGGTAATGAGGAAGTTAAAAAAGTAGCGGCAGCGTTGCAAGCACATAATCTGGATGTTAGGGCAATTTTATACCCTACTGTACCGAAAGGGAGGGAAAGACTGAGAATTGTATTACACGCATTTAATGTTGCAGATGATATAATTGGTATTCTCAATTTATTAAAATAAAGGAGATTGCACACTCAATATTTATCCCAAATCAGTGCTATGATTTTTAAAACTTAATGTTTACATTTATCTGTTCGGTTCTCAACAAGTTTTCATTTTTTTAAAATCTTAAAACAACCAACATGAAATCTGTAAACATTTGGTCTGGGCTGCTCCTATCTGCCAGCCTGGGTCTGTTCATTTCCTGCAATTCCGGTGGAGACCAAAAAGATGCCAAAGCTGCCGACAGCGCAGCACCTGCAACTGCAGCCCCGCCCGCTGCTCCAAAAGATGTGATGACTGTTAAACACAAAGTAGCCAACTTTGCCAAATGGAAAATAGGATACGATTCAGGGGATAGTATCCGTATGGCGCATGGCTTACACAATTATGTAGTTTGTCGCGGACTTGAAGATTCCAATATGGTAATGGTTGCCATGTTAATGGATGACGCAGATAAAGCCAAAGCATTTGCCGCTTCTCCGGAACTGAAAGATGCAATGAAGCAGCATGGTGTTACCGGAACACCGGAAATAGACTATATACACCGGGTTTCAGCGGATACCAATACGCTGCCAACCATGGATAGGGTTGCAATAAAACATAAAGTAAAAGATTTTGATGCCTGGAAGAAAGTATATGACGATCATAAACAGGCCCGCATGGATGCAGGATTAATCGATAGGTCTATGGGGTATAGGGTGGGCGATAACCATATGGTAAGTATTGTTTTTGCAATTACTGATATGGCCAAGGCCAAGGCCTTCATGACATCAAAAGACCTGGCAGATAAAATGAAAGCAGGCGGTGTAGAAGGACCACCGGTAAGTTTTATGTATAAGGTTGTTCAAAAATATTGATTGGAATCTTTTGTTCTAAAGTGGCAGCGTATTAGCTGCCACTTTTTTTATGGCGTATTTATTTTGAAATTAATTCCTCAAATTGAGATTCTTCTCTTTTGCGAGAATATCTGTACGTAAAGTTGCAAGGGGTGAGGTTTTTAGCAGGCATCTCAAAAACATTACCTTTGTCCATGCTTCAGAAAGAAATCATTGTACAAACACTGTCTCAATTCGGTATCACTTCCTTAAACCCGATGCAGGATGCTGCTTCGGCGGCTATTCTTTCAAAAAAAGAAATTTTACTCTTATCACCCACCGGTTCGGGTAAAACATTGGGTTTTTTGTTGCCGGTTTGGCAATTGCTGAAAACAGACGAGAAAAGAGTGCAATGCCTGATACTTACCCCCTCACGTGAACTGGCCATACAAATAGAAAATGTATGGAAGAAAATGGGAACAGGCTTAAAAGTCAGTTGCTGTTATGGCGGGCATGATATGCAAACCGAAATCCAGAATCTTGCAGAGCCACCCGCTTTATTAATTGGTACGCCCGGCAGAATTGCAGACCATATCAAACGCGCCACATTTGCCATGGACGCAGTTACCACTTTGGTATTGGATGAGTTTGATAAATCGCTGGCACTGGGTTTTGAAGAAGATATGTCTAATATCCTGAAGTCGTTACAAAACATCAACAAAAAAATATTGGTTTCCGCTACTGCCAGTGTAGCCATTCCTGAATTTGTGGGAGTGGAAGATCTGACGGTTTTGGATTATACGGATCGCTTAGAAAATGCAGATGCGCTCACATTACAACTGGTGATTTCTGAAGAAAAAGATAAAGTGAGTAAATTATTTGATCTGCTTTGCCATATCAATACAGAACCCGCCCTCATCTTTTGTAATCACCGAGATGCAGTGGAACGCACTTCCAAACTGTTACAGGAAAAAGGGATAGAGAACGCGGCATTTCATGGTGGTATGGAACAGATGCAACGCGAGCAAACATTGATTCAATTCCGCAATGGAAGTGTTCGTTTTCTCGTTGCCACCGATCTTGCTGCCCGCGGATTGGATATTCCGGAAATGAAACATGTGATCCATTTTCATCTTCCCTCAACAGAAGCTGAATTCACACACCGCAATGGCCGCACTGCCAGGATGGAAGCAACCGGAACTGCTTATATTTTAGTTCATACGGATGAACCATTGCCATACTACATACATCAAAGACCCAATGAACTGGAAATTCACAAAGGAGAAAAAATACCCAAACCCGCTGAATGGGTTACGGTTTATATTAATGGCGGCAAAAAAGATAAACTTAACAAAGTAGATATAGTAGGCTTCCTCTCCCAAAAAGGCGGCTTACAAAAAGATGAACTGGGATTGATCATAGTAAAAGATCATAACTCATTCGTGGCAATAAAAAAACACAAGATCAAAACCCTGCTCCCGCTTGTTCAAAACGAGAAAATAAAAGGAACGAAATACAAAATAGTAGTTGCAAGATAAACCCTAAGCCACCAAACCGTGCCCCTGTGCCTCCATGCGAGAATATATTTGCGCACAAAGACACTAAGGCACGGTTTTTTAGTTTCATCGAATAAGTTACTTACATTTATTCCACGAACGATTGCCATGCCCCTCCACAGAAACTTCACCTACTGGATAGACAAACGCGTTTGGAAATATTATTTCCTCATGCTCTCCCTGCAATTGGCGAAAGGGTGAGTAGTGAATAGTGAAAGGTCAATATTATTTCAGACTCCAAACTCCTCCCCCCACCCAATTCTTAATTCCTAATTTTTAATTCTTAATTAAAAACAATGCCTCATTACCATACCCTCGGCTCCATTCCTCACAAGCGTCATACGCAGTTTCGAAAGCCGGATGGAACCTTATATTCAGAACAATTATTTTCTACCGAAGGATTTAGCAATGATTATTCTTTATTATACCATACCTGGCCGCCAACACAGATCATTCATACCGATGAACCGGTAAATGTGATGCCCAAAGTGGCGGAAGAAAAAATGTTGAAACACAGAAGTCTGGAAGGTTTTCATATAAGACCTGAAAAAGATTTTCTGCAAAGCCGTAAAGCAGTGTTGGTAAATAATGATTGTCATATTGTACTGGCTGCACCACAACAAAGTATGACGGATTACTTCTACAAAAATGCCGATGCAGATGAAATGATCTTTGTGCATGTAGGAAAAGGAAAGCTAATCACTCAATATGGTGAATTAAGTTTTGGTTATGGTGATTATCTCGTAATTCCCCGCGGTACTATTTACCAGATACATTTTACGGATGAGAATAACCGTTTGTTTATTGTAGAAAGTTTTAGTCCGATACGTTACCCGAAACGCTATCTCAGTAAATACGGACAGCTTCTTGAAAATTCGCCTTTCTGCGAGCGCGATATCCGCACGCCTCAAAACTTAGTAACCATCGATGCAGAGGGCGACTTCCTCATCAAAACAAAAAAGAAAGGAATTCTGTACGGACTCCATTATGCCCACCATCCCTTTGATGTGGTTGGCTGGGACGGATGTTGTTATCCCTATGCATTTAGTATCCACGATTTTGAACCCATTACCGGAAGGGTTCACCAGCCACCACCTGTTCACCAAACATTTGAAGCGCATAACTTCGTGGTCTGTAGTTTTTGTCCGCGATTATATGATTATCATCCCGATGCCATTCCTGCACCATACAACCACAGCAATATTGATAGTGATGAAGTGTTGTATTATGTGGCCGGCGATTTTATGAGTCGTAAAAATGTTACGCAGGGAATGATCACACTGCATCCTGCAGGCATTCCCCATGGGCCACATCCCGGAGCCGTTGAAAAAAGTATCGGAAAAAAAGAAACACAGGAACTTGCCGTAATGGTGGATACGTTTCATCCACTTCAATTAACTGTGGATGCACTTGAAATTGAAAACCCGGGGTATACGATGAGCTGGGCGGAGTAAAACTTATGTTGTATGTTAAGTTTTAAATGTTGAATGGAATTTTCAATAAGATCATTCAAAATTCAGCATACAACATTTAAAATTCAAAATAATTCCCTAACTTATCACTCTAAAAAACATTGCCATATGATTAAATTTAGCGACATCAAGATCGGCGACTATCTGCATGCAGAATATGAAGGGAAAATGTGGGATGGAGAAGTTGTCAATTTAAACGGAGACGAAAAACAGGTTTGTGTGCAAACCGAAGTACAGGAGTTCTGGTTTGAAACGGAACATCTTTTTCCCATTGAACTTTCAGAAGATGCATTGCTGAAACTGAATTTTAAAAAACAGGTAAATGAGGATGGTTCTGTAAAATACATGAAGGGATCTTTCCGGATTGTAACACCAGTTGCGGGAGATCTTTCTCACATGGAAATGTGGTACCGGGAAGACCGTAGACATAACCCCGATGTTCATTTTGTACACCAGTTACAAAATCAATACCTGGATATGACCAAGATTCATCTGACAGATGAACCAATGTAAAAAAAATAAATACATACCTTTAGTCATACAAAAGTCCCGCTATAAGCGGGATTTTTTATATTTGAAACAGAAATAAATGGATGCTGGTATTTTCCGGCATATTTCATCCGAATAATTATAATCAACAGTATGAAAAAATTATTGTTATCACTGGTATTGCTCGTTTCATTGGCAGGGATGTCGCAGAGCGAACAAAGTTTTCAAATCAAGGGCTCGTTTAATAAACTGGCTTTCCCTGTACAAAAAATTTATATCTCTTATCGCAGCGGTGATAAGAATATTACTGATAGTATCCTGCCTGTAGATCTAACATATACTGTCGCCGGAAAAATTACTGAACCAACGATCGGTTATTTAAGGGTAAGGTTTCAGCCGGGAGAAGATGGTAAACCAAGAAAAATGGAAAGCAGTCGCGATTTTGCCCCGGTTTTTCTTACACCCGGCAATATGGAAGTTAGCTCGGTAGATTCGTTCAGTAACGTTACTGTAAAAGGCTCTAAAGAACATGAAGCGTACATGAAATTGGTGGCATTACTGAAACCTATTAATACCCAGATGAGCGCAGCAAGTACGGCCTATTCAAAAGCCAACAGGGAAAAAGATGAACCCGCCAGAAAAGCCGCTGATGAGCGGATCGATTCGTTGGATAAAGTTTTGAAGGCAGCCAATGGTGCGTATGCTAAAAACAATCCTCAATCACCTATTTATTTTTATGCTTTATCACAATCTGCAGGATGGGATATCAATGTGGAAGAAGTAGAACCTTTGTTTAAAAAAATACCGGCCATACAAAAGAATTATTCTTCCATGAAAGCATTGGGAGAGAATCTTGTGATTGCAAAGAAAACAGCTGTTGGCGCAATGGCTATGGATTTTACTCAGAATGATACATTGGGAGTGCCGGTTAGCCTGGCTTCTTTACGCGGTAAATATTTATTGGTGGATTTCTGGGCCAGTTGGTGCGGGCCATGCAGAATGGAGAACCCTAATGTGGTTAAAGCTTATCAGGCGTATAAAGACAAAGGCTTCCACATCATCGGTGTTAGCCTCGACCGCCCTGATGCAAAAGAAAAATGGATAGAAGCCATCCACAAAGACAACCTCACCTGGACACAGGTTTCTGATCTTAAATACTGGCAGAATGATGTGGCCAAACAATACGGCATCCAGGCTATCCCTCAGAACCTGCTGTTGGATCCTTCCGGAAAGATCATTGCCAAAAACCTAAATGGCGAACAATTACAGAAAAAATTATCTGAAATACTAAAGCCATAAAAATATTATCAACCCGGATAAAAAAAGACGCCTTCAAATGGGCGTCTTTTTTTATCTGGGTAACTAAGAATTGAACGAATTAAGTAACTTCAAATAAATTCTATCAGAATTTATGAAGCGCTTCCTTTCTTTTGCCTTTTGCCTTTTTACTTTTCACTTTTCTACTGCACAGCAGTTTGGAGGAAATCCATCATCTCTAAAGTGGAAACAAATCAATACAGATACCGTAAGGATCATCTTCCCGCAGGGAATGGATGCCAATGCGCAACGGATTGCTGCTGTGGTTCATTCGCTCCAGCAAAAATATTCGCATAGCATTGGCGATGCGTTTCGTAAAGTGAATATCGTTTTGCAAAATCAAACATTGATCTCAAACGGGTATGTAGCCCTTGCACCATTCCGCAGCGAATTCTATACAACTCCTCCGCAGGATGCATTTGATCTCGGTTCCGTTAACTGGATGGATAACCTGGCCATTCACGAATTCCGACATGTGCAGCAGTATAATAATTTTAATAAAGGCCTCTCAAATTTTGCAACCTATATTTTAGGAGAACAGGGGCAGTCGGTAGCCAATGCCATGTCGGTACCCGATTGGTTCTTTGAAGGAGATGCTGTTTTTAATGAAACCAAATTATCACAACAGGGCAGGGGCGCATTGCCTTTGTTTCTCAGCAGCTATCAATCCCTCTCACTCGCCAACCGTTCTTATAGTTATATGAAAATGCGGAATGGCTCTCTCAGAAATTATGTGCCTGATCATTATGCATTGGGGTATTTGCTGGTTGCTTATGGAAGAAAAAAATACGGAGATGAGATCTGGAGAAAAGTAACGGATGATGCAGCTCGCTTTAAGCCTTTGTTCTATCCATTTCAAGGTGCTATAAAAAAACAGACGGGTATTGCTTATTCTCAATTTGTGAATGATGCGATGAGTTATTATCAGCAACAATGGAAGTCTTTAGCCATTGAAAAGAATGAATGGTTAACTGAGATTCCTAAAAATGATTTGGTCAATTACCAATATCCATATCAAACAGAAGATGGTGGATTGATTGTTATTAAATCAGGGAGGAAGCATATTCCCGCGTTCTATAAAATCCATGCAGATAAATCGGAAGAGAAAATAGCCGTAAAAGATATTTCTGCCGATAATTATTTTTCTTACAATAATGGCAAGATCATTTACACTGCCTATCAACCCGATATCCGTTGGGGTAACCGAGATTACAATTCAATAAAAATACTGGATGTACAAACCGGAGAAGAATCTACACTCATATCAAACACAAAATATTTCTCTCCCGATATTTCACATGATGGGAAAAATGTGATTGTTGCTGAGGTAAATCCATCCGGAAGCTCAAGAGTGGTTATTATGGACAGACAAGCCTCAATTACTGATTCGATCACAAAAAAAGATATTGTATTTTCTCAACCAAAGTTTTCTGCCAATGACGGTTCTTATTATGTTGTAGAAAGAAATACAAAAGGAGATATGTCGTTGATGAAATACTCCTTTCAACAAAAAGTAGCCGCTGAAGAATTGATGCCCCCATCAAACCGTATCATTGGTAACCTTCAGGCTCAGGGCGATACTGTTTTATTCACTACCACTTATCAGGGAAGAGACGAACTATGGGCAGTGATAGATAATAATGATAAAAAAGGCCCGTACAGATTAGCTTCCTACATAACCGGTCTTTATCAGGGAACCGTTCAACCCAACGGAAAAGTTGTTGCTTCTGCATTTACTGCAGATGGCTACCGTTTAGGTGTGTTTGATGCCAAGTGGGAGAGAGTGGCTTTACGGGATGAGTTAACCGATCTATATATAAATGATGCTTTCCAAAAAAACGATCATTCTTTTTTGAATGATCTGAAACCGCAATCTTATGAAGTAAGCAGGTATGCGAAATCCTTTCAGTTTCTCAATATTCATAGCTTTCGTCCTTATTATGAACAACCGGAATATTCTGTAACCTTATATGGACAGAATGTACTCAACACTATTCAAACAGAAATCGCCTACACGTATAATCAAAACGAAGGCAGTCATAAATTAGGCTACAATCAAATTTCAGGAGGAGGTTTTCTTCAATTACTTGCCGGGGCAAGTCAAACCTGGCAAAGAAGTGGTGCCCTGAATAAAGACACCACCCTTCGCTGGAATGAAACCGTTGCATACGCAGGTTTGCAATTGCCTTTGAATTTATCAGGAGGTAAGCAATACCGGTATCTTACTATATCATCAACATTTAATATAGAAAACATTCAGTGGACAGGCATAGCCCAAAAATTGGCGCTGGATCGTAATTACCAATATCTGCAAACCCGGATTTCTTATACAGCCCAAATTCAGAAAGCCGTACAGCAGATCTACCCACATTGGGCACAGAGCATTTTTCTCCAATACAGAAATGTGATCAATGATTATACGGCCCATCAGTTTCTGGCCAGTGGCGCTGTATATCTACCCGGGCTATCCAATAACCATAGTATTGTGCTTTCAGCCTCTTTTCATTCCCGGGATACATTGAATCAATATCTTTTCTCCAATAATTTCCCCTTTGCCCGTGGCTACAGCGCCGTGGATTTTCCAAGAATGTGGAAAATAGGGGTGAATTATCATTTTCCTCTGGCTTATCCGGATTGGGGTTTTGGCAATATTGTTTATTTCCAAAGAATCCGTTCTAACCTGTTTTTTGATTATACCCAGGGTAAAAGTCTCCGAACCGGAATAACCACACCTTTTCGCACTGCCGGAACCGAATTGTTCTTCGATACCCGTTGGTGGAACCAGCAACCCGTAACTTTCGGGATCCGGTATAGTCGATTGCTAGATAATGAGTTCAGGGGTATAACCCAACCCAATATTTGGGAACTGATTTTGCCAATTAATCTCTTTAATTAGGCCAATTATAGGTAGATTTGCCGCCTGAACCTCAAAAATGGCAGTGTTTTTCCACATTTTTGAGAATTTTTTCCACTAATTTTTCATATTCCGGTTGCATTGTGATATCTTTGCAGCCCCAAAAATTGTATGTCGAAACAACCACTGATCAAACAAGATGGAGTTATTCTGGAAGCCCTGAGCAATGCTATGTTCCGGGTTAAGTTAGAAAACGGCCACGAAATATTGGCAACCATCTCAGGTAAAATGAGGATGCACTACATCAGAATCTTACCTGGCGATAAAGTAGGCGTGGAGATGAGTCCATACGATTTAAGCAGGGGAAGGATCATTTTCAGGTATAAATAATTAACGCTGGATGCCGAAAGCTAAATGCTGAAGGCGGTAAGCAGGAACGAGTTAAAAAAACAAGCAATGAAAGTCAGAGCTTCAATCAAAAAACGCAGCGTAGATTGTAAAATCGTGAAGCGTAAAGGAAAATTGTTCGTAATCAACAAAAAGAATCCCCGCTTTAAGCAGCGTCAGGGGTAAGACAATTTGAAAATGTGGTGATTTGAAAATTTGAAAATGATTTTCATGGCGCCTACAAACATTTTCAAATTAACTAATTTTCAAATTTTCAAATTAAACAACAAATATGGCTCGTATTGCCGGTATTGACTTACCAAAAAATAAAAGAGGAGAAATTGGTCTGACCTATATTTTTGGTATTGGCCGTTCAACTGCTCAGTATATTCTTACCAAAGCTGGTATTGACTTTGACAAAAAAGTTAACCAGTGGAATGATGAAGAGCAGGCTGCTATCCGTAACATCATTAATAGTGAGTTCAAAACAGAAGGTGCTTTAAGAAGCGAAGTTTCTATGAGTATCAAGCGTTTATTGGATATCGCTTGTTACCGTGGCTTACGTCACCGTAAAGGCTTGCCTGTTCGCGGACAGCGTACCAAAACCAACAGCCGTACCAGAAAAGGGAAACGTAAAACGGTTGCGGGTAAGAAGAAAGTAGCTAAGAAGTAATTAAAAATTGATAATTAAGAATTAATAATTTTTAATTCTTAATTATCAATTATAAAATCCGCATGCTTGGATCTCCGAAAGGAGGGAGAGTAAAGCGGTTCCCGGCTTACGGGATTTTTTATTGTAAAAGACTACCTCAAAAAAGAAAAATGGCTAAACCACAAAAAGCGCAGAACAGTGCAAAAGCTGTTGCCAAGAAAAGAGTTGTAAAAGTAGATGCAGCAGGAGAAGTTCGTATCTCAGCAACTTTCAACAACATCATCATCAGTTTTACCAACAAATCCGGTCAGGTTATCAGCTGGAGCAGTGCCGGTAAAATGGGTTTCAAAGGTTCTAAAAAGAACACCCCTTATGCAGCACAGATGGCAGCAGCCGATGCAGCCAAAGTAGCTTCAGAAGCAGGTTTGAAAAGAGTAGATGTATTTGTAAAAGGACCAGGTTCAGGACGTGAAAGTTCTATCCGTTCTATCGCACAATCAGGTATCGAAGTTACTTCTATCAAAGATGTGACACCTTTACCACACAATGGTTGCCGTCCTCCAAAACAACGTAGAGTATAACGATTCGCGAATTAATAATTAGAAATTAAGAATTAATAATTCAATTACTAATTTCTAATTATTAATTCCTAATTATAACAGGGAGTTCTATCAATTTTAGATTTTTAAGATAGCCCTCCGTCATTAAAAAATCACAAAACAAAATAAATGGCACGTTACACAGGTCCTAAGACCAAAATTTGTAGAATTTTCGGAGAGCCTATTTTAGGCAATGGCAAATGGTTGGGCAAGAACAGTAACCCTCCCGGTATGCATGGTGCAGCCCGTAAGCGTAAAACTTTGGGTGAATATGCTTTACAGTTAAGAGAAAAACAAAAAGCCAAATACACTTACGGTGTATTGGAGCGCCAGTTCCGTAAAACTTTTGAAGAAGCACAGCGTTTAAAAGGTGTTACCGGTGAAAACCTGATCAAATTACTGGAAGCACGTTTGGACAATACTATCTATCGTTTAGGTTTAACTGCCAGCCGTCCTGAAGCACGTCAGTTGGTAAACCACAAACACGTAACTGTGAATGGTGAAGTAATGAATATCCCTTCTTACCAGTGTAAGCCAGGTGATAAGATCGGCTACAAGCCAAAAAGTGCTGACAATTCTGCTTTAACCAGTAAGAGCCGCGGTAAAAACCCTAAATTCAGCTGGTTAGATTGGAACGAAGCTCAAAAAGAAGGTATTTTCATCACTTTTCCAGAGCGTGAAAGTGTTCCTGAGAATATTAAGGAGCAGTTGATCGTTGAATTGTACTCTAAATAAGCGTGAATCGTGAGGCGTGAGTCGTGAGTGTTTTACTCACGTTTCACGTTTCACGACTGACGATTCAAATATTTTCCTTCTCGCTTCATGTGAGCGAAAAGACAAACAAGTAAAAACAAGTTTTAATATGGCCATATTAAGCTTTCAGAAGCCCGATAAGATCGTTTTACAAAAAGCAAATGATTTCGAAGGACAATTCGAATTCCGTCCGTTAGAGCCA
>CANBSW010000095.1 GCA_947372235.1 Chitinophagaceae bacterium | reverse complement strand
AGTTACATATAATCAGGGATTCTCAGATTATAGAATTACTGTGTTTAACAGTAAGCAAAAAATAAAAGATTGCAAAATGCTGAAAGTGCTTCTTGGTTACATTGAATAAAAAACACCGAATAACTTATATCATCATTCGGTGTTTTTTGTTGTTCTGTCAAATATTCAAATACGTTATTTCGCTTTATTCACTTCTTCTTCTCTCTTTGCCCTGTATTCGGGATTCTTTGCTAATTTTTGAATATCATCCAGTTTGGCAATATAAATACTGCGTCCATGGGTACCCAATATCAATTCGTTTTCGCGGGGATGTAATGCAATATCATGAACCGGTACACTATAAGGCAATCCTTTGTTCCACATCATTGATGATTTTCCTCCATCGAGGCTTACATACAATCCCCCATCGGTTCCTATGTACACAACGTTCTCATTGGTAAGGTCTTCTTTAATTACATTGATTGGCTCATTGGGAAGATCTTTACCAATTTGTGTCCAGGTATGGCCATAATCTTCACTTACATAGAGATAAGGAAGAAAATTATCATTCCTGTATGCATTCAAAGAAGCATACACTCTTCCTTCTTTAAAGGCACTGGCTGTTACCCGGCTTACATATAATCCTTTTGGTAATTTTTTGCTGATCAGTTCCCAGGTATATCCTCCGTCTTTGCTTAACTGAATATTCCCATCATCGGTTCCAACATAGAGTAATCCAAAATGCAGTGGACTTTCGCTGATGGTTGTTAGGGTTCCAAAAGGAACATCTCCCTGTTTTGGATTGGTAGTAAGATCTGCACTTAAAGTAACCATACTATCTCCCATATTAAAAGAGCGGTGGAATTTATTACTGCCGTAATAAAATACATCCTGGTTATGCCTGCTCAATAAAATAGGTGTTTGCCAGTTATAACGCAAGGCAGTTTCTCCAAGGTCACGGGAAGGCCTGACAGATTTTCCGAATGCACGTCTTCCTCCTGCGCTTGCTCCTAATGTTTGCCTTGCATAAGCCCCAAACTGCGAGCCGCTATATACGGTTTTATTATCTCTCCAATCTACCTGTACCTGCATACCATCACCACCACTAATTCCCTTAAATGGATTTTCTCCTGAATCGTACCATCCATAACCTTCGCGGGTTATACTGGATCCGTACCAGGTTCCATTATCCTGCAAACCACCATACACATTGTAGGGTGTGGCCATATCAAAAGTTACATTGTAAAATTGTCCGACAGCAGGTGTATTGGCTTTAAACCAGTGCTCTCCATTATCATAAGTGATATTACAGCCACCATCATTGCCAAGGATAATATGACTGTCTTTTTTAGGATCTATCCAAGCCACATGGTTGTCTGCATGCACATTGGCACCACCAATCACTTTAAAAGTTTTACCCCCATCCGTACTCATCTGAACATCAAAGCCTGTTAAAACGATCTTTTGATCATCAGCCGGGCTTATCCAGATCTTTCCAAAATAATAACCGTAAGTACTAAACAGACTTGATAGTGGTTTGGTATTTATTTTTTTCCAGGTTTTACCGGCGTCTTCACTTTTGTAAACTTCAGCTCCAATGATAGGTGTTTCAAACAAAGCTGTATTGGCATCAAACAGAAAATCCCAGATCACAGAAGGAGGATAGGTTCCTTTTGAAACACCATCTTTTATTACTGCTGCTGTATATTTCGCAGGAATTCCATTACGGCGTGATCCAACAAATGCAGCCATTTTTTTATCATCCAATGCAAGGAATTGTTCTTTGGTAAGGTCTTTAAAATCCTTCAGCACATAACGGCTTGTATCAGCAGTTTGTGCTGCAGTTGCCTCTGACTGGTGAAAATTATTATCCATCACAGCATACACCACATTCGGATTTTGTTGCGATACGGCAACGCCTATCCTCCCTACACCATCTCCATTGGGAAAACCACTGCCTTCTTTGGTTACCAGCTCCCAGCTATCGCCGCCATTGGTGCTTTTATAGATACCACTTGTTTTACCACCTTCTTCAAAATTCCAGGCACTGCGTGTTTTGTACCATGTAGCCGCATATAATTCATTGGGATTTTTTGGATTGAGGTCAATATCAACACCCCCCGTATTTTCATCTACATACAAAGTTTGTTTCCATGTTTTACCGCCATCGGTTGTTTTATAAATACCACGGTCTTTATTAGGAGAATACAAGTGCCCCAATGCTGCTACCCAAACGGTATTGTTATCTGTTGGATGTAATAATATTTTACCGATATGATGGCTTTCCGGTAAACCCAGGAATTCCCAGGTTTTGCCATTATTGGTTGATTTGTAAATTCCAATACCTGCATATGAAGAACGGCTGCTGTTTACTTCACCGGTACCCAGCCAGATGGTTTTGGTTTTCCAGTTTACGGCAACATCTCCCATCGAAAGCACATCTTCCGAATCAAAAACAGAAGTAAAGCTTTGCCCGTTATTGTTTGTATACCAAAGTCCGCCTGAAGCATACGCTACATAGAACTCAGTTGGATCATCCGGATTTGCATCTATATCAGCAACCCTTCCACTCATTACGCTGGGCCCCACACTCCGGAACGAAGTATTGTTTACCAGCGATTTCTGTGCCAGTGCTTTTCTTTGATCGGCTGCTTTCAATCGTTCGGCAGCTGGGGTTGGTTTTACCTGGGCCAATCCGGTGCTGGTAATGGCCAATAGCAGGAATAACGGGAATGTTAATCTTCTCATGTCAGTAGTATAATTTTGATAATTTCGAGTACTCAATTTATGAATTATGCGCTTTCTTCTGTTACTATTGCTCATTTTATTTACATATTCGGTGAAAGGGCAATATAAAAGCTTCAAACTGGGGTCTGATGGTGATACGCTGAATAAAATAGATTTGAAAGGAATGAAGCAGGGCAAATGGATCCTCAAAATGCCCCCATTACGAGGTGAACCGGGGTATGAGGAAGAAGGCGTTTTTGTGAACGACAGAAAAGAAGGCAAATGGTTACGATTTAATTTAATGGGAGATCCATTGGCCATAGAATTTTATAAATGGGGCAATAAAAATGGATTATGCCGCTATTTTACACCTGCCGGTCCGGAACATGATGAAAGCTGGAGAGCCATCAATCCCGACAAAGCCTATGATACCATTGATGTGCAGGATCTGAAGGACCCGAATAAATATGAAAAAGTGATTGTTAAGAATGATGGTAATTCCTTACGTCACGGAACCTGGCGGTATTATTTTCCCCCCACAGGAAAACTGGTAGGTACCGAACATTATTTTATGAATAAACTGCAGGAACCGGGAAGTGTAGACCCCCTTACCGGACTTACCACCCTGCCGGCTATAGACAGTACTAAATTATCTACTGATAGTTCTAAAACAAAAGCCCTTACAAAACCTAAGCCCAAAGAGGTGATGGAGTTTGAAAAAAAGACATCCAATAAGAAAAAAGTGGTTAGGGATGGACGAACCGGAGGGTAACAGGATTATATAGGACTTTTACTTCAAAATCTTCAAAAACAGGCTTTCAGAGGCAACCTTTGGAGAATTGTAAGCGTATATTCGAGGTTATAAGTGGTTGAAGGCTGAATATTTTCGTACTTGTATCCAAAAAAAAATTGCCCCGGGAGATACACCAAATATCGAGCTTAATTGCCGGTTGTTGTAAAAACGACCGAAACAGTCAGCGTGACCTGTATCACTGGCTGTATGATTATGCTATAAAGATCTGTTACCGGTACATCAGCAAAACAGAAGAAGCCGAAGAACTGGCCAATGAATCGTTTATCAAACTGTTCAAGAACATCAACCAGTTTGATGGAAACCGAACGGGCGAAAAAGAAGCATTGCTGAAAGGTTGGTTTAAACGTATTGTGGTAAATACCTGTATTGACCATTTACGACGAACACACCTGAAGTTGGTGAGTCAGGAGATCAGTGAAGAAGGAGAAACATTTGCAGATAACCAGGAAACAGGAATTGATAAGCTGATGTACCAGGAAATTATTGAAGCAATTACCAAACTGACACCGGTATACAGAACGGTCTTTAACTTATTTGTAATAGAAGGGTTTACACATGAAGAGATCTCTGCACAGCTGAATATCAGTGTAGGAGCTTCAAAATCAAATCTTTCAAAAGCAAGGCATAACCTGAGAAAAATTATTACACAACAAAGTGCTTATAAAGTATATGTTTAATCTTGGCGACGATAGCGAGCTTGACAGGTTTAGCAGAGAAGCGGCCGGGAAATATTCCCCCCCGGGAGAACCCAATTGGGAAAAGCTCAATGCTGAACTCGATAAAGTATTACCTATAGAAGAGAAAAAAAGACGTTTTGTTTTCTTCTGGTGGCTGCTGCCCGTTATGTTAATTGGTGGTACGGTAACGTATTGGCTGGCATCGAAAAATGTAACGAAACAAACAGTTGCTACAGAAACAGATTCAAAAAAAACCGGCAACACCACATCGGTTTCAACACCATCTGTTTCTTCAGAAAAAATAACAAAGTCAGAAACGACTGTTACAACGGTACCTCAAAAAGAAATCAGTATTCCGGTTACCTCTACAGTGGCTGATCCATCAAAAACAGTTGTTCCAAAAAAACCTGTTCAGCAAAACAGCAATATTTTATTAAGTGACATAAAAAAGAATAATAGTTCAGAAAAAACGCTACAGGTTTCCTCACAGAAATCCGTTTTACCTGCAGACAATAATGCAGCAAATTCAACAACAGCAAGTTCTGTTGCTGCGAATGATCAGTCTGTTACTGTTGTACAACAAGAAAATGTAGTTGATCCGAAACCTAAACGAGAAAATCTGATCACAGAAAAAAAATCAGAATCAGGCTTGCAAACCATTATTGCCAGAAAGGAAGAGAGCATTGAACCAAAAACTGACACAGAGGCCGCAACACCAACGAATACCGGCAACTCTAAGGATACAGATAAGAAGTTGATCACATCACCAAAAGGTAAAGGGTTTAGTTATTCTTTTTTAGCCGGTGTTGATAAGAGCACCGTTAAATTACGTTACGGATATGATCCGGGATATAATATTGGTTTGATGGGCGGTTATCATTTCAACAGTAAATGGTCTGTTCATACCGGAGTGATCTATACACAGAAAAATTATAAGCTCGACGGAGCAGATTTTACCGCACCTAAAGGAAGTCCCGTAAGTTATTACAAATTAGACCTGGTAGATGGTTACTGTAAAATGTGGGAAGTACCACTGCTGCTGCGTTATACAATACCAAAAGCAAGAGGTAATAGCTTCTTCCTTAGTGCCGGGCTTAGCTCCTATTTTATGACCACCGAAGATTATAATTATTATTACAAATACCTGGGTATGCCGGTAGTTAAGAATACTTATTATAATTCAACAGATACGCATGTTCTGTCCATTGTACATCTTTCGGCAGGTTTCTCAAAACCTATTGGCAAAAGCTGGGATATGCAAATGGAACCTTATGCAAAAATTCCATTGGGGGGTGTTGGATTCGGAAGTATTGAACTGAGCAGTTTTGGAATAAATTTTTCTCTGCAACACAGGCAACCCTTAAAAAAGTAATTCCGTATTTATGTTTGAATTCAATTTCTTTTGAATAAAAACTATTAATGCAGATGGCAGATGCAATGATTTTTTAACGGGGCTTCATTGTATTTACTGCATTATGAAAAAAGCAACTCTTCTGAGTTGCTTTTGCCGTTTATAAAGGCTTGTAAGTTGAAACGTGTATCATTAAAAACTCTGCGCAAACTCTGCATCTCCTGTTCTCTGCGTTGAATTGTATTCAAAGTTTTTCCGTTATTTTCACCGCAGAGAACAGGAGATGCAGAGTTTGCGCAGAGAACTAATCATTATATTAACATATTTAGAGAACCAACTTGTTATGAGTTAGTTATTTCAAAACCCTGTCGAAATGCTTTCTGAAAAACAGCACCTGATAATCGATCGCATTCTCCCAATATTTCCAGTTATGTTCTCCCGGGCGTTCCGTGTACTCGTGAGGAATTTTCAGTTTCAGCATTTTTTCATGAACAGCCCTGTTCATAGGCAAAACCCGATCCTCTGTGCCACAATCGATAATAATATCCAGTGAATCCTTCGGATATTTTTCAATTATATTTAATGCACTCCAGTCGTTCCAGTATTTGCGGTTTGCAATGGTATCACCTAATCTTAATTCAACGCCATACCCTTTGGTAATCACGGTTGCATGTAATGCACCACTCATACTACCTGCTGCACTATATAAATCTGAATGACGAAAACTTAAAAAGATGCCACCATGACCACCCATACTTAACCCCGTTATTGCGCGGCCATTTCTGTTGGCGATCGTGTTGTAATTGGCATCAATGTATTGCGGTATTTCTGTGCCTACAAAGGTTTCAAATTTATAGGTACTGTCGATGGGACTATCGTAATACCAACTGGTGTAACCACCATCCGGACAAACGATCATCATCTGGTATTGATCTGCCAGTTGTTGGATATGCGGCACTTTAATGATCCAGTTAGAGTAGCTTCCAAAAGCTCCGTGCAGAAGATATAAAACAGGGAAACGTTTTTTGTCTTTGTAAGAAGCTGGTCTGATCACCACTGTGTTTATTTTGCGGTGCATGCTGTTACTGTAAATAGCAACCGTATCAACTGTTGCAGCCGTTGAGCAGATTGCAGATAAGAGCACAAAAGAAAGCAGGAAGATTTTTTTCATAGAGAATCGTTAATGATTATGAACACAAGATAGTTTTTTGAAGAACAGAAAACCGCGCCTTTGCGAGAAAATTTTGCACGCAAGGGCGCAAAGGCGTGGTTTTTATTTAAAAAAAATGCCACCTGAAAACTCAGGTGGCATTGAATATTATAGAACAGGACTCATTTTTTATTTTCCTTTCTGAGCTGCATTCTGCATCGGGTTCGCACCTTGTGATTGCCCGCGGGCACCTGCACCGGCTCTTCCTTTGAAGATCGCAAACTTGCTTGGCTCAGGTGCTGCACCTGATTTGGGCCAAACATTATTGCCTTCATTGATATCCGCAGTTTCTTTCATTGGATCGAGTTTAATGCTTGTCGCTTTTTTCTTTGTCATGAAAAGCTTGGTTACACTGTTCTCGTTATGTCTCCAGATCTGTGCGGGTATTTTTTCGGTCTCTTTGGTTCCATCTTCAAATGTAAACTCAACAATAATTGGCATTACCAATCCACCTTTGTTGGTGAAAGACAATTCATACAGATGTGTATTGGCGTATTTTGCTTTTTCGGCATCAGTTAAACCTTCTGATGCAGGGGCTGCTGCTCCGGCTGCAGGAGCAGGTAATTTGGTAATTGAATCATAAGGCTCAATACCTCTGTCGTATTTCCAATAGAAATCGCGTAAGCTGGTATCGGCATCGGTTAAGAAAACGATATTCTTATCTGAACGGTTGCGAACTTTAGAAATGTCATCAAAGGTATTTATCCGCGGCCTGTCCATTCCACGTGGGCCATTGCCCTGTCCGCCAAAACCGCCTCCGCCTCCTCCACCGCCTCTACCACCAAAACCACCACCTGCAGCAGCAACTGCATTGGGATCGAAAACTGCATGTTTAACAGAGTCTAAAGAAATATCGCAAGGCTCAATACCATAGAACCATCCTCTCCAGAACCAGTCGAGGTCTTCACCACTTGCATCTTCTATCGTACGAAACAGATCCGCAGGTGTAGGGTGTTTAAATGCCCAACGGCGCGCATATTCCTTAAATGCATAATCAAATAACTCACGTCCCATAATGGTTTCACGCAGAATGTTTAATCCGGTTGCAGGTTTGGTATAAGCATTCGGACCAAACCGAACAATGTTCTCACTATTGGTCATAATAGGTTCCAGTTGATCCTTTGGCAAACTCATATAACTTGCCATCGTAGAAGCTGAACCCATACTAGATGGAAATTTATTATCGTATAATTCTTCAGTGAGATATTCTACAAATGAGTTCAAACCTTCATCCATCCATGTCCACTGGCGCTCATCACTGTTAACGATCATCGGGAAGAAATTATGCCCTACTTCGTGAATGATCACTCCCAGCATACCAATTTTAGTTGATTCGCTGTATGTACCATCTTTCTGTGTGCGGCCATTGTTAAAGCAGATCATTGGATATTCCATACCGTTAGATGCTTCAATACTTTGTGCAACAGGATATGGATAAGGAATAGTAAATTTAGAATATGATTTAATGGTATGTGCTACCACTTTGGTTGAGAATTTACGGTACAGGCCATAGGCTTCTTTACCATAACCACTCATACACATGATCTTCTTACCTTCTACATAAGCCGGCATGGCATCCCAAATAAGTTTGCGGCTTGAAGCCCATGCAAAATCACGCACATTTTCTGCTTTGAAGATCCAGGTTTTTTTAGCAGTGCTTTTTTGTTTTTCTGCTTTTGTTGCTTCTTCGAGTGTAACCACTTCAACAGGTTCTTTTGCAGTTTGTGCCTTGTTCCAACGACCCATTTGCGCAGGGGTTAACACACTTGCATAGTTTTGACACTGCCCTGTACCCATAATCACATGATCAGCAGGAACCGTCATAGCCACCGTAAAGTTTCCAAATGCAAGCGCAAATTCTCCACGGCCGGTGAACTGGTGGTTCTGCCATCCCTGAAAATCACTGTATACGCACAAACGCGGGTACCACTGAGCCATGGTGAAAAGCATGTTTCCATCTTCAGGAAATAATTCATATCCACCGCGGCCTCTGAAAGTTAAGCGGTCAGATATCTTATAATTCCAGTCGAGATTAAAAACGAATTTTTGACCAGGTTTTAAGGGAGCAGGCAGGTCAATACGCATCATGGTTTTGTTGACGGTGTATTTGATCGCTTTACCGGTGATATCGGTTAATTTGGTGATGTTATCACCATAACCATTATCTATTTTTTGTGCAGCCATTGCATCCAGTGCAGTAGCCGTAACTGTGCGGCCTAAATTGCTTGCATCCTGGTAATTGGCGTTGCTGAGGTTGTTATGCTCATTCTCATCCAATTGTAACCAGATATAAGTTAATACATCAGGTGAGTTGTTGTAATAAGTAACGGTTTCACTTCCTTTCAGTTTCAGGTTAGCTTCATCCAGTTCACATTTAATATCATAGTCAGCACGTTGCTGCCAGTACTTAGGACCTGGTGCACCGCTTGCTGTACGATACTCGTTGGGAGTGGGTAAAATCGTTCCCAACTGTTCAAACCGGTTACCATGGTTTGATGTGGGATTGTTTTTGATATCCTGTGCATTTGCGATTCCGGCAATACACAGAAACAAAAACAGGTAGAGGAGTTTTCTCATAATAGTTAGTGTTTTAAAAAGGTATTCTTTCTATGGCCATCTGAAGTGCTATGGCAAAAATGCCCCCTGTTACGTACAAAAGGTACTCTCTGCGGTTAGCTTTCAGAATGTTTACGAATATAAAGCAAATCAGTAAAACTGCAGTAACGATCAATAATTGCCCCGCTTCAAGGCCAACATTAAAAGCCAATAACTGCCAAACCACATTCTTCTCAGATCCTAACAGGCTTTTCAGGTAAGAACTAAAGCCAAGGCCATGTATCAGTCCAAAAAATAAGGCAAGGAAATAAATGAGCGGAAATTTTGATTTGAAAACGAATTTCTTCACAAACACATTACTCACAGCTGTGATCAGGATAGTTACAGGGATCAAAAACTCGATCCATTTCATTGAATAATCAACAATATTAAAAACACTTAATGCCAGTGTGATTGAATGCCCGATGGTAAATGCAGTTACAAGAATGAGGAGTTTGCGCCAGTCGGCAAACTGGTAGCGGAGGCATAATGCCATTACAAAAAGGATATGATCCAGTCCTGAGAGGTCGGCAATATGCTTGTAGCCAATCTCAAAATATAGTTTGAAATCATTCATGTGCAGGATTCCAATTTAATCAGGACATTTGTAGCTATACAAAAATGATGGTTGAATGGTAAATATAATGGTTCAATGGATGATGGCGGGCATAGTGTCGCTGTTACACCCTTTTTTCATATCAGTTATAGAAATAAATCATAATGCGAAAGAAGCTACCGTAGAGGTTAGTGTGCGGATTTTCACGAATGATTTTGAAAAAACCCTTCAAAAAAACAATACGGCGAAAGTGGATATCTTAAACCCGGCGGACAATACTTTACTAGATAAACAGATCAGCAATTACCTCAGCCAAAAAATAAAACTGAAAATTAATGGGCAGGCTGTTACTGCCAATTATATCGGTCACGAAATACAAAAAGAAAGTGTGTGGAGTTATTTTGAAATACCGAAAGTAGCTGAGCTGAAAAAATTAGAGATAGACTGCACCCTTTTATACGATTACGAAAAAACACAATCCAATATTATTCATGTAAAGAGTAAGGGTGAGGATAAGAGTTATAAACTGGATTATCCGAAGAGTGGGACGGTGTTTGAGTTTTAAACCGTGAGACGTCTCACGACTCACGATTTAAAATTCCTCCGCTTCCGTAGCCAGCTTAGAAGTAACCAGCACTTTATCAATTCGGTGATTATCCATATCCACGATCTCGAAAGTGAAAATTTTCCACTCCATGGTATCTCCTGTAATGGGAATTTTTTCGAGTTCATGAATGATGAATCCGGCGAGTGTATCAAATTCCTGATCGCCTTCCATCATCCATTCAGTTCTATCAAATTTTGAAAGGAAATCGTAGAAAGGAATTTGTGCATCTATCAGATATGATCCATCTGCTCTTTTGGTGATCTCATGGTCCACATCTTCCTGTTGCGGAAGGTCGCCTACAATTGCTTCCAGGATATCATTCAAGGTCATTAGTCCCTGAACAGTTCCATATTCATCCACAATAAAACACTGGTGAATTTTTGTTTGCTTAAATTTTTCCAAAACCTGGTAAGCGGTATTGTTTTCAGGAACATACATGGCATTATCCATAATGGAAAAAACACTGGCAGTAGCTTCTGCTGAGAAAAGATCCTTAATGGTTACTACGCCCTTGATCTTGTCTATATTTCCTTCACAAACCGGATACACAGAATGTAATATATCTTCCATACCCTTGCGTACATCTTCCACAGTCTGGTTTCCGTCAAGCCATACAATATCGCTTCTGTGTGTCATTAAAGAAGTAATATTTCTATCGCTCAAATGAAAAACGCGTTCAATAATATCCTGTTCCACTTCTTCGATAGCGCCATGTTCGGTGCCTTCGCTTACGATGGCTTTTATCTCTTCTTCGGTTACCTGGTTATCGGTTGTTTTGATATTTAATAACCGGATAATGAGGTTAGCTGTAATACCCAGCAACCAGATAAAAGGGAAAGTGATCCACGATACAATGCGCATGGGGCCTGCGGCCGACTTGGCAATTTTTTCCGGATTACTTAAGCCAATTCGTTTAGGAACCAGTTCTCCCAAAACCAATGAGAGATAGGTTAATACAATCACAATCAGGGTAGTTGCAATGGTGCCGGCATAAGGTTTCAGCAGTTCGAATTTCTGTAACCATACCTGCAAAGGGGCTTTGAAACTATCGCCGGAATAGATACCCGTTAATACACCAATGAGTGTGATACCTATCTGTACGGTTGATAAAAAAGTTTCAGGATGATTGGCCAATTCCAGTGCGCGCCTCGCATCCGGATCACCTTTGATAGCCTGTGCTTCCAGCCTTGCTTTACGCGCAGAAACCAATGCGATCTCAGCCATGGAGAACAGGCCGTTGATGATGATCAATACCAATAAAATGATTACTTCAGTCATAGTGCTATGGCATCAAATCTACTGAATACACGCGAAATACAGGATTACGGTTTTGTTGCCAGTGAAAGAAGCACATATTTGGGTACTTCTTTGTCGCGGGTTGAAGGGTTTAAAAAAGGCAATGATAAAGCGGTAACACCAAAATGTCCGCCCTCATGCAATATTTTCATTTTGGGGAAGGCTTTGGCAAAAACCGGCAAACTGTCTTTGCTGGTTAGTACAATATCTGAGGATCGAATACTGTCAAAAGAAGTACGTTCATGAAAAATGTATTGTCCATAAAAGTGTAATGCCCTTCCTTCATGCGTTCCATAAATAATCACTTTTTCTTTGGGGATATGATTTTCATTGATAAATGCTGCGGCATCATTTCCTAACTGGTATTTTAAAACATTGGGATAAAATGCCGTATCAAGGAAAATATTTACTCCTATCACTGTAAAAAATGCGAGGTATAAGAGACGGGGTACTTTTGATTTGTTTACAAATAAGATCTCCAGATAAACCAACAAACACAAACCGGCTAATGCAACAATAAATTTAGGCGTTTCAAAGGGCCATGTAACCAATATCATTACTGCCACCCATAACAAAAAGAAAATGAATGCATGAAAAACCAGTAAGGCTTTTCTCCATTTAGACAATTCATCAGTAAATAATAATCTATATAAAAAATTAGCAGTAATGATAGCCGCCAAAGGAAACACTACAAAAATATAATGCGGCAATTGAGCCTGACTTCTTCCGAGAATGCAATAGGTAACTATGAACCCGCCGGTGGTTACCCATTCCTGGCCTGCAACTAAATTGAATTTTCTATTGATGAGATTTTTTATTGAAAAGATCAATCCCAGCAAAAAGAAAAAGATCCACGGTAAAAAACTCCAGAACATATTTTCGAGCAGGAAAGTAAAATGGTTCATTTCATTGAAATGATTTTCTCCTGTGTAGCGGCCAAAGCTTTGTGTCCAGTAATAAAAACGTAACCCGGATTTGATGGGAACACCGTTGATCAGTATTCCGGGATGGAGGTCAAATTGTTGGTACAAACCAATACTCATAGGGATCAGCATCACTCCTATAATCACTATTCCTAAAATATATTCCCAACGAAATAATTGCTTCCATTCTCTTCGTAATATAAAATGAGGTACAAATGCAAATGCCGGAACCATCAATGCAATCGGACCTTTGGTCATCATTCCGCAGGCAATTGCGATGAATGCCATTACAAAATGTTTCCAGTTTCCTGTTCCATACCATGCAGCCATTTGCCAGAGGCTAAGTGCCACCCATCCCATCAACATCGTATCGCAACGAACATCATGTGTTATTAAAAACAGGGCTTGTGAAGAAGCCAATACCATCGCACTTAATTGCGCAATTTCTTTTTTATAAAATACAAATGCGAGTTTATAGGTTGCGTAAACAGCGAGTATGGCGAATAATAAAGATGGGATGCGATACGACCAATCATGCACTCCCAAAAATTTCATACTCAATGCCGATAACCAAAATAACATGGGTGGTTTATCGAGATAATCAAAACCGAGATCATATACTTTCAGGTAGCTTTTGTTCTCCATCATTTCACGACTGATAGATGCGTATTGCGAGGCATCAATATCCATTAAGGGTATCATGATCATACCCAATACATACGTGATGATACATAAAACTATGACGCTATAAAAAGTACGGTTACTGATCATGTGATTTGTTTAGCAGCATCAAAATGAAACTGGCCCATTCTTTTATTGTAAAAACCTGCGGTGATATAGCCCACAATACAACCCAAAACTGTGCCACATAAAACATCTACCGGATAATGAACTCCAACATATACCTGTCCGTATGCAATGGTAGCCGCCCATACAAAAAATACCCAGCCCCATTTTTTCAAAATCGGACGAAATGTTAAGAATATAAACATGGCAAAACCAAAATGGTTGGTGGCATGTGAGGAAGGAAAACTGTATCCACCAGAGCAGCCGTTTAATAATAATCTCACCTGACTTGATAAAACCTCATCCCGGCAAGGTCTTGGGCGTGCTATCCAGTTTTTGATAAGGGTACTGCTTAACTGATCGGTAAGGGTTAAGGTAATCACCACAAATAAGATCCAGGGAATGGCTTTCTGTTTAAAATTCATGAATGCAAAAACGATCAGGAATAAATATAAGGGAGCCCATGTATTGGCTTCGCGATACCAGGGGTAGATACTGTCGAGAAACCCGTTAGTCCACTCTGTATTGATCTTCAGGAATAACCAGGTATCCCATTGATCGATCCATGACCAGATCTTTTGAAAACTCGTAAGCAGCAATACAGGTGTAGCCATAGTTTGTAAAGGTAAACTTTGTAAAGAGTTATCCGCAACTGCCTTTTGGATAGTTTTAACAAAAATAGGCGGTAGTTACTTTGTATAAAATCTGGATTTTTCCTAATTTGTATTAATGAGAACCCTGATCCTTACTTTACTGCTTGTATTGGTTAGTTGTACCGTATTTTCCCAATTATTCAAAAAAGAAGGAAAACCTGCTGTTACACCCAATGGATTGTCGGATAGCGGTTGGCTATCGCCCAATATTTTTAAGCCTTCAAAGTATAAGCCAAAAAGCCTGGTGAAAGACACGCTCATTCCAAGAAATCTCCATCGGGGTTATTCATTTGACGAGGTTAAATTAATACAGCAAAAGGCCCAGACTTATATCGGCAATAATGGAAATGGTTCTGATATTTACGAGGATCAACGGGATAATATGATGGTATTGAAACCTGACAAAAGTTTTTCTTCCAATATGCCCAATGCAATTAATCAGGTATTGTTGACGGATACATTATCTATTCCATCCGGACAGCTGCCGAGGATTTATAGAACTCCAAAAGATATTACTACAAAACCGAGGCAATAATAGAAAACTTGATTTTCGGGGCTTTTTTTGAAACACATAGGAATATAGGTTAGGCAAAAGTTCACATAGTATTTTTCCCATATGCCCTATTTCTTAACCTATATTCCTATGTGTTTCAAAAAAATTTACACTAAAAAGATCCCATATAATCTGGACCTTCAAAACACTATTTCTTCTTTGCAATGATGATCATCCTCGGAGATTTTCGCACATCATACCTCCCCAACTGGTAATCACCAAACACTTCCTGCACCTGCATATCCTGATAAGCCAGCATATCAGTAAAATCGCCAAGAGAGAACTTAGCTACACGTTCTGTGTATAAATGTTTAGGTGCTTTATTGGCTTCATCGGTGATCTGGATCTGTTTAAAGAAATGTTCCTCATCATGCCATTTGCTTATATGAAAAGTGACACCTTCAATAGCAGTGGTGAATGATTTTTCGAGCTTATCTTCTGAATAATGCACGTTCAGATAATCGATCACAAAAATACCTCCGGGTTGTAAACTTTGGGCAATGGTGCGGATAGCATTATCATGTTCGCGCCTTGTTTTAAAATAACCGAAGCTGGTAAAAAAATTAAATGCGTACTGAAAATAATTGATGCGGAAAGGCAGGCGCATATCATGCTGGTAAAAATGCAGTGTATCCATTTCATCCAGTTTGGCTTCTTCAATAGATGCTGCAGAAAGATCGATACCTGTAACGTCAAACCCCATTTCAGCCAGTGCTTTACTATGGCGGCCTTTTCCACAGGCCACATCAACCATAGTACTGCCAATCGGAGGATTCAGGTATTTGATCAGGGTTTGAATAAACCGCAAAGCCTCTTCCTCATCCCTATGTTGATACAACAAATGATAATAATGAGAGTTGAACCAGTCTTTGTACCACGCTTTATCCGGCATATTGGCTATTGAGCTACAAAATTACGGCTGCGGAGCAAACAAAAAATTTCTATTATGTTTGCATCCCAGTAAAATCCGATTTCATGGCATTAATTAAGAGCATTTCAGGCATCCGCGGAACAATAGGCGGAAGACCAGGTGACACACTCAGTCCGATAGATGTAGTAAGGTTTACCGCAGCATTCGGCACCTGGTTAGCGGAGCAATCAGACAATAAAAAAGTAATTATAGGCCGTGATGGCAGGATCAGTGGCGAAATGGTGCAACGGATCGTTGTAAGTACGCTGAATGCGTTAGGATTAGATGTAATTGATCTTGGCCTAAGCACTACCCCAACCGTTGAAATGGCCGTTGTATTTGAAAATGCAGCCGGTGGCATCATATTAACTGCCAGCCATAACCCCAAAGAATGGAATGCATTAAAACTGCTGAATAACAAAGGCGAATTTATTAGTGGAGAGATAGGATCTAAAGTATTAGAGATTGCTGCCAAAGAAGATTTTGTTTTTGTGGGGGTAGATCAATTGGGTTCTTACAAAACCGATGATACAATGCTTCAAAAACATATTGATGCAGTAGTGAATTATCCGTTGGTGGATGTTGCGGCAATAAAAAAAGCAAAATTCAGTGTTGTGCTTGACGCGATCAACAGTACAGGAGCCACAGCAGTTCCGCTTTTGTTGAAGGCATTGGGTGTAAAAGATATTACTGTTTTAAACGGAGAAGTGAATGGAAAATTTGC
>CANBSW010000094.1 GCA_947372235.1 Chitinophagaceae bacterium | reverse complement strand
AGGAATATTGTGCGGGATCAATATGCGGGAATGATCATTACTTTATTGAAAGGGAATAACGAGAGGACAAAAATGCAGATTCAGGTAAGAGCATATAACGAAGGGATCGCCTTTCGTTATGTGTTGCCCGAACATCCACAGGGCGGAATGGATATCAGTATCAAAAAAGAACTCACAAATTTTACAATGCCCGAAGGAACCAAAGCCTGGTTCACCAACAGGGCACAGGGAACTTATAGTTTATTGCCCTTACAAAACTGGCCCGATGAAAGTGAAAGACCGCTGGTATTAGAATTGGCCAATGGAAAATTTGCCTGTCTTGCAGAAGCAGCAATGGTTAACTATTCACGCACAAAATTTACACTGGATCTCAATAAAGCAAATACGATTAATTGTTCGATGTATGATCGGGTAGATTTTTTTACGCCATTTGCCACACCCTGGAGAGTAATAATGGTTGCAGAAAAAGCCGGCGATTTGTTGGCTAATAACGATCTGTTACTAAACCTGAATCCCCCGAATGAAATTAAAAATACATCCTGGATAAAACCGGGAAAACTGATACGGGAGATGTCACTTTCCATGAAAGGATCAAAGGAGTTGATCGATTTTGCTGTTAAACGTCATCTGCAATACATCCATTTTGATGCAGGTTGGTATGGGTATGAATACGTGGTTGCCTCTCAGGCTAATAAAGTAAATGTTGATCCTCGCCGTAATCCCAATAGTGACCTCGATTTGCAGGAAGTGATACGATATGCTCATGAAAAAGGGATAGGTATTTTTCTGTATGTTAATCAACGAGCATTGTATCAACATCTTGATCAATTGCTTCCGTTATATAAAAAATGGGGGGTAAGCGGTATCAAATTTGGTTTCGTAGAAGTGGGTTCGCATAAATGGACAACCTGGCTGCATGATGCAGTAAAAAAATGTGCTGATAATAATTTGATGGTAGATATCCATGATGAATACCGCCCAACCGGTTTTAGCAGAACCTATCCCAATTTATTAACCCAGGAAGGCGTTCACGGCAATGAAGAAATGCCTGATGCAACCAGTAATGCCATATTACCTTTTACCCGTTTTATTGCCGGTGCCGCAGATTATACCATTTGTTATTACCATCGCCCTGAATTAAAACCGGCATTGGCACAAACACAAAATGCAAGGGTATTAAAAACCACTTCGGGCCATCAGATGGCATTGTCTACCATTTATTACAGCCCTTTACAGTTCATGTATTGGTATGATAAACCTTCCGACTCACAGGATGAACCGGAATTGGAATATTTTGATAAAATACCAACTGTATGGGATGATACCAAAGTACTTGATGGGGAAATAGCGAAATATATTACTATCGCCCGCCGTAAGGGAGAAGACTGGTTTGTAGGAACTATTACCAATAATGATGCGCGTGAGCTAAAAATTCCACTGAGGTTTTTAAAGCCTGGAAAAAAATATGAGGCAAGTATTTATTATGATGACCCCGTTTCTACAGTTCGCACTAAGATCTCGATAAAACACATCATTGTAGATGCTTCTGATGTGCTCGATGCAAAATTAATTGCATCCGGAGGACAGGCGATATGGATAAAACCTTTGCAAAACTGATGTTTGTGAAATTGGGTGTTCTCAATCAAACTCAGGCGCCTAACACAATCGGATTTTGCAATAAAGAATTAAGGCAACTTTTTTTACTTTGAAAAGCTGGGTTTCATTTTTAGAAATACAACTTCCCTAATGGGGTTCGAGTTCAATGAAGATGCTTAGATATTTTAGGCTTCCGCAGTAAAATTTCGGCTAAAAGCCTTACATCTCTTACAAATTGGTTCGAAAAAAGTACAGTCCTGGGCGCGATGTTTTTCTTGGAAATAATAAATGTTTCGAAGAATAATAAAGAATTAGAAGGTCGACTTTGAGTCGACCTTTTTTAATAGTTTAAGATTTCTTCCAAATCTTCCAGTAAATAGTTCGTACCTGAGTTACTTACGGGCAAATGAATAGATTTTAGGTGATTCTGTAAAGAATCGCCTTCTTTATTATCAAACTATCAAAGCCGGACTCAAGTGGTCAACGCAATCTGATTTTGCATATATTATGCAAGAAAAGGCTATTGATGGGATAAATAAGTTCAATAAAGTCATTTTTGATTCCGTTAATTTTAATGTGTTGAAATATCTAAAAGTACAACATGCATAATAACCGTTATTGGCAGTTAATATTTGTTTTAACAGGATTATTTATTCTGTTAGGACTTTATTCTTTTATGGTTGATAATTCCGCTAAGCCTGTAAGTTCAATGCGTATTTTACATACCCCAAATTCTAAAAACAAAAAAAAGATCAATATTTTATTTCTGATGGCCGATCAGCATAGGGGTGATTGCATTGGAGCTGCAGGTGCTGATTATGTTTCTACCCCAAATTTAGACAGGCTTGCCAAAGAAGGTATTTTATTTACGCGCGCCTATAGTTCTGTACCATCCTGTACACCCGCAAGAACAAGTATTCTTACAGGGATGAGTCCCTGGAAAAGCGGACAAATCGGTTATACCAATATCCCCAATTATCCAGAGGAAGGTCCTGCAATTTTTACTGCCAATGGTTATATAACTCATGCAGTAGGTAAAAATCATTTTTATCCCATGCGAAATAAACATGGGTATCAGGAAGTAGAGTTGGAAGAAGGCTGGTATACAACGAATAAAGGACATGAAGTATGTGATTATACTTTGTTCTTTCAAAAAAACGCACCAGGGAAAGATATCAATGAGATTGGATTAAGTTACAACGATCTCAGGGGTGGAAGAGTTTTTCCTTTTGAAGAATACCTGCATCCTACTTACTGGACCGCTGACAGGGCTGTTCAGTTTCTCAAAAATCACAGTAAAGAAGAGCCCTGGCTCTTAAAAGTTTCTTTTCAAAGACCACATTCTCCATTAGATCCCCCCAAACGGTTTTTAAATAGTATTGATACAAATAAAATACCAATGCCTGGTATAGGAGAATGGGCTGAGAAAAAGTTTGGAAAAAATATTGGCTCGATGGAAACAAATCCAAACGCTTCAAAAGGTGTGTTTCCAGAAAGAGAGATCAAAGAATCTAGGAGGTCTTATTATGAAGCGATTTCCTATGTGGATGATCAGTTAGGAAGGGTGATTGAAGCCCTGAGACAAAGTGGCGAACTCGAGAATACGTTGATATTATACACGTCTGATCATGGCGATATGATGGGAGATCATTATCTATGGAGAAAATGCAGGCCGTATGAAGGCTCTACACGAATTCCTATGATTGTGCGTTGGCCCTCTTCTTTGGGATTGAAAGCAAAGCGTGGGCAGATAAGTACTGAACTGGTTGAGTTAAGAGATGTATTCCCAACTTTTTTGGATGCATCCGGGATAAAGATACCTGATGTAATGGATGGCAGAAGTATGCTCGAAATTTTGAAAGGAAACAAATGGCGCACACAAATGGAAATGGAGCATGCGCAGATTTATGAACCAGACAATGCATGGGTGGCGCTTACAGATAAAAAATATAAATACATTTATTTTACGTTAACAGGTGCAGAACAATTGTTTGATCTTAAAATGGATCCCAAAGAATTAAATGAATTGACCTCTTCAGCAAATCCCCCCAAACAATTGCTGTCAGAATATAGAATAAAAATGGTAACTTATCTGAAAGAAAGAGGGGAGGACTGGGTTAAAAATGATCAATTGGTTATTCAGCCAAAACCTATCTATACTGGCATTAACAGACCAAAAACAGAATGATACTGAAACATTGATTCATGATCGCTTTGAATAAGAAAATACAGATACGGGATGGTTTTGCAGGGTCGAAACAAATTGATGTTCCTGTGCGTGTAATTGAAAATAATATCAGTAATCATCCCCTGATTAGTAATCTGTATATCAAAAATATCGGGTTTTACCCCAATGCCCGGTTTCACCATCGATACTGGAAGAATGGATGTCCTGAAAATATCCTGATCTATTGTGTGAATGGGAAAGGATGGTTCAAAACAAAAAAGCAAACGCATACGGTCGCTAAAAATGAGTGTATACTGATCACTACCGGCAAAGAAGGAATCAGTTATGGTGCAGATGAAAATGATCCATGGACAATTTATTGGGTTCATTTCACAGGTACTGCTATTGCTGATTTTAACCAAACATACCAGGACCGAACCAATCAACCTGTAAATATTGTTTTTGATAACCTACGGATCAATATGTGGAAAGAGATGTATAACTGGCTTTCCGCAGGATATAGTTTGGAAAATCTTTGCAAATCGAATTTCTGTTTGCCACATTTTATCTCCACCTTCCTGTATTCGCAGTTTATGGAAGATAAGGATTCTGATAACCAATTGATAAGGGATATTATTAAGTTTATGCAAACGGATATTGATAAGAGGATAACTTCAGATACGATTGCGAAAGCATTTAATATTTCCGCCTCACATATACGGATGCTGTTTAGAAAAATATCAGGCATTCCTGTTAATGAATACCTGATCAGTTTACGGATACAGAAATCCTCGCATTTACTGATGAGTACTGATATGCGAATAGTAGAGATATGTGACCAGACTGGTTTTACAGATCCCTATTATTTTTCCCGCTGTTTTAAAAAAGAAACCGGCCTTTCTCCACTCCATTACAGAAAACAATACCGTTAATTTCTTGAATTGATTCTTTGTTTGGGTTATAGCGGTATATATATGTGATTAAATAAATAATCAGATAATCCATCTAATTCATCACATCCGATATTTAATCTTTCTGCTTACTATATATTTTTATCCCATCATTACAGGATATTCATTTCTATTGAAATCGATAGATCGCAATGCAGGGGGCTGTACAGAATAGTACTACAATACCCAAAGTATTACTGTTTCCTTCTGTAAGATTTTAGATATATCCTGTACTTGATTTTGTTCGCTCCCAAAAAGTGAATAAGATAATCAACCATTCTGTTGTTGAAACTGACTATTGCAGATTGTTAACCATTTAAACTGCTTATGTATGTTGTATTTGAAAAGAACAATGGGTTTTCTGTTCGTTCTGACTTTATTTCTGATTCCGGAACTTGTATCCGCGCAATCTAAAGTTTCGGGGTCTGTCATCAGTGATACAGATAAAAAACCTGTAGCCGGTGTTACCGTTAAGATCAAAGGAACTGCCCGTGCAACCCAATCCGGTGAGAATGGAATTTTTTCCATTGATGCCAAAGAAGGTGAAACAATTGTTTTCACACATGTGAATTTTCAGACAGCAGAAATGATTCTCACTGCTGCCAATAAGAAAAATCTTGTTTTTGAACTTACTTCTGTCAGTGCCGCCTTAAATGAAGTGGTGGTGGTAGGATATGGCACACAGAAAAAAGTAAACCTTACCGGTGCTGTAGAAGTTGTAAAGGGTGCAGAACTTGTAAATAGAGCAACTGCAACTGTATCGCAGGCTTTGCAGGGTAAAGTATCGGGGATCAATTTTAATACCGGTTCATTCGGCTTTGAACCGGGTGCTGCAATGAACATACAGATTCGCGGACAGGGTACTCCACTCATACTCGTAGATGGAATTCAAACGCCAAACCTGAATGGATTAAATCCGAATGATATCGAATCTATGTCAATTTTAAAAGATGCGGCAGCTTCTGCGATCTATGGAGCAAAAGCGCCGTATGGTGTAGTATTGATCACTACCAAATCAGGTGGAACTGCCGGAAAACTGAATTTGGATTATTCGGCCAATTATAGCTATTTAAAACCGATCAGAATGCCACATCTGGCAGATTCTTATTCAACAGCAATGGCTTTGAATGAAGCAAGTATCAATTCCGGGTTGTCTCCCTTGTATACCAATGCTACTGTCGACCGGATAATGGCATATATGAAAAATCCGGGTCTTCCCGAAACGATACCTTCATCAGCAAATGCATCATTATGGGCCAATACATTTGAAAGTAATGCGAACTACGATTGGTTCAATGTTTTTTACGGAAATGGCAACCGTTCCCAGCAAAACTTAACAGTGAGTGGTGGTAACAAAGGAGTTTCTTTTTATTTGTCTGGTGGTATAGAAAATGATGGAGGAATATTACAGGTAGGAACCGATAATTATAAGCGTTATAATACTACTGCTAAAGTAGATGCAACACTTACCAAATGGATGAAAGTCACATCTAATACCCGTTATTTCAATACTTCAAGAAATACACCTGCGTATGATAATCAGGGTAATTATGATCTACTTTTTCATCAGGTGGCTCGTACATTTCCAACACAGTATCTGGCTTCTCCTAATGGTGTATTGTCTATTCAGTCGAAGATTCCATGGACAAGAGATGCAGGAAATGAAAATACCAGTATCAACGATGTAACCCAACGTTTTGCAACAGAGATTACCCCAATGGAAGGTTGGACGATTAATGCGGATTATACTTTGCGTTTAGCAACTAATTTATTTACTTCTGATAACTATGCTGTGTATGAAGATCAGGTAAACGGAACGCCGGTACTTTCAGGAAGTACTTCCAATTTTGTAGCAGAGTCGCATGACCTGACCATTTTTCAGGCAGTAAACCTTTATTCAACCTATAAATTCAATCTTGGGAAAAAACACAACTTTCAGGTAATGGCAGGATACCAGGCGGATAAAACCAGCTATTCTTATGTGTTAACCCAAAAAACAGGAACCATTACTCCAGCAGTACCGGCCATATCAGCCTCAACCGGAATTGTGACAGGAAATGATAACTATGCAAGAGCTGCAACTGCGGGTGCTTTTGGAAGGATCAATTATAGCTATGAGAATAAATATCTGTTGGAATTAAATGGCCGCTATGATGGTACCTACAAATTTGCAGATGGAAAACGTTTTGGGTTCTTCCCATCACTTTCCACCGGATGGAATGTATCTAACGAAAAGTTCTGGGATAAGATCAAGAACACAGTAAATGCTTTCAAGATAAGGGGTTCGTGGGGTTCTCTGGGAAATCAGTTAACTGCCAATCCATACCAGGACATTCCACTGATCGGTGTTTCAGCCAATCTTCCATGGCTGTTAAACGGTACAAGACCCAGTTATACTACGGCTCCCACTTTAGTAAATCCGGATATTACCTGGGAAGTGTCTAATACAAAAGACCTTGGTGTTGATATTTCTTTTTTCCATAACAGGTTAACGGTTACAGGAGATATCTATCAGCGTTTAACAACGGATCAGTTAGGACCGGCAGCTGCAGTACCTGCTGTAATTGGTGCATCCTTGCCACAGGCTAATAATATGGAAACCAAAACAAATGGTTGGGAATTATCACTGAACTGGAAAGATAAAATCGGAAAGGATTTTCATTACTCAGTTACAGCAATGATGTTTGATTATCAGACAACCGTAATGAAATATAATAATCCAACCAGAATCCTTACCAATCCATATAGCGGACAAGTTTCAGGAGAGATCTGGGGACTGGTGAGTAATGGATTGATACAACAACAGGCCGATGCAGACAGGATCAATACAGGCGCAGTTCAAAAAGCGGTATCAGGTCAGGTTTGGAAAACAGGAGATATGATGTACAGGGATTTGAATGGTGATGGGTTAATCACTTATGGTGCAAATACAGTTGATAATCCCGGAGATAAACAAGTGATCGGTAATGTTACACCACGTTATCAGTTTGGTTTAACGCTTCGTGCTGAATGGAAAGGATTTGATTTTTCAATGTTCTGGCAAGGCGTTGGTCAAAGAGATCTTGCGTTAAGTGGTAATATGTTCTGGGGTTTTAGTACTTCTGTTCAAGGTTCCATCTTCCCGGGCCATTTGAATTATTACAGAGATGTTGACGCAACTACTTATGCGGGCTTAGGCAAAAATACAACTGACGCTTATTTCCCCCGTCCATACCTGGATGCCAACAATAATGGAAAAAATCAACTTACGCAAACCATGTATCTGTTGAATGGTGCTTATGCAAGATTAAAGAATATGCAGGTTGGGTACACTTTATCAGAATCGATTGCTAAGAAAATACATTTTCAAAGTATCTATATCTATGGTTCAGGAGAAAACCTGGCCACCATTACAAGTATGCCATCGCATTTTGACCCCGAAACAGCCAATGTGGGGGTAAGAGGTAATGCAAAATCTTACTTCTCACAGGCTGCATTTACTTTCGGTATCAACCTAAAATTTTAACCAACTAAAAGACCTGGCTATGAAAAAGTTGCTATATATTATTATTGTTTTTATTGCACTGGTTTCCTGTAATAAAAACCTGGATGTGCCACCACCGGACCAGATTTCCAATTCACAATATTGGAAAACAAAAACCGATCTTGAAAATTATACCGTACAGTTTTACGCTGTGTTTCCAACTTTCAGAACAGTGGGTACTATTTATACGGGAATGATGGGAAGAGACGCATTGTTGGGGTCTGATCACCAGATTTATATCACTCCCGTACTTCAGTTGAATGGAACAAGAACAGCAACTGTATCAGGTGGTAACTGGGATTGGGGTAATATCCGTGCAGTAAATATCTTTTTTGAGAACTACCGAAAAGTGAACGATACCCGTGCCAATATTGCTCAGGCTGTAGGAGAAGCCTATTTCTTCAAAGCATGGTTGTACTTTGAAAAAGTAAAAGCTTATGGAGATGTACCCTGGTACACCAATTCACTTCAAATGAATGATTCAGCTTTGTACAACCCACGTACACCAAGAACTCAGGTAATTGATTCGGTACTGGCACATCTTGATTCTGCTATCGCAAACTTAGGCGTTATCAAAACGGTAAGTGGTGGTAATAACCGTTTAAGCAAAGAAGCAGCACTTATTTTTAAATCCCGCGTTGCTTTATTTGAAGGCACATGGCAGAAATACCATGCATCTACCGTTTTTGCAACTGCCGGTGCAAATCCAACTAAATACCTGCAGGCTTCTGTTGATGCAGTTACTGAATTGATGACCGCGGGTAAGTACACCGCAAGTATTACCAATACCGGAAAACCTGGTTCGGATTATAATTCTTTGTTTAATTCTACCAACCTGAGTTCTGTTTCTGAAATTGCCCTTTGGTGTAAGTTTGATAAAACACAGGGTACGTTTTCTCACAATTTTCAGCAATATGTAACCAGCAATACCAGTTCGGTAAGTACTACTCATGAATGCATTCAGAATTATCTCTCAAAAACTGGTACACCCTATGATTATAATACACTTGCAACAACCTTAAAAGGAACACCTTATCTAACAAAGATTGGTAACGATTGTGATCCAAGATTGAGTCAGGTGATCTGGACTCCCGGACAAACCATGTGGAACAATTCAAGTGGAACTGTTTTATTTGTAAAACCAAATCTGGATAAATCAGCAGGAGATACCAAAAATTATACAGGTTATCAGGAGAACAAAGGTGTTGATCCAAAAGATCCTACTGCCGGTGGAGCACTTGGCTTTAGCACTGCCTGCGAAACAGGGGCTGTGATATTTCGCTATGCAGAAGCTTTATTAAATTATGCGGAGGCCCAGGCTGAAATGGGTAAGGTAGTTGATTATACAAAAAGTCTAAATCTGTTGCGTAGTCGCGCAGGTATGCCTGCATTCACGGTTCAGGCAGATCCCTTACGTTCTAATTATGCCAATTTCGGTTATTCATTAACCGATGAATTGTATGAGATCAGAAGAGAAAGAGCGGTTGAATTATCCTGTGAAGGTTTTCGTTTTGATGACTGGAGAAGATGGAGAGCTCATGCATTGTTTGCAGGCAAAAGGCCAACCGGATTTCCATTACTGGCATCTGAATACACTGTAACGATAGCTACAAACGCCACAGGTTTTGTGGATCCATTTAAAACACTGATCCCATCCGGATATAATTTCAATGCCGGACGTGATTATCTCGATAATATTCCAACCAATGAAATAACACTTAATCCCAAGTTGTCACAGAATCCCGGTTGGTAGTTTTGGTTTTAGCAGTGGAGGGTCCTTTACATATATGTTTTTATAAACGATTGTAGGAGGACCCTCTTTTATTTTGTGATAGGAAAAGATATAGAAAATGAACTGGAGGTTAAAGCGTAATCATTCTTCTATTGTATTAATTGGGGTAAGTAATAGCTATATTAGAATGAATTATACCAGTTAATAATTGGTTTTCTCATTTTGATACTAACTGTAAATTAGAATTAACTAAGGTAAGCAAGTTGTAAATGATGGGCATGCGAAAAATAATTGAAAAAGAACAGAAGGGGTTAAAAAATTGCTTTTAAAAAAGATCTGTGAAATGAGTTCCAATAAAATGGGATAATTCGCTTCAAGTAATGATGCAAAATGTAGGGAATGGTCCATTTAACAAAATAAATGCACTTGTTATAGAATAAAGCAAATAAAGGAAAGAGGTTTAAAAGCTGAAATGGTTAACACTTTAGATATACAATATGAAAAAGGGTATTAGTGAAAAAAAATTATGCAGAACTATATCCCGGTAAAGTGAAGGAATTGACTGGTTTAATATAACAATTCAGTAAGAAAGAAGAGCCACTCATTGTGTAGCTCCAAAAGAAATCGAAGTAAACTATAGAAAATCAGAATAAACTCATTAATTGAAAAATAAAAAAACTAAGATTGGATCAAAGGTATTGCAAATATTTATTTACAGGTAGTCTGTTGTTTTTTCAGTGTATGATATTTACCGTTATCAATGCACAGCAAAAACCAAACATCGTATTTATTCTTACAGACGATCAAAGAATGATGGGGACCATTCATGCCTTGGGCGGAAATGAAATCATTACCCCTAATATGGATCTTCTGGTAAAGGCAGGAACTTCATTTACCAATGCCTATATCATGGGGGGCAATCTGGGTGCGGTTTGTACGCCAAGCAGGAATATGATTATGACGGGAAGGAATTTGTTCTCAATCGGAAGCTATGAGGGAAATATGATACAACTTCAAAATACTATGCTAGGAGAAGTTTTTGGAAAAAACGGTTATTTAACTTATGGTATCGGGAAATGGCATAATGATAAACGTTCATTTAATCGTGGTTTTCAAAATGGCGACGAGATCTTTTTTGGGGGAATGGGAGACCAGTTTAATAAACCATTGCATCATTACGATTCAACAGGAAAGTATAACAGAAAAATTGTTTTGACCAGGGGCGATAGTATCAATGCTGATCATTTATATTCCAATAAACACTCTTCAGAAATATTTGCAGAGAGTGCTGTTCATTTTATCAATGCCTATAATAATAACAAACCCTTCTTCTTATACGTTGCTTTTACGGCACCTCATGACCCTAGAGTTATGCCGGAAAAATATAAAGAAATGTATGATACTTCAAGAATTGCTCTTCCCGCAAACTTCCTGGAAAATCATCCTTTTGATAATGGAGAATTATTGATAAGGGATGAACTATTAGCAGCCTTTCCCAGAAAACCGGCTGAGATTAAAACGCATATCAGAGATTATTATGCCATGATGACTCACATGGATGAACAAATAGGAACGATTATCCAGGCATTAAAAGCCAAAGGTTTGTATGAAAATACTATTATTGTTTTTGCTGGTGACAACGGTTTGGCATTGGGACAGCATGGATTAATGGGCAAACAAAATGTATATGAGTCAAGTGTAAATGTGCCATTGATTTTTTCAGGTAAAAACATACCAAAGGGGAAGATCAATACCAATTTTGTCTATTTGTTTGATATATTCCCAACACTTTGTAATCTCACAAATATTGAAGTTCCACAAACGGTTCAGGGTAAAGTGATACTTGGAAAAAATGCCGAAAAAAGAGGCGCAATGTTGTATGCATACAAAGATTTTCAAAGGGCTGTAAGAAAAGGGGATTGGAAACTGATTCTATATCATGTGAATGGAAAACAAACTATTCAATTATTCAATGTTAAAAAAGATCCCCTGGAAATGAATAACCTGGCAGAAGATCAACATTTTAAAAATAAGTTGAATGAAATGCAGTTGGAATTGCAAAAACAAAAAGAATTTAATAATGATAAATAAACATTTTTTATAAAACCCGACAATATAAACTATGAAAATTATATTCAAATATTTTGGGGCAATAACTGTTCTGTTGGTAACTGTCATTTTATTGATGAGTTATAAAAAACCGGTAAATTTCGAAATTGAGCAATCCACTCCTAATGTTGTCATCATTTTCATGGATGATATGGGTTATGGAGATCCTGAGTGCTATGGTGGTGGCCCTTACCATACGCCTAATATGAATAAACTTGCTGCCGAAGGTATGCGGTTCACCAATTTTTATGATGCACAGGCTGTATGTTCTGCATCAAGAAGTGCTTTACTTACCGGATGTTATCCCACCCGTATTGGCATTAGCGGTGCACTGGATCACAGAAGTAAAATTGCATTAAATCCGGAAGAGGAAACCATTGCAGAGTTATTGCATGCCAAAGGGTATAAAACATCCATGATTGGAAAATGGCATTTGGGAAATAGAGAACCTTATCTGCCCATGCAACAAGGTTTTGATGAATTCTTTGGTCTGCCTTATTCCAATGATATGTGGCCTGTATATTATGATGGGACACCCTGGACAGATACCAGCAGTTATCGTTCCACCTATCCGCCACTTCCTTTGTATGAAGGAAATAAAGTGGTAAAAACATTGAAAACATTGGATGATCAGGCACAGCTTACCAAAACCTATACAGAAAGAGCGGTGAAGTTTATTAATGAGAATAAAACCAAACCTTTCTTCTTATACCTCGCGCATGCAATGGTGCATGTGCCTATTGCCGCTTCTTCCAAATTTAAAGGAAAAAGTGGTGCCGGTTTATTTGGAGATGTAATGGAAGAAGTAGATTGGTCGGTTGGCGAAGTGATGAAAGCATTAAAAGCAAATGGGATTGCAGAAAATACACTGGTCATTTTCAGCAGCGATAATGGCCCCTGGTTAACTTTTGGTAACCATGCCGGAAACACAGGTGGCTTGCGCGAAGGAAAAGGAACAGCATGGGATGGTGGTTTAAAAGTTCCTTTTATTGTTAGCTGGCCCAAAAAAATACCTGCAGGAACCATCTGTAATAATTTAACCACTACAATGGATATGCTGCCAACGATTGCAACGATCTGCAAAACAAAATTTCCCGGTAAAAAAATTGATGGGGTTAATGTATTCGATCTTTTTACAGCGGTGAAAGATGCCAATCCCAGAGATGAGTTTGTATACTACTATGATAAAAATAATTTGAAAGCCATCAGAAAAGGAAACTGGAAGTTGGTATTTCCCTGCATCTCCCAAACCTATAATAAGTCCGGGGCGATTGGACAGGATGGGTTTCCCGGCAAATATGGAAGTGATTCTGTAAGACTTTCTTTGTTTAATCTTTCAACAGATCCCGGAGAAGACAGGGATGTAAAAGATAAGCATCCGGATGTTGTAAAAAGGCTAACTGAAATAGCAGATAAATACCGAAAGGAGATCGGCGATGGTTTAACCAATAGTGTAGGTTCAGAAGTAAGACCAGCTGCAAAACTTAACTAGAGTCAAGTACTATTATTTAGAAAGGAGTAAATGGATACCATGAAATTATTAAATGAGAAAGTGATATTTCTAACCGGAGGCTCAGATGGCATTGGATACGAATGTGCCAAAGCCTATGTAAAGGAAGGAGCCAGGGTTGTTATTGCTTCCAATAACGAAAAACGCTTACGGGAAGTAACAGGCGAGTTGGGCAACGAACATCTTGGAATCTATTGCGATATTTCAAACGAAAAAGAAGTAGTGAATGCCATTACAAAAACATTGGCTGCTTATGGAAAAATAGATGCTATTCACAATAATGCCGGTATATCAAACCCATCCAAAGCTTTACATGAAACATCTTCTGAAGAATGGAATACATTGATGAATATTAATCTGAAAGGTATCTTCCATACTGTAAAATATGGATTTGAGGCATTAAGAGAGTCAAAGGGTTGTATCCTTAATACCAGCAGTTTGGTTGGTCAGATAGGTCAGGAAAACCATGCAGCATATACAGCCACCAAAGGAGGTGTCAACGCATTAACAAAATCAATGGCCCTTGATTATGCACCTTATGGAATCAGGGTAAATGCGATCAGTCCGGCAGGTGTGTGGACACCTATGTTACGCGAATGGGCAGAAGAATACCAATACCCTGATACCCCCGACAAAGAAAAATACCTAAATGAAATCCATGCATTGGGCTATTGCCCTGAAGGAGATGTGATAGCGGATGTTTGTGTATTTCTACTATCAGAAAAAGCAAGATTTGTTACCGGATGTATTATGCCGGTGAGTGGAGGTGCAGAATTGGGATACAGACGGGCCGGAGTAATTATAGGATTACCGAAAGCAACATTTCAGTTATGAAAAAAATAGTTTATTACGTTCCTTTTCTGTTATTAACAACCCTGGCTTTTGCTCAAAACAAATCTGTCAAAACAGATCCCACAATCCTGAACGATTTTATGGCCAAACGTTTTGGGATGTTCATTCACTGGGGGCCGGTAAGTTTGCGCGGTACGGAAATTGGATGGTCGCGGGGGCATCAGGTTCCGGCAGCTGAATATGATAATCTATATAAAGAATTCGATCCTGTTTTATTTAATGCAGACAAATGGGTAAAAACGGCAAAAGCCGCCGGTATGAAGTATATCACCATCACTTCCAAACACCATGATGGATTTTGTTTGTGGCCCACAGTTTATTCTGATTATAACATCATGTATTCTCCGTTTAAAAGAGATATTGTAGGTGAGTTAGCAGCAGCTTGTAAAAATAATGGGATCGCTTTTTGTATCTACTTCACTATTCTGGATTGGCATGATGCTGATTATCCATTGCATAATTTAGGCGACAGTATTCCCGATCCCAAAGCAGATATGAACAGATTTGTAAAGAAGATCAAGAATGAACTTTCAGAACTCATCACAAAATATCATCCCTATATGCTTTGGTTTGATGGTAACTGGGAAAAGCCATGGACAAAAGAGTTTGGGCAGGAAGTATATGATCATATCAAACAACTGGATAAAAAGATCATCGTAAATAACAGATTGGGAAAAGGTTCGCATAAAACAATAACAGCGCAGACTGTAGGAGATTATGCAACACCGGAGCAGGAAGTGGGTGAGATCAATATGAAGGATCCATGGGAATCCTGCATTACCATTTGTAATCAATGGTCGTGGAAACCCAATGATAAAATGAAAACCGCTCAGCAATCCATTCAAACACTGGCCTCCACTTCGGGTGGAAACGGAAATCTATTATTCAATGTAGGCCCAATGATGGATGGACGAATGGAAGACAGGCAAATTAAACTCTTAGATACTATTGGCCGCTGGCTTAACAAATATGGCGAGTCTATTTACGGAACTATGGGCGGGCCTTACAAACCCAATAAAGAATGGGCCGCCACAAGAAAAGGAAGTAAAATATATATTCATTTATTTAAGCAGGATATCAATGCTTTTAACCTGCCGGTAATTAGTGGAGTAAAAATTAATAGTATTCATTTTCTTTCCGGAGAGAATCTTGTATTTGATCAGACAGATAAGATTCATATCAAACTTCCTGCTGTTCTCCCGGATAAAAATGATACGGTATTGGTAATGGAAATAAATACAACAACAGAAGGGCTGCCATTAGTAATGAATTAGCAATATTCTCGCAAGCGGATAGAGTAGAGTAAAATGTTAGAGAAATTATATGATCAAAAGAGTTGAAATAAGAGATGCCAGGTATCAATTAGAAACCGGTGCAGGAAGTGATGCCATTCATCGCGACCCGGTATACTCTTATGCAGTAACTAATTTAATGGATGATTCGGGCATTACAGGAACCGGTTTCGCTTTTACATTAGGAGAAGGGAACGACCTGGTTTGTAAAGCCGCAAAATTTTATGCAGACAAAATAGTGGGAAATGATATTGAGGAAATGATGTCTTCTTTTGGCTCTTTGTTTAACCGTTTGTCAAATGAACAGCAGTTTAGATGGCTCGGTCCACATAAAGGAATTGTACATCTTGCATTGGCATCGGTTACCAATGCCTGCTATGATTTGTGGGCAAAAAAACGTGGGATTCCTTTATGGAAATTACTGATCGATCTTTCTCCTGAACAGATCATTGATACACTCGATCTTTCCTATCTAGAAGATGAACTCACCCGAGACCAAGCCTTACAATTATTGCGCGCCCAACACGAAGGCAGGAATGAAAGAGAAAAAATACTTGAAACAGGATATTCGGGTTATGACACATCTATCGGATGGTTTAACTATTCTGATGAAAAAGTAAGAGAAAATTGTAAAAAAGCAATCGCGGAAGGTTTTACTGCCATGAAGCTGAAAGTGGGTTCTGCAGATAGTGAAAGAGATATCAGAAGAGCCAATATCGTTCGCGAAACTGCGGGTGAAAACGTAAAGATCAT
>CANBSW010000093.1 GCA_947372235.1 Chitinophagaceae bacterium | reverse complement strand
CTGAATAGCCAGCCTGGTTCCGATGGAAAAACAGCCGCTTTTAGTTCATGGAATATTATGCCTTATGTATTCAATGAAAAAAGATCTGGGTTTTTTATGAACAGCGGGTATGAGATGCTAGATGGAGATGATGAAACCACAAAAATGATCGATACGGTTCAGAAAAATTCGCGGGAAGGAAAGACAAGAAATGACCAACTTACCTATCTAAGTTCGCGGCAATATATTGAGCGCAACCATCCCAAAGTTTTGTTTCTTGGGCTAGGTGAGTCAGATGAATATGGCCACCAGGGCGCATATGATATGTATCTTCAGAAAGCCATGGAAGTAGACAGGATCATTGCCGATCTTTGGTACTATATACAAACGGATCCGTTTTACAGGAACAATACATCGTTAGTGATCACAACCGATCATGGGAGGGGAAAAGGTGCCAAATGGGTTACGCATGGTTTCTGGGCAAAAGGATCCGGTGAAACATGGCTTGCTTTAATGGGGCCCGATATTTCGCCGGAAGGAGAAATAAAAGAGAACCGGCAGATCTGGCAAAAACAAATAGCCGCAACCATTGCAGCACTGATCGGCGAAACGTTCGAAGCTAAACATCCTATTGCTGAACCGATACCGGTTTCATTATATAGTAAATCTGCCAAAAAAATAATGGCAGTGGCTAATACATCATCCATAAAATAATTATTATGAAAAAAGTATTGGCTATAGCTGTTTGCAGTTTTATCATTGTGGTATCGCATTCGCAACCTTACCTTGATATTGCATCAATCGGATATACCAATAGCCCGGATGCAGCTGCATGGCCCAGAACCGGTATCTGCAACAGTTTCAGGTATTACAATGCCGGCTTCAACCTGCCATTCATATTTGGCAAAGACAGCAGCGCAATTATAGTAAGTCCTTTTGCAGAAAGATGGAACATGAAGATCGACAATGTTCTCGACTTGCCGGCTTATATGCAGTCGCTGGTTTTGCAGGTAGCTTTTAGTGAGTCATTATCAAAACAATGGAGCATTGCTCTTGCTGTTATTCCCCGTTGGAACGGAAACGAGTCCAACATTTTTAAAAATGATTTTCAACTGGGCGGTGTTATTCTTGCCAGTTATAAAAGGACACAAGGGCTCACCTGGAAATTCGGCCTGTATTATAATGGGGAAATATCCGGCGCTTATTTTATGCCTCTGGCGGGAATTGATTGGAGAATCAACAACCGGAATATTTTATTTGGCATATTACCCGGCAACCTTGTGTTTGAGCATAAAGCAGGTAATCGCTTTTATTACGGCGCTGAATTTAATGCGATCACCAATACTTATGATGCCGGTTTTATTGCAGCTGGCAGTGTTCCAAAGTACCTGCGCATTTCCGATAACCAGTTAAGCATCTATGGGTGTTTCCGTGTTGCCGGAAATGTTTTCCTGCAGGCGGCAATTGGAAATTCTATTCTTAGGAGTCTTAAGTTGGGTGTGAAGGATGCATCTGGAAAATATTATTATGCCAACAGCATGAACGATAATTTATTTTTTAAAATCACGCTGAATTACCGAATACGGTTTTAAAAATGAATACTGCCAGTTACGGTAGCTATCATCAATTCCCCAAATTCCTTTTAGGCTAAATGAAATACAGAGCTCTACCGAACAGGTATGATATGCTCCTGCTATAACTATAAAATACTATTAACATGCAAAACAGTTCATTGCCTAAAGTATCTGTGTTGATACCGGCATACAATGAAGAAAAATATATCCTTACTACACTCAATGCTTTGCTAAACCAGTGTTATCCAAATATGGAGATCATTGTTGCGGATAATGCATCTACTGACCGCACATCGTTTCTTGTAAATAAATTCATACAGGATTCGCGTGTGGCAATACCAATTATACTCGTACACCAACAAAAGCAAGGCACTAATTATGCGCGGGAATGTGCAAGGCAGTGGGCCACTGGCGATATCATTGCTCAGCTAGATGCTGATTGCATACCGCCGCCCGGGTGGATCACGAAGGGCGTTTCAGTTCTCTGTAACAATAACAAAATTGTGGCGGTAACTGGTCCTTACGATTATTTTGATGCAAGTTTTTTTGTACGCGCCAGTACACTGATTACGCAAAAAATTATTTATCCGTTGGTTAACACATTGGTTCAATTAACCGGTAATGCCGCCATACTTATTGGCGGGAATACTTTTATACTTGCAAACATCCTTGAAAAAGCCGGTGGTTACAATACTGCATTTACTTTTTATGGCGACGATGCTGAGCTTGGTAAAAGATTATCCCGTTACGGTTATGTTTCTTATATGCCAAAACTTACGCTTCCTTCTTCTTCAAGGCGCTACAAAGCCGATGGTTTTTGGAATACGAATAAAAAATACCAGTCCAGTTTCTGGAAACTGGTAATGGACCAGGATAGTTTACAACACACTATAGAAACCAAGCATCCCCGCTGATCAAACAGGAACTTATGTTTACACAAGTCACTTTTTATATCACCAACTACGGATATCTTGCTTTGTTTTGTATAATCGTATTAATGGAATTGGGGATGCCCGGTCTTCCAAATGAAGTGGTGCTATTTTATTTTGGGTATGTCTGTCACAAAGCAGGACTATTTTTTCCTGCTGTTATTGGAATCGGCGTTATTGCAGACATTATCGGTTCTTGTATTTTATATTTTTTCTTTTTTTATTGCAGGAATCATCTTGTTCGACTCAAACCAAAATGGCTCAGGGTGCCCTCTAAAAAGATAGACAGGCTCACAAAAAAAATCATGTCTCATAGTGGAAGAAACTTGTTTATTGCAAAAATGACTCCTTTTATCCGTGGCTATGTGGCTGTTGTTGCCGGATTGTTACAGATTCCGTCAATATTGTATGGATGGATAACCATACTTACAGCAATTAGTTGGACAGGGGGGTGGTTAACAATGGGATGGTTATTTGCCTTTTAGTTTCAGCAATAGTAAAAGGTAAGCAGGCGTATTATTCTATTTTTTAATAATGAATACAAATGACGCCAAGGGTTTAATTATATGCCCACCACTTCCAGTTAACAGGATTAGCAGATCGTTGCTAATTGTCCTGAGTCTGATAGAAAATGGTTCGAAAAAAGTATAGTAAGGGGCACTTGAGTAGATTTTAGGTGATTCTGTAAAGAATCGCCTTCTTTATTATCCGTCTCACCCCCCCAGTAAAGGGATTTCAGCGAAAATACTATTGGCTCTGATTAGTTGAACCGCCCCTTTTTGCGTATTATCCAGAATGCCTTCAGGAAATATATGTTTTTGTAATCGCACCTTATTCTCAAATTCTGCTAAAAATCAGGGTTATCTATTAACCGAGTTTAATGCCCGCCAATAATATGCTCTAACTCTTCCAATGTTTTCCCCTTGGTTTCCCTTACTTTTTTATAAACAAAAATGAAACCTGCAAAACAGATGAACGAATACATATAAAATGTTTTGTCCTGAAATTTGTTATACAAAAGCGGGAAAGTAAACGTGAGTATAAAATAAGCTGCCCACAAACTTAATACTGCAATGGTTGTAGCTATTCCACGTACATGATTGGGGAATATTTCCGAGATCAATACCCATGTTACCGGTGCAAGTGTTAATGCGTATGTGCCAATGGCGGTTAATAAGAACCATGAAACAGCAGCTGATTTTGCAGCGAGTAATTGTGAGATGATGATGTAAAGAATACCAAGTCCTGCCGCACCAAAAAGCATAAGTGGTTTCCGCCCCAGTTTGTCCACCAGCCCCATGGCGAGTAAGGTAAACAACAGGTTTACGCCTCCTATAAAAACGGTTTGTAATAGCTGATCATCTTTATTGGCGCCAATGCTTTCAAAAATGGTTGTTGTATAGTTAAATACCACATTAATACCGCATAACTGCTGAAACACCGCCAAGCCGATTCCAATCAAAACAGCAGGCAAAATGCTTTTTTCGAACACGGCACTGAACTGTATTTTTCTGGTATGTGTATGAATTGGTTTTTGGATTTCTTCAATAGTGGTTGCACAAAATTCTGTTCCTCCAATCCGGTTAAGTATCTCAGCAGCTTTGGTGATTTTATTGTTTTGAACCAGCCATCTCGGACTTTCCGGTAACCAGGTTACTCCGATAAAAAATACCAATGATGGAATAGCACCCAGCCCAAACATCCATCGCCATGCGTCAACCCCCGAATTTCTTAGCTGATAATTAATAAGATTGGTAATCAAAATACCGAGAACAATTGTTAACTGATTAATAGCTACCATTCTTCCCCTGTATTTGGCTGGCGCAATTTCTGCAATATACATAGGTGATAACATGGAAGCCATGCCCACTCCAACACCTGCCGCAAACCTAGATGCGATAAATAAATCCCTGTTGGCAGAGAAAGCCATAAGAAGAGAGGAAATACCAAATATGGAAGAAGCAATTAACAAGCCTGGCTTTCTTCCATTTTTGTCAGCAATTTTTCCTGCAATGATACAACCTGCAATGGCACCCAATGCGAGGCTTCCAGTTGCAAAACCTTCCCAGTATTCGGTTAGATTAAATTGATCTTTTAAAAAAGGCAATGCACCTGAGATCACGGCAAAATCAAAACCGAATAGATACCCACCTAATGCTGAAATAAAAGACAGGGCAAGGATATAGATTGAATTGTACCTGTGGTGAGCACTATTCATGGCAAGTGTCGTTTTGTTCACACAAATCTGATTTTAATCCTGAACAAAATGATAGAGTTTGTATTGAAAATGATGGATAATATTATTAATTCAAATATTTTTCTCTGGTAACCGTATTACATTTTCTTTTTGCTCCGGTATTTGTTGGGGGGAATGCCGATGACTTTAGTAAACATCCTTGAGAAATAGTAGGGGTCCTCAATTCCCAGCCGATCAGCAATTTCGTTGATACGGAGATCCGTAAACTGTAAGAACTGGCAGGCTTTCTGAACTTTCATTTGGTTAAAATATTCTATGATTGAAAACCCGGTACTTTTTTTGAAAACTGCCGCAAAATGTGAGGCGGATAAATTTACCGCATTTGCAATATCCTGGAGTACGAGCGTTTTATCAATATGCTTTTGCATGTAGTTGATACAAAGAGTGATACTATCCTTTTTTTCATGCGTTGTGAGATAATTGTAATTGTTATCAAAACAACAGGAACCTAAAAAATACTGAAGGCTTAAACTGGCATAACAGATATTGTCAATACTGTACCCCCTTTCTAAACTGTTATATATTTCTTCAAATAAGTGTAACCTGTTCTGTTGAAATGAAATAGACGCTACATGGCTCTCCATCCTGTTCAACATCATTGTGATAAAGTCTGCACTTCCGGCACCTTTAAAATGTATCCAGTATATTGTCCATGGATTATCTTCTTCGGCGGCATATTCATGCGGGGTATTGGCTGGTATTAAAAGAAAATCTCCGGTAGATAATGTATGTTTTGAATTACTGATTTTGGCCCATCCATTACCCTTTATACAGTAAATTAAAATATGCTGGTTAATGCCCTGATTCCTTTGCCTGTGGTGATATAGGGCGTTAGGGTAGTAGCCAATATCTGTTATATATAATTGTTTTATAACAGGATGGTTTTCACAATAACGTGACAGGATTTTGGAAGGCATTACAATAGCCCTCTGTCCATCGAAACCGTCTTTTTTTTTAGTAGCAGCCATACTTAAAGATAATAAAATAGTCCATTATTACCATTAATTACTCTATCTAAAAAATAAATAACCCAAATAGTTTTGCTGTGTACGATTGGACTATCACGTCAATAAAGCTGTATGGAAACAACTGTTTTGGTTTGGCAGGAAACTGTTTATTTACCGACCTATTCTATAGGTACTCCGGAAAAGAATCCAATTTTTCTGGAGAAAAGAGTATACCAGGGTAGCAGCGGTGTTGTATATCCGCATGCAGTTGTTGAGAAGATTGCAGACGAAAAGAAAGACAAAGCCTATACTGCAATTTTTTTGGAAAATGACTACATCAAGATCATGATCCTTCCTGAATTAGGTGGCCGCGTTCACCGTGCTTACGATAAGATCAGGCAGCGTGATTTTGTATACCATAATAATGTGATTAAACCTGCACTTGTAGGCTTAACAGGTCCGTGGATCAGTGGTGGCATTGAATTTAACTGGCCACAACATCATCGTCCCTCTACTTTTTTGCCGCTTGATTTTACGATTAAAGAAAATGCCGATGGCAGCAAAACTGTTTGGGTAAATGAAGTTGAGCGTATGTTCCGCACAAAATGTCAGACTGGTTTTACACTGCATCCCGATAAAGCCTATCTGGAAATCAGGGTTAAACTGTTTAACCGCTCTGCATTACCACAAACATTTTTGTGGTGGGCCAATCCTGCAGTAAAAGTGAATGATCACTATCAATCAGTGTTCCCACCAGACGTACATGCTGTGTTTGATCATGGAAAAAGAGATGTCTCTGATTTTCCGATTGCTACAGGTACTTATTATAAAGTTGATTATTCTCCAGGTACGGATATTTCTCAATATAAAAATATTCCGGTGCCAACTTCTTACATGGCCATTCATTCTGAATATGATTTTGTAGGGGGATACGAGCATGATACAAGAGCAGGTATATTACATGTAGCCAATCACCATATCTCACCAGGTAAAAAACAGTGGACATGGGGCAAAGGTAATTTTGGGAAAGCATGGGATGATAATCTTACTGATGAAGATGGCCCATACATAGAACTGATGACAGGTGTGTTTACAGATAACCAACCCGATTTTTCCTGGTTACAACCCAACGAAGAAAAAACCTTTGAGCAATATTTCATGCCTTATGCAAAGGTAGGGATGGTAAAAAATGCTACCAAAGATGCAATGATCAATGTTGAAATTAATAACAGAAAAATATCTGTGATTGTTTATGCAACGGCTGCGTATGCCAATAGTAAAGTCAATATTTATAACAATAAAAAAGAGCTTGTAAAGGCATTTCAAATAGATCTTTCCCCTACAGAAATATTTGAAGAAAGTTTTGAAACAGCATTTACTTATGCGCCACATGAGTTGGTAATAGAAGTGGTTTCTGAAGAAGGGATTATTTTGGTTAACTACAAAACAGCTAAAGTTGAAGAAAAGGAAATTCCTGAAGTTGCCACTCCTGCAAAACAACCTGCAGAGATTGAAAGCATAGAAGACCTCTATTTAAATGGCTTGCATATTGAACAATACCGCCATGCTACTTACCAGGCGACAGATTATTATTCAGAAGCATTGAGGAGAGAGCCTGATGATTACCGGTGTAATAATGCAATGGGGTTATGTTTATTAAGGAACGGACAGTTTGCAAAAGCTGAGCCTTATTTTAAAACGGCCATTAAAAAATTATTATCCCGGAATCCCAATCCTTATGATGGCGAAGCTTATTACAATCTTGGTGTATGCCTGCAGTTGCAGGGAAAATTAACAGCAGCCTATGCCGCATTCTATAAAGCAACCTGGAATGATGCCTGGCAGCATAATAGTTTTTTTCAGCTTGCCAAAATAGATGCGTGCAAACATGATTTTTCTGAAGCATTGAAATTGATTGAAAAATCATTGATCAGAAATTATCACAGTCATTCAGCCAGGCATTTGAAAGCAATTCTTTTAAGGAAGTTGAAGAACACTGGTGCGGCTTTTGAATGTATCCATGAATCGCTGGAAATTGATCCGTTTAATTTCGGATGTATTTATGAAGAATATTTGTTATTGCTTGAAACCGTAGAACATGCGGGGGCTGAAAAACAACTACAGTTACTCATATCGCTGATGCGGGATTCATCCAATAATTACCTGGAATATGCTTTTGATTATGCAGGAGCAGGATGTTTTAATGAAGCCATTGCTTTGTTGCAGTTGTATACAGATAAGGTAGAGGAAGGGCACCCAATGATCTTTTATTGTATGAGTTATTTTGCAACGAAGAATGGTGATGAATTGGCTGCAAAAACGTATGCTCAAAAAGGGTATAACTGCAAAACGGATTATTGTTTTCCTAATAAACTTGAGGAGATCAATGTGCTGCTATATGCAATTGCAGCCAATTTATCTGATGATAAAGCTTTTTATTATCTCGGCAATTTATGGTATGGTATGCGCCAGTATACCGAAGCATTAAATGCTTTTGAAAATAGCATTGCCCTCAATCCGGGTTTCCCTACTGCACACAGAAACCTTTCATTGTTGTACTACAATAAAATTCAGCAGGCCGATAAAGCATTACAATCCCTCGAACGTGCATTTAGTCTTAACGAAAAAGATGCAAGGGTTTTAATGGAACTTGACCAGTTATACAAAAGATTAAACTTTCCGCTTGAAAAGCGCTGGAAAATATTGAATAAATATCATTCAGTTGTAATACAACGCGATGATTTGTATCTGGAGAAAATTACGATAGCAAATAGTTTGGGGGATTTTGCAACGGCTAAAAAAATGCTGGAAGAAAGGATCTTTCATCCATGGGAAGGTGGTGAAGGGAAAGTGGTAGGGCAATACCTTGTTTGTCATTTAGAACTGGCAAAAAACGCCATCCTAAACAATGCGTATGATTTGGCACTTGCATTATTGAATGCAGCTGAAAATTATCCACGCAATCTTGGAGAAGGCAAACTGGCAGGAACACAGGAAAATGATATTCATTACCTGCAGGGATGTGTGTATGAGGCAAAGAAATTATTTGTGCAGGCAGCCGAAAAGTACAAACAGGCTACAGAGGGAATCAGTGAGCCGGTACAGGCCATATTTTATAACGATCCTCAGCCGGATAAAATATTTTACCAGGGATTGGCATGGTTAAAATTGGGCTTTGCTGAAAAAGGAGAAAAAATATTCAATCGCTTAAATGAGTTTGCGGATCTGCATTTTAACGATAAAATCAGTATTGATTACTTCGCTGTTTCATTACCCGACCTCCTGGTTTTTGATACGGATCTCGATGCGAAGAATAAAAATCATTGTCTTTATTTAATGGGATTGGCCCAGTTGGGTTTACAAAATTATACAGCGTCAACCATTTCATTGAATAAGGTATTGCAACAGGATGTCAGTCATTTAGGGTCAATCATCCATTTGCGTATGATGCATTTTATGAAACAGGAAGAAGTTCCTTTTATCTCAAAAAAAGAGCCCCTAACCAAACACAATGAACGATCTACTAATAAAAAATTTCAATTATAATCAAAACACCACCAACTATGAAATTGAATGTTCCCTGGAATCACTTCGGTCGATCCCTGACTAAAAATCGATTGATACTGGGTATTACTGTCATTATGCTGGCAGTATTCAGTATCTCAGTAAACGTTGCCAATGCACAAACTAAAAAATCTTCCATTCATGGAAGAATCCTTGATGAAGCCGGGAAACCCTTGGAAGGGGTTTCTGTAACTGTAAAAGGAACCGTGAAAGGAGTAGTTACCAATAATATTGGTGATTACAGGATTGATGTTCTTGACAACAGTTCAAAAATCCTTGTCTTCTCGCATATCGGTATGGAGATCCGTGAAGTTAAGATCAACAATCAAACAGAAATTAGCTTATCACTTGTTCCATCCGTGGAGCAGGGACAGGAAGTAGTTGTTGTAGGTTATGGCACTCAAAAAAGACAGGCAATTACCGGTGCTGTTGTACAGGCCGATCTGAAGACCTATGATAAAGTTCCTGTGAACAATATCATGGAAACTTTAAAAGGTACTGTTGCCGGATTAAATGTTGGTGAAGCCAATACAGCAGGTGGTGTTGCTGGATATACAATTAGGGGTACAAATACCATTGCTGCTTCAACTACGCCATTGGTTGTATTGGATGGTGTAGTTTTCAGTGGCTCGTTAGCCGATATCTCTCCTTCTGATATTGAAAGTGTAACCGTTTTGAAAGATGCAAGTGCTGCAGCAGTATACGGTTCACGTTCCGCCAATGGTGTGATCCTGATTGAATCTAAAAAAGGAGGGAGTATCAATGGTAAACCCAAATTTGAAGTTAGAACAAGCCAGGGGTATACCAATGAATTAAAGCCATTACAGGTATATGATGCGAAAGGGTATATGCAGCATTTGTATGATTTTTTAATTGATAATGGTACTGCTTTAACTTTTGACCAGACTCCCACTTTTTTACAAACAAATGAAAAACTAAATTACAACGCTACAGCTGATCATACACCTACTTTGGTTGATCCATATAGCTTGTTCCGTCAAACCGGACATAATTTTAACACAACTGTAAGCGTATCCGAAAAAACGGATAAGATGAGTTACTATTTATCAGGTAACATGACAGATCAGAAAGGTGTTATCCTGAATGATGCATTCAAACATTATTCTTTACGTGCTAATCTTGAATCTAAAGTAACCAGTTGGTTAACACTGGGGCTGAAAGCCTATTACAGTAACAGGAGTTATCCTGATGCAAGGATCTATGGTCAGGCAAGTAACTCAAGTAGTCCGTATTTATTCAGTCCTTATGCGGATATCTATAATGCTGATGGCAGTTATAATATGTACCCGCAAACAACAACCTCATTTGTTAGTCCATATTCAATGTTGGCAAATGAAGCGTACAACAGGGCCAGTAACTTGAATGGGATCTTAACTGCTACAATAAAAGTTCCATGGGTTAGAGGATTAAGCTATACCGTTAATTACGCACAAACACAGAATACCAGTGAAGTGGGTACATTCTATGGAATCAGCTCGTATACAGGTTTGGCAACAAAAGGAAGCGGCTCAAGAAGTTATTCCAGAGGTAATGCGATACTGTTGGATCATATCATTAAATACAACAGAACTTTTGGAAACCATAATATTGATCTGACTTTATTATATTCTGGTCAGAAAAATACGGCTTATGGTGAAAGTTTATCAGCAACCGGTTTTGATAATGACCAGTTAGGTACTTACCGTTTACAGGCAGGTGCTATTCAGGCAGTTTCTACTTCAGGTTCATCCAATGAAAGTGTTGGACAAATGGCAAGATTGACCTACTCATTCAAAAATAAATATTCTTTAACCGGAACCTATCGTTATGATGGTTATTCGGCCTTTTCTGCCAATCATAAATATGGAAGTTTTGCTTCTGTAGGTGCAAACTGGAATGTTACCGAAGAGAAGTTCATGAAGAAACAATCTGTATTAAGCTACCTGGCATTGCGTGCTTCTTATGGTACCAATGGTAACCAGTCTATCGCTCCTTACAGTACTTTGGCCAAGATCTCGAACGGTTACTATTATTATCAGGGCGATGCCAACTATACTTATACACAATCTATCGGAAGCCTGGGTAATGATGACCTTGTCTGGGAGTCAACCACCGGTTTAAACTTCGGTATCGATTTTAAAATTCTGAAAGGAAGGATCTCTGGATCAATTGATGGATATTTTACAAGAACCAATAACCTTGCCTTTACATTAAGCCTGCCAAGTATTTCCGGATTTTCAAGCATAACTGCTAATGCGGGTGAAATACAAAACAGGGGTATTGAAATCAACCTGAAATCCATTAATATCAAAAAAGGAAAATTCACATGGACATCAGATCTGGCTTTCTCTTTAAACAGAAACAAAGTGGTGCATTTATTGGGTGATACTAATGGTGATGGAATTGAAGATGATATTGTTTCTTCAAATTTATTTATCGGAAGATCATTGACAGATGTATATAATTACAAAGTAACCGGTATGTGGCAGCAGGCTGATAAAGACAATGCTACCATTATGACAGGGTACTTACCAGGTCAATATAAATTACAGGACGTAAACGGAGATGGAAAAATAACTTCAGATCAAGACCGTCAGTTCTTAGGAAATACGAATGCTAATTTCCGTTCAAGTTTAACCAACACATTTACGTATGGTGATTTTAGTGTACTGGTTTATTTGAACTCTATCTGGGGTGGCAATGGTTACTTCATCAATGGCGGTAATACACCATGGAACGATGGTTATACAAACAGAGGAGACATGAACCACCCTGTGTTTGACTATTGGACACCAAACAATCCGGGTGCAGAATTTCCAAGATTGAGTTATGCAGCAAAAGCTCTTGTTAAAGCACCTAAATATTATGACAGAAGTTTCATAAGACTGCAGAAAGTGGCGATTAGTTATGAGTTAACAAGGTTTGTAAAAAAGTATGGCATACAGGGTATGAACCTGTCGCTTAGCGGTGATAACCTCGGAACCTATGCACCAAACTGGATCGGTCTGGATGCTGCAACAGGTGCAGGACTTACCGCTTCCTCTATTCCTTCTCTCAGAACCGTTACCATGAATTTAAATATTAACTTTTAAGAACACTGATCATGAAAAAAATACTTTTCTTTTTAGTAGTGTTTGTATCGATAGGTACAAGCTCTTGTAAAAAAGATCTGACAGAAGTTCCGTTGGATTTTTATACACCTGAAAATTCCTTTACCAATAAAGGACAATTTGAATCGGCACTCACCGGCATTTACCTGAATTTCAGAACAGATATGTATGCTTCAGCAGATGCGGCTTCTAACTATGATATGTTAGGGCAGGATCTGGATATAGCTAATCTCGAATCAAATGCTGCAGCTGCTAAAACGCAATATTTTGGATGGGCCACAATGAACCTTGATAATGGATTTGCCAGCAAATGGTGGACACGTTTGTATCGATACATATCTATGGCAAATACAATCATCGACAGGGCAGATGCACCCCAGGCTGTTTGGGCATCTGCTGCTGATAAAAATGCAATTGTAGGAGAGGCTAAATTTCTCCGTGCATATTCTTATCATTTCTTAGCGAATATGTGGGGAGGTGTGCCATTGATATTGAATGAAACAAAAGTGCCAACATTTAATTATGTAAGAGCTACACAAGACGATGTATATAAACAGTGTAAAACGGATCTTTCTTTTGCCGTGCAGTATATGCCAACTATCGACCTCTTAAAAGGAGGAAGGGCACCGCGTGAAGCGGCTTATCATTTATTATCAGAGATCAACATCTGTTTAAAGGATTATGATGGTGCCATTGCTGCTGCTGCTGCTGTGATCACAGGTGGTAAATGTAATTTGATGACCACCCGTTTTGGTACCGGCAAAACCTTTACTTTTTCGGGTTATACTTATCAGGGTGCTGCAAAACCATGGGGAGATGTGTATTGGGATATGTTCCAGGAAGGAAGCATGAACTGGAAAGAAGGTAATAAAGAAGCCATCTGGAATATTTCACAGGATCCTACCATTAAAGGTGGCGATAATGCGGATGTTAATACAAGTGGCGGTTTATTTGTAATGGACAGATGGTGGGGCCCTATTCCATGGCAGGCTAAGGATAAAAATGGTGTAGCAAACTGGTTAATGGACACTTTAGCCGGCCGCCCGGTTGCAACTATCATTGTATCGAATTATGCGGATTCTGTTATCTGGAATTACAAAGGTGATTTCAACAGGGATATCCGAAATTCAGAATATAATATTGAGCGTAATTATTATTATACAAACCCAGCCAGTGCCTTGTATGGTCAGCAGATCACCAAAGCAAACTGTGATGCTTCTACACTGGCAATATGGGAACCAAGGATCTCTCCCCATTATAAAAAGTTTATCAGAGCGGTTCCTTCGGGCCTGGCTACAGATGCCAGCAGTAAGAAAAAGAATGATAACGGAAGAAACTGGAAAGACTGGTACATCATGCGTTTGGCAGAAACGTATTTGCTGAGGGCCGAAGCTTATATGCTGAAAAATGACCTGGTGTCAGCAGCAGCAGATATCAATGTTGTACGTGGCAGGGCTAATGCTACTCCTGTTGTGGCAGCAGATGTAAACATGGATTTGATCCTTGCAGAAAGAGCAAGAGAACTATATGGAGAAGAGTTCCGATTAAATACTTTAATGAGAACTGGAAAATTAGTTGAATATCTAAATAAGTATAATGGGTATTTAAAAGATAATAACCTCACAGCTCCTGCTTATGTTAGTAAGCTGCCGATTCCCCGCAGGGAGATCGAAGCGAATACAGGTGCTAAATTAGAACAAAACCCAGGCTATTAATTTCGTTGGTTCAGTAAGCAGTGTTGGTTTCTAAACGCCTGTCTCTAAATGGAGCGGGCGTTTTTTTCTTTGAACTGTAACAATGAGATGCACAGTATTACAAAAAATATTTTTTCTATGAAGTACTTTTTTTACTTGATCAGTTTTCAATTGTTGTTTCTGTTTTCTTATTCACAGAAGGAAACCAGCCGCATTTTTTATGTTTCGCCATCTGGTGCTGATACAAATCCCGGCACGATAGATAAACCTTTTGCTTCAATTGAAAAAGCCCGGGCTGCAGTTAGTATAATTTTGAAAAAACAAATGAATACGGCCATAAAAGTATATTTCAGAGCTGGGAATTATTTTTTTAAAAGGAGTGTTATTTTAGATAGCCTTGATTCCGGTACAGAACAATACCCGGTTATATACGCTGCATACAATAATGAGGCCGTAAGTTTTTCTGGCGGAGTTACAATTCCGGTTAAGAATGCAACCAACATTAAAGATGAAGCTATTTTGTTAAGGGTGCCAGCAACAGCTAAAAATAGTATCCTGCAAATAGACCTGAAAAAAATGGGCGTTACCAATTATGGAACCCTTATGCCACGCGGGTTTGCAAGGCCCTACCAACCTGCACCCATGGAATTGTTTTGCAATGCCAATACCATGCATTTGGCAAGATATCCGAATGATAGTTTAATTCCATTGGGTAAGGTATTGGACAAAGGATCTATTCCACGCGATGGAGATTTCTCGCATCGTGGCGGTAAATTCCTGTTTTCAATTGATGAACCCAATCGTTGGGATAAAGCAAAAGATATCTGGATCTCAGGATTCTTCCGTTACGGTTATGCCGATGATGCCGTACAAATTGCAGACCTCGATCTGAAGAATAAAACAATCACAACCAAACAGGAAACCTTGTATGGATTTGAAAGCGGTAAAATATTTCAACGCTGGTTTGCGTATAACTTATTGGAAGAAATTGATGAGCCCGGGGAATATTATATAGACAGAACCTCCGGGATCTTATATTTCTATCCGCCAAAAGAAGGATTGAATAGCATAGATGTTTCGATATTGGAAGAACCGATTATTCAGTTTTTAAATACATCTTATATTCATTTTTCCAATATCAATTTTGAGTCTTCCCGCGGCATGGGAGTTTATATTGAAAAAGGGAAAAACAATAGTATAGATCGTTGTGTATTCAGAAACCTTGGACTTGTTGGTGTTTGTATCGGGAAAGGTGTAGAGCCATTTGAAAATTTAAGTCATGAAGGTGAATCTCCAGTGGCCTCTGCTAAATTAGGAAGCCTCAATAATTATTTTTATAACCATACAACACATAACCGCGAAGCCGGAACGGGGCATATCATATCCAACTGTGAAATTTATAATACGGGTACCGGGGGGGTCAGCCTTAGTGGTGGTAACCGTTTAACATTGGAAAAAGGAAATAACCAGGTAGTGAATTGCAAAATTCATGATTTCAACCGTCTGGATCGTTCGTATAAAGTGGGTATAAATATTGACGGTGTAGGGAATGTAATCCGTAACTGCGAAATTTATAACTCCCCTGGAAGTGCTATTTTACTTCACGGAAATGAACATATTATCGAATACAATTCCATTCATCATGCAGTAACAGATGGGGATGATATGGGGTCTATTTATTATGGAAGGGATCCCAGTGAATTTGGCAATAAAATCCGCTACAATTTCTTTCATCATATCGGTAACAGTCATGGAACCATCATGGCGGTTTATCATGATGATGGTGCTTGTGGAATGGAAGTTACCGGTAATATTTTTTTTAAAGCCGGATCACGTACAGTAATGATCGGTGGCGGCAATGATAATGTATACCGCAACAATATTTTTATTGATTGCCCGATGGCTTTTCATCTCGATAACCGTTTACAGGGTTGGGCAAAATCAAGTCTTGATAAAAAGGGGATCTTTGAAACAAGGATGGCTGTAGTAAATTATAAACAACCACCGTATTCAACTGCTTATCCAAAACTGGTAAATTATTTTGAAGATATGCCGGGTTTGCCCAAACGGAATTTTATAGAGAACAATGCTTTTGTGAATGTGAAAATGATCCATAACGGAAACGCCCAATGGAGCTATATCGGAAAAATGTATGTGACCTGTAACGAATCTATTTTTGAAGATGCTGCCAATATGAATTTCCAATTGAAGCCGGGGGCAGAGATATTTAAAGTGATGCCGGAATTTAAATCTATCCCTTTTTATAAGATCGGGATACAGAAATGAGCGAATGATTTTGCTCTCCTCGAACTTATCTGAATTCATAAAACTGTTAAGCTATGTTTAATCTAAAAACAATATTTCCTTTTTTTATTTTTTTGTTAAGTGTAAAATTCCTGGTTGCACAATCTCCCAATCAACTCAGCTCTCCTGATGGAAAATTGTTGTTTTCACTCTCTTTGTCGAACGAAGGAGCACCGTTATACACAGTATCTTACCAACAGACCCCAATTGTATATTCTTCAAATATGGGATTGAATGGATGGGAGAAAGGCTTTACCGTAACCGATGTCTCTTTCGCAAAAAAAGATACCTCCTGGAAACCTGTTTATGGAGAAAGGAATATTGTGCGGGATCAATATGCAGGAATGA
>CANBSW010000092.1 GCA_947372235.1 Chitinophagaceae bacterium | reverse complement strand
GGTAGTACCTGTTAGCCAACCACAACGCAAGCCTGATTGGCTGAGGGTGAAACTTCCTGTGGGTAAAGAATATGCCCACGTGCGTAGCCTGGTTGATACGCATAAATTACATACCATTTGCGAAAGCGGTAATTGTCCCAATATGGGCGAATGCTGGGGTGAGGGAACCGCTACTTTTATGATCCTTGGTAATACCTGTACCCGCAGCTGCGGATTTTGTGCGGTTGCTACAGGTAGACCAGATGCTGTTGATTGGGATGAACCCCAACGTGTAGCCGAAGCCATCCATCTGATGAAAGTGAAACATGCCGTAGTTACCAGTGTAGACAGGGATGAACTGAAAGATGGGGGCTCGATCATCTGGTACAATACCATTAAAGCGATCAAAGAATTAAACCCGGATACCACTTTAGAAACACTGATTCCCGATTTTCAGGGAAGGGCAGATCAGGTTCAACGAATCATTGATGCAGCACCGAATGTGGTAAGTCATAATATGGAAACCGTTGAACGTATGACACGCCAGGTTCGTATCCAGGCAAAATACCGCCGAAGTCTGGATGTATTGAGAATGCTGAAGGAAGGTGGCATGCGTACCAAAACAGGTATCATGCTCGGACTTGGTGAAACGTTTGTAGAAGTAATAAAAAGCATGGAAGATCTGGTAGCAGTAGGTTGCGATGTATTAACCCTCGGCCAATACCTGCAACCCACCAAAAAACATTTACCCGTTCAACGCTTTGTTCATCCCGATGAGTTTGCAGAACTGCGTGAGATAGGATATGAAATAGGATTTGATTATGTAGAAAGCGGTCCACTGGTACGCTCTTCTTATCATAGCGATAAACACGTGATACCCGGCTTCGGAAAAAATAAATGGCGGGCAGAAAAACAAATGACTGCCATTTAAAAACCGTGCCTTGGTGCCTCCGTGCGCAAATATAATCTCACACAGAGGCACAAAGGCACGGTTTTGAGTGACTGGTTTTCAAGACCTCTTTTATTTTGCTGACAACTATATTTAATGTTACGTTCAATAGTTCAAAGTGTTATTATGAAGTCATTCACCTATTTCATTTTACTGTTTCTTTGTAACGAGTCAATCGCCCAATACCACTGGCAAAATGTAGATTCCCTCTATCAACCCTTACCCAAAGGATTTCATGTTTTTGTAACACATGATTCTATTGAAGGCAAACCCAATATCGCTTATTATGTAAGTGCAGATCTCAAAGAGAAAACACTAAACTTTACTACACAGGTGGGTAATGGAAAACGTTTAACACCAACGCAGTATTTTGAACAGGAGCAACATCCATTACTGGTAATGAATTGTACTTTTTTTGAATTTGTTCATAACAGTAATCTGAATGTAGTGATCAAAGATGGAAAACTGGAAGCCTATCAAGTGCATACCATTAATGGGAGAGGAAAGGACACATTTACTTACCGCCACCCTTATGGTAGTGCGATTGGGATCTTCAAAAACAGAAAAGCAGATGTTGCCTGGCTGTATACAGATTCATTGGAAACAAATGCGTATGCGAGTCAAACGATCATTTCTCCTGTTAAAGATTCTCTTTCACATCCCACAATAAAACAAATGTTGCAGGCAGGTTCTTTTGAAAAATGGAAAGTAAATACCGCGGTAGGAGGTGGTCCGGTATTATTGCAGCATGGAGAGATACAAATCACCAATAATGAAGAATTGAAATTTACCGGTAAAGCCATCAACGATAAACATCCACGCACTGCAATGGGCTATACAAAAGATGGTAAACTAATTTTAATGGTGATAGAAGGTCGCTTTCCCAATAAAGCAGAAGGTGCCACACTTACTCAGGAAGCACAGATGCTCAAACAAATTGGTTGTGAAGAAGCATTGAATTTAGATGGCGGTGGAAGCAGTTGTTTATTGATCAATGGAAAGCAAACGATTACACCTAGTGATAAGGAAGGGCAGCGGCCGGTACCTGCGGTGTTTTTAATTAAGAATTAGAAATTAAGAATTAAGAATTGTTTTTTTGGGAGTTGATTTTAGGGATTTTAGAATTGAGGCGAGAATTCTTATTATTTCTTCACAATCTTTGATTATTGAGTTGGCGGCATTGGGTTCTAAGATTTCGCTATCCCTTAAAAGCTTTAACCAGAATCTTGTTTCTCTTGCCTCCTTGTGAGCAATATCCAGTTTTGCTTTGAAATCATTTCTTGAAGAACCTGCCATCGCTTCTTCAACATTCGCACCAATAGAAGTGCCAGAACGAATTAGTTGTTTTGAAAGATGGTATTCTTTCTTCTCATTCGATAAATACCGAAACAACTTTACAATCCGCAAAGCAAATCCATAACTCTTTTCAACAATCACATTACCCTCCTTCATAAAAAAGCATTTACCACAAAGTAGTAAATGCTTCAAATCAAAAACAGCGTATTTATACCTAATTATTAATTCCTAATTTCTAATTCTTAATTGGTTTTACTTCATCTCCCACACCAACGCACTCGCACCTAAAATTGCTGCATCAGATTCTTTTAAATGACTCACCAATATTTTTACTTTATTCTGGAATACCTGAATCAGGTTGTTCTCCATGTGTTCTTTAGTTGGTTTGAGAAGCAGTTCCCCGGCTTTAGTTAATCCGCCAAATAAAATAATTGCTTCAGGGCTTGAGAACATTACAAAATTGGCGAGTGCCATTCCGAGAATTTTACCGGTGTATTCAAAAATACCTTTTGCCAGTTCATCTCCTTCTATGGCAGCATCATACACTTTTTTAGAATCCATTTGGTCTGCCGGAACATTTCTTAACAAACTTGGCGTATCATTTTTTTCAAGTAGTTCCAATGCCGTTAGCTTAACACCTGTGGCTGATGCATAGCTTTCCAGAGAGCCTTTTTTTCCTGTACCCTCATGCATTCGCCCATCGGGGATGATGATGGTATGCCCCAATTCGCCCGCAAATCCATCATGTCCATAGATCAGTTTTCCATTGGCAACAATGCCACTACCTACACCGGTTCCCAGGGTGATCATGATAAAATCATTCATACCCTGTGCGGCACCATACATCATTTCACCTAATGCAGCTGCATTGGCATCGTTGGTTAATACCACAGGAAGTTTGAATTTATCTTCTACCAGTTTAGCCAAAGGAAGAATCCCCTTCCAGGGAAGATTGGGCGCATATTCAACAGTACCCGTATAATAATTTCCATTGGGGGCTCCTAAACCAATGCCTTTCATTCTTCCTACACCACCTGCTTTCTGGATTAATGGAGCTACATTATTATATAACTCATCTATATATGTTTCAAGGTCTTTATGGTTGCGGGTAGACATTTCGCTTGAGAAAAGTAAATTGCCCAAACGGTCAACTATGCCGAATTTGGTGCCGGTGCCACCGATATCTATTCCGATTGCTAAAGGTTCTAAACTGTTACTTGTACGGGGCATAATCGTTATATTTTTTCGTCAACCATTTTTGTAAACAATCGCAAAGGTAATAGGGTTTAGTGTCCGCCGCTAACTTTCACATCATAATCAATACCCTGAGATTTCAGGATTGATTTTGATTTGATGGCATAAAAAGCCAGGTAAGCAAAACAAACTACTCCAACGATATAACTGTATTGGATCCCCAAAATATTATCAGCAGCAACTACGCCCTGTAAAACACTGATAAAGCCACCACCCATAATCATCATGATCAGCAAACTGCTTCCCTGGTTGGTATGCTTACCCAAACCGGCTACTGCCAGTGTGAAGATACACGGCCATAAAGTACTACAAAATAGGCCCACGCTGATAAAGGCATACACGCTGGTCATGCCACTGGTTAGCATTCCAATGATCAATGCCGTAATACCCATTCCGGAAAAGATCAATAACATTCTGGCAGGGTTTCCTTTACTTAATATATCACCGGCAATCATGGCAATGATTACAAAACCATATACATAAAAGGAACTGATATCATGCTGTGCAATAGAATTTACCAGTAAGAATACACCAAATGCAAGATAAGGCATTACGAAATTCAGGATCTTTTTGGCACCCATACTTACATCAAATGCACCAACAGCCCCCGTCCATCTTCCCATCATCAAACTGGCCCAGTACAAAGAAACAAAAGGAGCTATTTTTTCTGTAGGAATGTTCATGTGCTGCTTCATATACTCCGGCAGATTACTGGCTGTAGATACTTCTACGCCCACATATACAAAGATCCCGATCATACCCAGTATCAATTGCGGATAGCTAAATGCAGATGAGCGGTGCAATACTTTCTCTTCACTTTCGGCTTCTTTTACTGCAACTTCTTCAAGATCTATTTTATTAGGGATGGATGAGAATTTGAAAAATACTGCTACTAATAAAAAGGCAACACCAAGTATCAGGTAAGGAGTCTTTACACTCTCAATACTGGCAATGCCTGAGCCACTGTTCACACTTCCAAAAATGGCAAAGCTTACCAGCAATGGTCCGATAGTGGTTCCGAAATTATTTACGCCACCCGCCATATTCAATCTTTGTGAACCCGTTTTAGGGTCACCAATTACAATAGCCAATGGATTGGCTGCAATTTGCTGTAACGAAAAACCAAGCCCTACCACAAACAGACCCGTGATCATCAAAGTAAACGAACCATTGTTAGCTGCAGGATAAAATAGTAATGTACCAATTGCAGAGATGATCAATCCCAATGCAATACCATTCTTATAACCCATGGTATTCAGCAGGTCATTACCAATCAATTTCGATACACCCACATAGATAAGTGAGCCCACTGTATAAGCAACATAAAATGCGAAAGAAACCAACTGGCTCTGCGCTTGCGAAAGGTCAAATGCTTTTTTAAATACAGGGATCAGGATATCATTACTGGCAGCTACAAATCCCCAGAAAAAAAACACGCTGATCAGGGTTCCAAATTGTGACCATTTTGTAGGTTGGCTCATGGCAGGCAATATTTAATTAGGTTGTAAAATAAAATAAAATAATGACTAAAAATTTTAAAAACAGAATTTGGTGGAACGATTTAAGTTGTTAACTTGAAAAACAAATTTCTCAAAAGTAGTTTGATGGAGATAATTCATGTTAGTGCCGAATGCTATCCCGTAGCCAAAGCCGGTGGGCTGGGCGATGTGGTTGGGGCTTTGCCAAAATACCAATGCCAGAGCGGCCATATTGCCAAAGTGGTAATGCCCATGTACCGTACCAAATTCTTGTATGAAAATGAATGGACGGTCGATTTCAAAGGCTCTGCCAATCTGGGTAACTGGTTCTTCGATTTTACCATTATTAAAGAGTCAACCAATAAACTGGGCTTTGATCTTTTTCTGGTTGATATCAATGGTCTTCTGGACAGACAGAAAATATATGGATATGATGATGACAGTGAGCGTTTCACGGCCTTCCAGATAGCAGTAGTTAGCTGGATGAGCAGCTGGGAGCACCAGCCGGATGTGGTACACTGCCACGATCATCATTGCGGACTTATTCCATTTATGATGAGGTATTGTTACGATTTTACACGCCTCAATTTAGTGCCATCTGTATTCACCATACACAATGCCCAATACCAGGGCTGGATGGGCTGGGATAAAAGCCGGTATATTCCCCGCTGGGATCTTTGGAAAAGAGGAATGCTAGAATGGGCCGACTCTATCAACCCACTGGCATCGGCCGTAAAATGCGCTTCAAAAGTTACTACGGTAAGCCATAGTTATATGGATGAATTGAGGTTTAATTCAAACGGACTCGAAAAATTATTTGAATACGAGAAAGGTAAATGCTTAGGGATATTGAATGGCATAGATAATGATGTATGGGATCCCGCTACGGATAAATACCTTACCGAACATTTTACGGTTACCGAGGTTACTAAAGGAAAGCAAAAAAATAAGGAAGCCCTTTGTATACAATTTGGACTGGATCCAGAAAAACCATTGTTTGTTTTCATTGGCCGATTGGTAGGAGAGAAAGCAGCAGAAATTTTACCCGATGCCATCAAATCCGCCATTTACAGCACAAAGGAACAGGCAAGTTTTCTGATATTGGGAAGTGGCGACACTGCTGTAGAATGGCAGTTTCAACAAATGGTAGAGCCTTATAAAGGAATCTTTAATGCAGTAATAGGATATGATGAAACCCTGAGCCATAAAATGTATGCCGGGGCAGATTTTCTGTTAATGCCAAGCAGGGTTGAACCTTGCGGATTAAACCAGATGTATGCTATGCGTTACGGAACCGTTCCCATAGTAAGAAGCACCGGTGGTTTGCAGGATACAGTAGTAGATATGGGAGACACAGATGGCTTTGGTATTCGTTTTAACAATGCCACTATATTTGATGTGGACTATTCAATTGGCAGGGCAGTTGCTGTTTATCAGGACAAAGACCAAATGCAAAAAATGCGCCAGTATATGATGCAGATCGATCATAGCTGGGAAAGTACCGTGGATGAGTACACAAAAGTGTATGAGAGTATTCAATAGTAGACAGTGCGGGATTGTTAATTCGATAAAAAAAGTATGTTGCACCAATTATAAGTAATGTATGGTCAATAACGAAGGCCATATATTATTAACTCAAAATCAAAACAGCCATATGAAAAGTATTTCAGAATCCGTAGTAGCCGTAATCCTTGGAGGTGGTGCTGGCAGCAGATTGTATCCATTAACGGTGAGTCGTTCCAAGCCGGCTGTACCTATTGCAGGCAAATACAGGTTGGTAGATATTCCAATCAGTAACTGCATCAACAGCCGTATTAACCGGATGTTTGTATTAACGCAGTTTAACTCTGCTTCATTAAACAAACACATCAAGAATACTTATCATTTCAGTGCGTTCAGTTCGGGGTTTGTAGATATTCTTGCTGCAGAACAAACGCCGGATAATCCGGGTTGGTTTCAGGGAACAGCGGATGCGGTAAGACAATCGCTTCGCCATATCTCCAATATGGAATTTGAATACATCCTGATCCTGAGTGGTGACCAGTTATACCAGATGGATTTTGCTGAAATGATGGAAATACATAAATCAAGTGGCGCACATATTTCTATCGCTACCATTCCGGTGAATGATCGCGATGCTCCTGAGTTTGGTATTTTGAAAACAGATGAGAATAATTATATCACATCCTTCATCGAAAAACCCAAGAAAGATCTTTTGCCCGATTGGACCAGTGATACTGGTGCCGATATGCAAAAAGAAGGAAGAAATTATCTTGCCTCAATGGGGATTTATGTTTTCAGTAAACAGGTATTATATGATCTGTTGAATACAGCACACCCTGCTGCAACTGATTTCGGAAAAGAGATCATTCCTGATTCAATTGCACATTATAAAGTGAAGAGCTTCCAGTATGATGGTTACTGGACCGAGATCGGAAATATCTAGTCCTTCTTTGAAGCTAACCTTGCTTTAACACAGGATGTTCCACCTTTCAATTTGTTTGATAATACAAAGACTGTTTTCAGTCGTGCAAGAATGTTACCGCCTGCTAAGATCAGTGGTACTACTTTAGAGAAAACAATTATTGCAGAAGGTTCTATCATCAATGCAAGCCGTATAGAACAAAGTGTGGTGGGTATTCGTGCAAGAATTGGACATGGTACTACTGTTGTAAGTACTTATATCATGGGTAATGATTACTACGAAACCCTTGAAGAAATGGAAAACAATGCCAGAAATGGTCTTCCTAAAATTGGTATTGGTGAAAGATGTTATATTAAAGATGCCATTATTGATAAGAATTGCCGTATTGGTAATGATGTGCGAATTAATGGCGGCCCGCATCTGGCCAATACAGACCATGCATTGTATACTGTAAAAGACGGGATTGTAGTGGTTAAGAAAACGGCAGTATTACCTGATGGATTTGTGATCTGAGGAAGCTGTTAGCAGTTAGCTGATAGCTGCAGGCTTTTCTATTCGTAAATAACTTTTCTAAAACATCCCTTCGGGGATGTTTTTTTATTGTATTTTAGAGTGCGTGTATTTTGTACACGTTACTACTAAACGATTGCTATGTCAACAAGTTATACCGGTGTTAAGCCCCGCCTCGGATTCTGGCAAATATGGAATATGTGTTTCGGTTTCTTTGGGATCCAGTTTGGCTGGAGCCTGCAAATGGGAAACATGAGTGCTATTTATGAATACCTGGGTGCCTCACCAGAACAAATTCCCGGCTTATGGCTGGCCGCACCTATGACGGGCCTGATTGTACAGCCGATCATCGGGTATATGAGTGATAGAACCTGGCACCCCAAACTCGGTCGCCGCCGCCCTTATTTTTTGATTGGTGCCATCTTAAGTTCACTGGCTTTATTTATCATGCCCAATGCTTCTGTGATCTGGATGGCAGCAGGAACTTTATGGATCCTGGATTCCTGTATCAATATCAGTATGGAACCATTCCGTGCATTTGTTGCTGATAATTTAGATGAAAAACAAAGGCCATTTGGTTTTGCGATGCAGAGTATGTTTATTGGTCTGGCTTCTTTTGTAGCAGGTTATCTTCCTCAAAAATTAGTGGAATGGTTTGGTGTTTCGAGAGATAAATCAGGCGGAGCCATTCCGCAAAACATCATGCTCTCCTTTTATATCGGCGGAGCAGTTTTTTTAGTATCTGTTTTGTATACGGTTTTTAAAAGCAAAGAATACCCACCTGCAGATCCCGACTGGAAACAGAAAGCAAACGAATCCAGTAAAGGAATTGGAGGAGGAGTAAAAGAAATTATTTCTTCTATTATTCATATGCCTGATCAGATGAAAAGATTGGCTCTTGTGAATTTCTTAACCTGGCCAGGCTTGTTTCTGATGTGGTTCTATTACAGCACCGGCGTTGCAGCTACCATTTTCGGTGGCGATCCTAAAGGCAGCAGCGATGTATATACCAAAGGATTGGAATATGCAAATACCACTTCTGCTATCTTAAATCTGGTAACTTTTGCCTTCTCATTCACACTTCCGTTCTGGGTTGCCAAACTGGGAAAAAAATACACGCATACAGCCTGTTTATTATTAGGTGGTATCGGCTTGATTGCCGTAAATCATATTCACGAACCTTCTATGTTATATGTTGCCATGGGCTTGGTGGGTATTGCATGGGCCTCTATCTTATCCATGCCATACTCAATGCTGGCGGGCTGTTTGCCCGAAAACAAGATCGGGATTTATATGGGCATCTTCAATTTCTTTATTGTATTGCCTGAAATACTCGCCTCTCTTTTCTTTGGCAAGATCATGGAAAATGTGTTGCATAACGACAGGTTACTGGCAGTACAAATAGGAGGTTGTCTTTTATGTTTAGCAGCAATAGCCTGTGCCGTGATTGTTAAAGAGAAAAAAGAATAGGTTATGAATAAGAGATTGTTTTTTTTATCCCTGTTTAGTTTGGTTGTTTCATTTTCATATGCACAATATGCAAAATTGTATCCCACCAACTGGTTTACCGGTATGCATTGGAACAAAGTGCAAATTTTAGTTCGGGGTGAATATGATGGATTTAATAAAGAGAATGTTCGCATCAATTATCCCGGTGTACAGTTAACTAAGATAAACCGTCTGGAAAATGGAAAATATTTTGCATTGGATATTACTGTCTCAGCAAATGCAAAACCCGGAGAGGTAATTATTGAGTTTATTTCCGGCACAAAAGCACACGCTGTAGCCTGGCCTCTCAAAGCCAAACGAAGTGGCAATGGCAGCAGCTATGCAAAGGGTGTAACCTCTGCAGATTTTATTTATTTTCTGATGCCCGACCGTTTTAGTAATGGAGATGAAAGCAATGATAAAATTTCCGGAATGCGTGATCAATCACTTAACCGTGATTCAATTTATCACAGACATGGCGGCGATTTGCAGGGTGTGATCAATCATCTCGACTATTTACAGCAAATGGGTGTAACTACATTGTGGATGACACCTGTTCTGGAAAACGATATGCCAAACCGAACCGAACATGGTTATGCCTTTACCGATCATTACAAAATTGAACCCCGATTTGGGGGGGAAGTACAGTACAAAAAATTAAGTGATGAATTGCATAAACGTGGCATGAAACTGATCCAGGATGCGGTGTATAATCATGTAGGTAGATTTCATTTTACTTTTCTGGATCCGCCCATGAAAGACTGGTACCATCAATGGCCAACATTTACGCAAACCAGTTATAAAGACCAGCCCTTATTCGACCCATATGCTTCAAAGCAGGATGCCAAGCGAACAGCAGATGGATGGTTTACTACCGAAATGCCTGATCTCAATCAATCCAATCCTTATGTTGCTAATTTTTTAATACAACATGCATTGTGGAGTGTGGAAGAATTTGGTGTGGATGGATGGCGTATCGATACCTACCTGTACAACAATCTTCCTTTTATGAACCGTTGTAATAAGGCGTTAAGTGATGAATATCCTAAGATCACTTATTTTGGAGAGAACTGGGTGCATGGTGTGATCAATCAGGCTTATTTTGTTGAGAATAAAATGGACCTGCCTTTTAAAAATAATTTGCAGGGTGCAATTGATTTTCAAGCATTGTTTTATGGTATCCAGCCTGCTTTAACTCAGCCATTCGGCTGGAATGAAGGCGTAACCAAATTATATACTACGCTTAGTAATGATATTATTTATAAAGACCCCACACGCAACCTGATCTTTTTGGATAACCATGATATGACAAGGTTTTTCACAACCGTGAAAGAAGATATAGCCAAAGCCAAAATGGGTATAGCCTGGTTACTTACCTGTAGGGGAATTCCACAAATGTATTATGGAACAGAAATTTTGATGAAGGGAGAATCAAATCCCGATGGTTGGGTACGACTCGATTTTCCGGGCGGATGGAAGGGTGATCAGAAAAATGCATTTACCGGAACCGGTTTAACTGAGGCCGAATTAGATATGCAGCAATACGTGAAAACGCTTGCCAATTATCGTAAACAAAGCAGTGCATTAAAAACAGGAAAATTGATGCAATACCTGCCTAATGATGGTTTGTATGTTTATTTCAGATACGATGCAAACCAAACAGTGATGTGTGTAATGAATACCGGCGACAAAGAAAAAACAGTTGAATTTTCAAAGTTTGCTGAACGAACTGCAGGGTTTTCTAAAAGTAAAGATGTGATTACCGGTGCAGTAACAGGCGAGAAGTTTAATATTGCTCCCCAAAAAATGAGTATATTAGAATTACAAAAATAAAAATCAACATCATGCAAAAAGGAACAGTAAAATTTTTTAATGAGGCCAAAGGTTTTGGCTTTATCAAATCTGAAGATGGCGCTAAAGAGTATTTTGTTCACGCAACAGGCCTGAAAGAAAAAGTACAACAGAACGACAATGTACAATTTGATGTGGAAGAAGGCCAGAAAGGTCCGATGGCAGTGAATGTTACGAAAGACAGGTAGATAGCAGAAGATAAATGTTACTAAAAAGGTGCCCATAAGGCACCTTTTTTATTTTGTATTCATAGCTTCATAAAGAAATTGTCCATAGCATACGCTCAGCATCTTTTCCCCATCTTTTTGTAACCACTTTCAGTTCGCCATTCAGTTCCAACCAGTTTACTTTTTTCCCTTTTTGGGTTGGGTTTAATTGTGCGGCCGTAGGCTCCACCAATTCTACTTTGCTGGCTATCCATGTTGTGTATAAACGGGGAATCGCCAGTTCCATTATCATACCCGGCAATCCGCCAAAACTTTCGGGCCCGCTGCTTACCGCAATCTGGTCTGTATAAAAAGCAACTACATAAACAGAATCGCATATTTTACTTACTGCTTTTCTGCAGTCAAAGCCTGCAATGGTGCGGGTTTCATCGGTAATGCGCCAGTCTAAATTTCTCAAGCTGTCTTTAATGATATAAGTATTTTCAAAAACCTCTCTTTGGGTAGATACTGTTCTGGTCTGAAGATCCTGAACTACCCCGTCAGTTCCGTTTGGCTTTGTATTATTATTCAGGTATTTAACATCCGATGTATTCTCTTTTGCAATTTTGTATACTGATCTCTTATCATCAAAGCGTAACTCAAATACATCCGTTGTAAATTTCGGATAGACTTTTATCAACTCTTTAAACCAGATATCATCCGTCCTATCTTCATATGGTTTGTGTTGGTTGATCTTTCTTTCATACTCCACACGGCCCTTGGTAATAAACTGGGTTTGTGCAGAAGCAACTGATATGATCACGCTGAAAGCGATGAACAACAGGTTTTTTTTATTAGAAGCCATTAGATGCAGGTTTACCATTTTTACTAAAATTATAGATCAGGGAAAGCATGAAATAACGTTGGATGGTTTGATTGGTGGTTTCAGAAATAAAATTACTGGTGATATTTCTGTTGATACTCCGGCTCTGGTTAAACAGATCGTTTACAAAAAACTTGGTTTCCCATTTATCATCTTTTGAAATTATTTTCCGGATGGATGGACTGAAAATATAGGTGTTTTGCTGATTGGCAAATGCAGCTGTTTTCTGATAAAGCTCTGCCTGCAGATCCATATTTGCATACAGTTTCTGTTTCTTGAATTTTAACTGGATGCTGGAATAGGTATCATACGACCAGTATTGTGTAACTACATCCGGACGAATGGAAGAACTGCTTTTATTTTCCCTTGCATTTACATTGATCCAGAAATTAATCCATTTATCGGCCCAGTATCCTGAACTGAAACCAATGCGTATATTGGTATTGTCTGTAATATTGGTTAAGCCGTTGATTACGTTTACATTCCGGTTTTTTCCAGGTCCTGCATTAATGCTGAAATTTAATGAGGGTACAAGATCAAATCCATAACGGATAGATGCATTGGCCGAATAGTTTCCATTCACATTTATGGCCTGGCTGATTCTTCTGCCAAAATTATCAACAGTTGATGAATTGGCTATGGCATTGTCTGTAAGGGTGTAATACAGATTAAAAGAAATGCTTCTGCTTTTTAAAACCTTATAATCAGATGCACTGAAATTGAAATTATGCGTGAATGATTGTTTCAGGTTAGGATTACCAATCGTAATATTCAAAGGATCTATATTATCCAGTATGGGTTGAATTTGCTGGAGCGAGGGGTTACGGGTATTTCCGGTATAGTTAAATGAAACCCTTCGCTGTTGTTTTGGCAAATAGTTAAATGAAACTGCCGGAACAAAAGTGTTGAAAGTTACGTCTCTGTTGGTGTTTTTGCGGATATCTGTCATATGATAGGTAGACGACCCAAAGCCTGAGCCCAAAGAGAAATTGAGTTTCTTCACATTGTAACGAACATTTAAACTACCCAGCTGCCCAGTGGTATTGAAAATAAAATGATTACTCAAAGTATCTACCAGATTTTCATATTTACCACCCGAATTTTTCGAAAGTGTATTTCTTTCCGCGTCATTGCGGTTCAGGTTTAGCCGATAATTTAAAACAAGGAAAGTATTCTTCCACAAAGGTTCAGTATAAGTAACCAATGTATTGATGCTGGAAGTGGTTTGTTTATTCACTTTCATCTGGTCTACATTATCCAGTTTTGAGAGATTGCCCGATGGATCGAAGAAACTGTTGGCGGCCAAAAGCAGTGTATTCTCTTCACGATTATTAAAATTGAGGTCGGTGTTTATGGAGAGAGTCCTGCCTTTTTTTGCAAATTTTTTGCGCCAGAAAATACTGCTGTTCAGTGTATTGTTTTGATCATTGGTATTGGTACTGCGGTTACTTTCGTTGATCACTTTACCATTCTGGCTGATTGACTGCCCCAGATAATCAGTTCTTGTTAAACTCTTTACAGAAGATGGTTTCACGGTAATTTTTAATGAACTGGAAGAATCAATCTGCCATTCGTAAATGCTGGTTAGTTTATGCCTGGTTTTTTCTCCCGCCTGTGCCTGAGAAGTAGTATTCACAAAACTGGTATCCGGTAAAATAGTTTGTGTTTTGCTGGTGGTGGTGCTGGTTACATTCAGGTTGTTGTATTGGTAGGTATTATTGCTGTTGTATTTATCCTTGTCCCATTTATTGCTAAAATGAAGGCCTGCGGTAGTAGAATTTGGAAAACCGTTGCCATAGCTAAAATCATCACCTCCTGCCCACATCATAATACTGCCATCATCGCCAATTTCTGTGGTTACATTGGCATCACCGCCATAGTTTCTGCTGTCGTCCCAGTTCAATCCTTCAAACTTTGTATTATCTGTTGTGAGGTAGGCTGAAATTTTTCTTTTCCCTTTAAATGCATTGCCTAATAATTTTCCATAACGGTATTTATCAAAGTCTGTTCCTGCTTCCACTTTTCCAAAATAGCCTTTCTTTTTATCCTCTTTTAATTGAATGTTGAGTGTTTTTGTTTTGATGCCGTCATCAATACCACTAAAAACAGCCTGATCGCTTTTTTTATCAAATGCCTGAATTTTATCAACAGCATCTGCACGCAGGTTCTTGGTTACAACAGCGGGGTCATCACTAAAAAACTCTTCTCCATCCACTAATATTTTTTCTACTTTATCGCCTTGCGCTGTTATTTCTCCTTTACTGTTTACCTGTATGCCGGGCATTTTACGAAGCAGTTCCTGAACATCGGCATTGGCACTAACATGAAAACTATCTGCTTTGTACTCCGTTGTATCGCCTTTTACTTTAATGGCACCTATCCGTTGCCGTACAATCACTTCTTCCAATAATTTAGCTTTGGTAATTAGTGGAAGACTTCCAAGTATATTATCCTTTCCTGGTTCAACGGTTATCTTATCTACATAATCCGCATAATTGGGATATGTCACCATCAGAATATAATTTCCTGCCTGCAGGTTCTTCAACTCAAAATTGCCCTGGGCATCTGTTCTTACAAATTTTACCAGTACCGAATCTTTAGGTCGTAAAACTGAGATTACTGCATTTGAAAGATTTTGTTTGTTCAGGGTATCTGTTATACTACCTTTAAGAGTACTTTGTTGTGCAAATGCAGTTTGCAACGCAAAAAGGAACAACAATGTTAGAAGAGCAGTTAGTTTTTTCATTTATCAGCAGGTTAGGTAGTAGATGCAACTGAATGTAAAATCCATAAATAATGTTCTGAAAACTAAAAAATTAGTTGTAAACTAATGTTAAATAAATTTATCATTTGATAATCATCGATTTATGCCATCAGAAACTGATAACGATCTGTTAACACCATCTTCAAACGAAAAAAATATTTCCGATACAGGAGATAAGAAAAAGAAAAAGGTTGGAAAAGAGCCTGCTCAAAAATATGAAGAGATCCATTTTGTTGACCAGCAACAGGCGGTATGGAATTACTCATTATTTTCTGATGAGGACATAAAAAATTTCCAGCAGGGTACACATTATAGCCTGTATAATTTTTTTGGCAACAAACAAATACAGGTACTTACTACATGGGGTACTTATTTTTCTGTTTGGGCACCCAATGCAACATTTGTTTCTGTTGTTGGCTATTTTAATGAGTGGAACAAAGAATCACATCCGTTAAAAGTGCGTCAGGATAATTCCGGGATCTGGGAAGGTTTTATTCCCAATATTGGTGCCGGTGAAGCATACAAATATCATATCCATGGTTTTCAGGGAATCAAATTGGATAAGGGAGATCCCTTCGCACATTTTTGGGAGAAGCGCCCATTCACTGCATCCATCACCTGGCAAACCAATTACGAATGGAAGGATGAAGAGTGGATGAAGACCCGTAAAAAACACAATGCTCTCAGTTCTCCTTACTCAGTTTATGAAGTGCACTTAGCCAGTTGGATGCGGCCTGATAAAAATGATGAAGAAACGTATAACACGTATGCACAGATTACAGAAAGATTGGTTCCTTACGTACAGGAAATGGGTTTTACACATGTAGAATTTATGCCCGTAATGGAACATCCATTTGATGGCAGCTGGGGTTACCAGGGTACGGGTTATTTTGCACCCACATCGCGCTTTGGTTCTCCACAGGATTATGCGGCAATGGTGGATGCTTTTCACCTGGCAGGTATTGGTGTGATATTGGATTGGGTGCCTTCCCATTTTCCCTATGATGCTCACGGACTCTTCATGTTCGATGGTACGCATACATACGAGTATGCCGATATGCGCAAAGGCTATCACCCGGATTGGAACTCGTATATATTTAATTATAAACGTGGTGAGGTAAAATCATTTCTCATCAGCAGTGCCCGTTTTTGGTGTGATCAGTTTCATACAGACGGTATCCGCGTTGATGCCGTAAGTTCTATGCTGCGACTCGATTACAGCCGTTCTGCCAGTCAGTGGGAACCCAATGAATACGGTGGTAACGGAAATTTGGAAGCCATTGCTTTCATCACCGATCTGAATGAAACATTGTACCGCGATTTTCCTGACATTCAAACCATTGCAGAAGAAGCAACCGACTGGCCAAAGATCAGCCGCCCCACATTTGAAGGTGGACTGGGTTTTGGAATGAAGTGGATGATGGGATGGATGCATGATACACTGGATTATTTTAAAATGGATCCGTTGTTCCGGCAATTTCACCAGGATAAGTTTTCATTCAGCATGATGTATTTCTATGATGAAAATTTTATGTTGCCTTTAAGTCATGATGAAGTAGTGCATGGCAAGAGCCCGATGTTGTATAAAATGCCGGGAGATGAATGGCAGAAATTTGCCAACCTGCGTGTGCTGTACACATATATGTTTACACACCCGGGTGCGAAGTTGTTATTTATGGGCGATGAATTTGGATCAACCAGTGAGTGGAATTATAAAAGCGAATTACAGTGGGAATTATTGCAATTTCCCGGCCATGCAGGAATGAAACAGTGCGTTAAAAAATTAAATGAACTATATCGTTCAGAACCTGCTTTGATTGAAAAGCAATTTGAGCCCGG
>CANBSW010000091.1 GCA_947372235.1 Chitinophagaceae bacterium | reverse complement strand
TCCTGAAAGGGATCACCCACCTGAACTGCTGGTAATTCTTCGGTACTTTCTTCTGTAATATTGGCTGATGCAAAAGAAGCACCACCAATTCCATCTTTACCTGTTGCGCTTCCTACAAAGAATACAGGATTACCGGTTCCCAATGCAGTGGCACTTACCATTTTATCGGCCTGCATAATTCCCACACTCATGGCATTTACCAATGGATTGGTATGATAGCAATCTTCAAAATAAACTTCACCGCCAACGGTTGGTACACCAAAACAGTTTCCATAATGGCCAATACCATGTACCACTCCACTTAGCAGGCGTTGTGTTTTTTTATCATTCAGGTTTCCAAAACGTAAACTGTTTAATGATGCAATGGGTCTTGCACCCATCGTAAAAATATCACGTTGAATTCCACCCACACCAGTTGCAGCTCCTTGAAAAGGTTCAATGGCACTTGGGTGATTATGACTTTCAATTTTAAACACCACGCCAAAGCCATTACCCATATCCATCAGTCCGGCATTTTCTTCTCCCGCGGCTACCAGCATACGGCCACCATCGCGCGGTAAGGTCTTTAACCATTTGATCGAATTCTTGTAACTGCAATGTTCACTCCACATGGCACTGAACGTACACAACTCTGTAAAGTTGGGTGTACGGCCTAATTTCTGTTTGATGAGTTCAAATTCATCCGCAGTAAGGCGGAGCTCTTCGGCGGTTTTAACGGTTATTTCCATGATGGCGCGAAGGTAAGAAAGTACAATTAAGAGGCAAGATGAAGTTTTACAGAGTACTGTCAACAAAAAAGCCACCACGTTTTTTGTGATGGCTTCTTATATATGGGGAGATAAAATCAGGATTTTACCACACGTCCGCTACCCGAAACATGTTTTTGAATATCGGTTGCGGCTCCTTTATAATATACATTGCCACTTCCTGCGATACTCGCCTCAATACTTCGGTTGGCATTCACTTTTACATTACCGCTGCCGCTAATGCTGGCTTTAACTTCATCACAGTTAAGCTCACTGCAGTCCGCATTCCCACTGCCACTGATATGTGCAGCCACAGAACCGGAAGTTCCGGATAAACGAACATTTCCACTACCCGAAATGGTTACCTCTGTTTTTGCGATCTTATTAAAAGCAATTTTGATTGAACCCGATCCGGAAAGTTTGAAAGATGTATTTCCGTCATTATCAAACTTTCCATTCCCGATAATATCCCCGCTTCCCGATAAAGACACACCGGTTAATTTAGTTACTGATACATATATAGTAATCTTATTCTTAGAACGCAGGTTGGCATTTTTTTTCGATTTGATAGACAAACGCCCGTTTTCTACCTGTGTTTCTATATAAGGTAACAGGTTTTCATCTGCTTCTACCTGCAAACTGTTGCTTTCTCCATATGCTATCATTACATCCCAGGATCCTGATGATGCAATAGATGTATAGTTTCCGGTATTTCTGTTTTCTTTTTTTAACTGGCCGTTCCCTTCTACTTTCTCCCAGGGCCATTGGGCAATCGACTGTAAACTGGCTAAAACAGCAATAACAACAAGTAATTTTTTCATGACAATAGGGTTTGATTAGTTGATTATGTGGTTGTAACGGATAGAAATAAGATTTGTTACAATCGATTATGTAATTAGTAAAGTAGCCTGAAAAAGGTCAAAAAATTAGAAAAAATCAAATTAAAATAAATTCTATGTATTAATTTATGCACATTTTTGCCATTTTTTAAGATAAAAAATAATTTAGACTTGATTTTTTGAAGATTTTAGGCTTATTTTTGGTTTGTCAAAAAAACTTAACCTTATGTCTTTACGATTTACAGCGATTGGTAACATTACCAATGAAGCGAGCGGGGTTCCGGATTCTGCCAGTTCGAAAATTACCGCCATTTTTAATGAAAACGTATTTACGATCAAAACTGCGCGCGAATTTTTGAGTGATGAAGCCTATAAAAGCCTCATTACCAGTATCCGCGGTGGTAAGAAAATTGACCGTATCGTAGCTAACCAGATCGCCAACGGCATCCGTGCCTGGGCCGAGAGTAAAGGTGTTACTCACTATACACACTGGTTTCAGCCATTAACAGGTACAACAGCTGAAAAACATGACTCTTTCTTTACTTTAAAAAGTGATGGTACCGCCATTGAAGAATTTGACGGAGCCGCTTTGATCCAACAGGAGCCGGATGCCTCTTCTTTCCCTAGTGGTGGTTTACGTGCAACTTTTGAAGCTCGTGGTTATACTGCATGGGATCCTTCTTCTCCTGCTTTTATCATTGAGATCGGTAAAGGAAAAACCCTTTGTATCCCAACGATTTTCGTTTCATATACAGGTGAATCATTAGACTATAAAGCTCCATTGCTAAAAGCATTGGAAGCATTGAATAAATCGGCAGTAGAAGTTTGTAACTACTTTGATAAGAATGTTACCAAAGTAACTGCTACCCTCGGTTGGGAACAGGAATACTTTGTAATCGATGAATCTCTGGTGAATGCCCGTCCCGACCTCGTTCAGTGCGGTCGTACCGTTTTCGGTGCAGCTCCTGCAAAAGGCCAGCAGCTGGAAGACCATTATTTTGGATCCATCCCTGAAAGAGTATATGCATTTATGCGTGATTATGAGCAGGAGTGTTATAAACTGGGTATTCCATTACGTACCCGTCACAATGAGGTTGCACCTGCTCAGTTTGAGTGTGCTCCTATTTTTGAAGAAGTAAATATCGCGGTTGACCATAATGCCCTGTTAATGGATATTATGAGCCGTGTTGCAAAGCGTCATAAACTGGTAGTGTTACTGCATGAGAAACCATTTGCAGGCATCAACGGTTCCGGTAAGCACAATAACTGGAGTATGGCAACTGATACGGGTGTTAACTTATTAGCACCAGGTAAAACGCCAAAGACCAACCTGATGTTCCTTACATTCTTTGTGAACATCATCAAAGCGGTTCATGATCATGCAGATATTATGCGTGCAGCCATTGCATCCGCACAAAACGACCACCGTTTAGGTGCTAACGAAGCTCCTCCGGCTATCATCTCTGTATTCGTAGGTCAATACCTTTCTAAAGTATTGTCTGATGTTGAAGCCAGAGTTAATACCAAATTCGACGAGCAGGATGAAGCAATCCTTAAATTAGACCTGCATCGCAGTATTCCTGAACTGATGCTGGATAATACAGACCGTAACCGTACTTCTCCTTTTGCCTTTACCGGTAATAAGTTTGAGTTCCGTGCAGTAGGTTCTTCTGCAAACTGTGCGATCTCTATGACAGTATTGAACACCATCATGGCAGATACTTTGAAGAAATTTAAATTAGATGTGGATGCCCTGATCGAAAAAGGTGATAAGAAAGAAATAGCGATCATGCATGTAATTCAGAAATACATTGTTGAAAGCAAGAATGTATTGTTTGAAGGAGATGGTTACAGCGACGAATGGCACCATGAAGCTGAGCGCCGTGGTTTACCAAATCTGAAAACAACTCCGGTTGCATTGGATGCAATGGTTTCTGACAAAGCTAAAAAACTGTTCGAATCTAATGGTGTTTACTCTCATACAGAGCTGGAAGCAAGACATGAGATTGAACTGGAAAAATACATCAAGAAAGTACAGATCGAAGCCCGTGTAATGGGAGATCTGGCAGTAAACCATATTTTACCAAACGCTGTTAAATACCAGAATGTATTACTGGAAAACATCAACGGGTTAAAAGCAGCGGGATTGGATGAAACCACATATGCAAGCCAGCTTTCTTTATTGAAAGAAGTAAGCGCACATATTCAGATTGTGCATACCAAAGTACATGCAATGGTAGAAGCGCGTAAAATTGTAAACAACATTGAAGATACCCGCACCAAAGCCATCGCTTATGAAAGCCAGGTGAAATCTGCGTTCTTTGATGAGATCCGTTACCATGTAGACAAGCTGGAACATTTGGTAGACGATGAGATCTGGACCCTGCCTAAATACCGCGAAATGCTGTTTTTGCGTTAAGATTACTTTTTGACTTGAGCAATAATAGCCCTGTTCTTATTCTTAGGAACGGGGTTATTTTTTTTTGAACAGATAAGCAAGGAATGATGAAGGGCGTCATTGCGAGGCACGAAGCAATCTGTGTTGTGTAGGTTAGGTATACACGCAAAAAAAGAACAAGCAAACACTCTCTGTTTCCGCCTTCCCTCGGCAAACCAAACCAGAGTTTGCTTCGCGAAGCTTGCAGCAATCACGGCCAACCGTCATTGCAGGATAGGCAGTCAACATGAATAAGTTATGAAACAGATGAACAAGACATAAGTCAGCTCCAGTTTGAGGAAAGTGTATTGATTTGCTGTTTTTTATTGATTTACACTTACTTGTTTAGCTTTTTTTAATCTTTCATGTAAAACATTAACACTGAAATGCCGACTATAGCAAGCCGCCCACCGAAAATACTTGGGAAGTGAAAATCAAAAGTCTTATTTTTCCTATACAATCATTAAAAAAATAAAACGTACCTGTATGAAAAAAGTAATTGCACTCGTAGCGGTAATTCTTTGCTGCTCAATGTCAACATTAATGGCTCAGCCTCCAGGTGGTGGCGGTGGTGGACAACAAGATCCTGCAGCACGTGCAGCAGCGATGAAAGAAAGAGTTAAAGCAATCGGCGGCCTGAGTGATGTTCAGGTTGATTCAGTTGTTGCGGTATTTTCTGATCGGTCTTTTATGGGCGGAATGACCAGAGATACTCCTCCGGAAGAAAGACAAGCTAAAATGAAAGAAGCGAATGAAGCGAGAGCGAAAAGACTTGAAAAATCAATTGGAGCTGACCTTACTAAAAAAGTAATGGAAGCTATGTCACAGCGCCCAGGTGGCGGTGGTGGACGTCAAGGCGGTGGGCAGAAATAATTGACACTGTTAAAAATAATAACGGCGCTTCTTTAGAGGCGCCGTTTTATTTTGTGTATGCCGCAGTTATTGTAATTTCAGGATAGAAAAAATACATCATGCAAAATCATTCGTACAATCAATTTTTATTTGGGAAAAGAAATACTGTCATCAAACTGTATTCATTTCTATTTTTATTTTTCTGTTCTTCTCATGTAATCGCTCAGGATAAATGGACACCGGAAGAACATCGGGAATTATTTGGCTATTGCGACAAACCGGAACTGATCAAAAGAATAAAGATCAACACTGAACAGGCGGATAAAATTGCGGAAATAGATTTTTGGGCAAGACAGCAACAGAAAACGATAGATGCCAATACCAATGAAGTATATGCAACAGCCGGCGAACTGCAGCAGGAAGTAACCAAAAAATACAAAGCCTTTCTTGCAGCTGACCAGGTAAAAGGATTGGTAGATTATAAAAAAGAGAAATCAGGCGGGGCACAGTCCTGTTCCATTACTATACTTACTGTAAACCATGTATTTGATACTATGCCTGCACCAAGGGCCATATTGCAATACAAAGCCAAATACAGAAAACCATTGATTGATAAATTAGGGATTAACGGACGGCAAGCCGATGGTGTTTTTGAAATAGAAGTTTGGAAACAGAAAGAATCCGTAACTATTTCAGCAATTCCCGAAACTGATTTTAGCAGGATCCGCAAAACAGTGGCGATGTATGCGGAAAGAGTAAGAAGATTTAAAGTTGTTGGATTGAGTGATGAGCAGATTGAGAATGCTGCTATATTTTTTGAGCAGAATAAATTGTAAAAAAAGTATCCACAGATTCACAGGTTAGCACAGATGATGCTGAAAAAAATCTGTGTTAATCTGTGTAATCTGTGGCGAAAAAATACTCGCAAAAAGAAAAGCCGCAGATTCGCAGATTAAAAAAATAAATCTGCGAATCTGCGGCTATATTATTTCAACCATCTGATTACTTCATCTTAAACGATTCCAAAAACTTGGTGGTGAAATTTCCTTTTCTGAAATCTTCGTTCTGCATCAGTTGCAAATGAAAAGGAATCGTGGTTTTTACTCCTTCAATAATATACTCACTCAAAGCGCGGTACATGGTATTGATGGCTTCTTCACGTGTTTGTGCAACGGTGATGAGTTTGCCGATCATTGAATCGTAATAGGGAGGAATTACATAACCTGCATATACATGACTGTCTACACGAACACCATGTCCGCCGGGTGTATGCAATACAGTGATCTTTCCTGGTGATGGTCTGAAATCATTGTATGGATCTTCTGCATTGATACGACATTCAATGGCATGCATTTGTGGTTCATAATTTCTTCCGGAAATTCTTTCGCCCATGGCAATTTTGATCTGTTCTTTGATCAGATCAAAGCTCACCACTTCTTCCGTAACACAATGTTCTACCTGGATACGGGTATTCATCTCCATGAAATAGAAATTGCGGTGTTTATCTACAAGGAATTCGATCGTTCCTACACTTTCATAATTAATGGCAGATGCAGCTTTAATAGCCGCTTCTCCCATTTTCTGGCGAAGCTCCGGCGTCATAAAAGGAGAGGGTGATTCTTCTACCAATTTCTGATGACGTCGCTGAATAGAACAATCACGCTCACTTAAATGACAAACATTACCATATTGATCACCGGCGATCTGTATTTCTATGTGACGGGGTTCTTCTACAAATTTCTCCATATAGATGCCATCATTCTTAAATGAGGCGGCAGCTTCCTGTTTGGCGGTTGTATAGGCTTTTTCAATTTCGCTTTCTTCCCAAACCACACGCATTCCTTTGCCACCACCACCAGCGGTTGCTTTTAGGATAACTGGATAACCAACTACTTTTGCGAGCGTTTTGGCCTGCTCAATACTTTCCAACAAACCTTCTCCACCGGGAACCACAGGAACACCGGCTTTGATCATAGTGTCTTTTGCCGTGATCTTATCCCCCATTTTATTGATCATCTCAGGTGTTGGCCCAATAAACTTAATGCCATGATCGGCACAGATCTGAGAGAATTTTGCATTCTCAGCCAGAAAACCATAACCGGGATGCACAGCATCGGCATTGGTAATCTCGGCTGCAGCCATGATATGAGGAATATTCAGGTAAGAATCGGCACTGGCCGGTTTACCAATACAAACCGCCTCATCTGCAAATTTTACATGAAGGCTGTCTTTATCAGCTGTTGAATAAACAGCTACAGTTTTAATACCCATTTCACGGCAGGTACGTATTACACGTAAGGCAATTTCACCGCGATTGGCAATTAATATTTTTTTGAACATGCAGTTAATTTGAAAATTTGAAAATTTGAAAATTTGAAAATGAGATGGCCAAATTTGAATGAATTGAGAATGATGTGAAATCCATTTTCAAATTTTCAAATTGCCACATTTTCAAATTATCTACGCAGGTTCTACGAGGAACAAAGGCTGATCATACTCAACCGGGCTCGCATCTTCCACCAATACTTTTACAATAGTTCCTTTGATCTCACTTTCAATTTCGTTGAACAGTTTCATGGCTTCTATGATACAAACCACTTTACCGGGAATGATGTCGGTACCAACTTCTGCAAGAATAGGTTTATCAGGAGATGAACGGCGGTAAAATGTGCCGATCATTGGGCTTTTAACGGTTACCAGATTATCAGCCTTAGGAGCCGGAGCCGCAGGAACTGCCGGTGCAGCAGCTACAGGAGCAGCTGGGGCCGGAGCAGTAGTATAAACCTGGGTTTGAGGAGCAGCAACAGTAACTACCGCATCTTCTTTTTGTTTGATGGTTACCTTACCATCTTTATCTTCTATACTTATTTCACCAATATTACTTTTATTGATGATTTTGATCAATTCGTGAATTTGCTTTAAGTCCATAAATGGCAGGTTTTAGGGGTAAAAACGGTTATTTTTGGTCAAATAGTGGAGCAAAATAGCCTTTTTTTGATAAAAATGGGGATTTTCTTTATTAGCCCCGACACCCCCCAGCCCCCTAAAGGGGGAGTTAATATGGTTTACTCAAAAAGAAATGCGGATCAATTAATGATCCGCATTTCTTTTTGAGTATTTCTTCACTAACTCCCCCTTCAGGGGGCTGGGGGGTGAGACTAGTGGGGACTTACTTCGCTTCTTTCACTCTTTCCACATAAGAACCATCTTTGGTATTAACCCTGATCAATTCTCCGTCTTCTACAAATAAAGGCACCATAACTGTGGTTCCGGTTTCAACGGTAGCAGCTTTCAGGGCACGGGTAGCGGTATCGCCACGCAGACCAGGTTCGCAATAAGTGATCTTTAAAACGATCTTTTCAGGAAGTTCTGCGCCAATTGGCTGTTCGGTTTCTGTATTAATAAATACAAATACTTCAGAACCATCCATTAAAAACTGGGGAGCATCGATCATTTCTTCAGCGAGGGCGATCTGCTCAAAAGTTTCGTTGTTCATCAGGTTATAACCTGTATCATCTTTATATAAAAACTGGAATGCTTTTTTCTCTACACGCACCGGGAAAATATTTTCACCGCTGTTCCAGGTTTTTTCAATAGAGCGTTTATTATCTACGCCTTTCAGTTTGGCCCAAACTTTTGCAGCGGCGCGTGCTGTTTTGTTTTCGCCAAATTCTACTACAGAATATAAGCTGCCGTCTAATTTAAGGATCATGCCACGGCTGATGTCGGATGTTGTTGCCATTGTGTAAGTTTTAAATGTAATGCCCTTTCGGACAGGCGCAAAAGTAGGGATTGGCGGCCAAATACAAGCATGCTTGTTATAAATAAGGTTTCGGAGCAAATCATTTGATTCACAAATGCTTACACAATTTCATCTGGCGAAAATTGATTTTATGCCAAAGAATCTGTTAAAAAAATATAAGAAGACAGGCTGCACTCAGAATTAGCTGGGTATCTAAGTTTAACAGTTAACCAATATTTTATGAAAAAAGTTCTACGTATTGCCACCGTTTTAATTTGCCTCTTTTTACAGAGCCAGCTGTTTGCCAATACAGTGATCGTAAAAGGAACCGTAAAAGATTCTGCCAATAATCCTGTTGCGAACAGAACCGTAAAGATATACAGTACAGACAGCAGTAATAATGGCTGTATCTTATCTCATACAGTTGTAACCAATCCCAATGGTTTTTATATTGATACTTTAACCTGCAATGGTGATATCAGAAAATTAGCCATTATTGTAGAGAGTTGTAATGGTTTAAAAATCACCAACTACCCTACTGTATTTTCAACCCCAAATCAGGTTGAAAGTAATTTTATTATTTGCGGTCCACTCAATACTACTCCTGTTAGTTGCAAAGCTGCATTTTCTTATACATCAGCTGCAACCGGAATAAAATTCAATGCAGCGGGATGTTCAACCATCAGTGGAGATACGATCATTTCACGTACCTGGACATTTGGTGATTCAACTCCTGCTATGACAGGTAATATTGTTGATCCTACACACTTGTATAGTAAGCCGGGTGTTTACAATGCCTGTCTCATTATTACCACAAAAAGAGGTTGCCAGAGCAGTTACTGCCAAACAGTTGCATTTACTCCTTCAACCAATGCCTGTAGTGTACAAGCGATGATCACTACTGAGAGAGTTGCCCCTAAACAAATACGTTTCAACAGTAGCCAAAGCACTACTGCGCTGGGTGATAGTATTTTTCAGCGCATCTGGAATTTTGGTGATGGAACTTCATTAGATGGCAATCAGATCAACCCATTGAAAGTTTATAAAGATACAGGAGTATATAATGTTTGTGTTAGTGTAAGAACAGTAAAGGGTTGTGAAAAACAGTATTGCATTTCTATTTCAGTAAGAGATTCAATTCCGGGAACCTCACCTGTACCAACCAGTTGTAAAGCTTTTTTTACTTATACTTTTAAAGATTCAACAGTTCAATTTAACAGTGCTGATTCTAAAGCATCTGCAACACAGGGTGATAGCATCATCAGTCGCACATGGTATTTTTCAGATGGCTCAACCGGTATTTCTCAATCAGGAAATATTATTGACCCTTCGCATAAATTTTCTAAACCCGGAACGTATAATGTATACCTCGTTATCAAAACAAAACTAGGTTGTGAAAGTAAGTATACATTGGTTATTGTAATACCAGCTCCAGTTATTCCAACCGGTTGTAAAGCAGTATTTACATATACAATCAAAGATTCAACCATCTATTTCAAGAGTGGTGATTCAAAACCTTCTACTATTTCCGGTGACAGTATCATCAGCCGCACATGGTATTTTATAGATAGCACTCATAACCTGACTTTAGGTGGTAATGTGATCGATACTTCAATGAGTATCCGTAATATTCTTCCGGGCACATACAATGTTTACCTTGTAATCAAAACAAAATATGGTTGTGAAAGCAAATTCGTACTTGGAGTAGTTGTTCCTAAACCGGTTACTCCAACTAATTGTAAAGCAGTATTTACTTATGCCATTAAAGATTCAACTATCTATTTCAGAAGTGGCGATTCTAAGCCATCAACAGTTGCAGGCGATAGTATCATCAGCCGTATCTGGTATTTTGTAGACAGTACTCATAACCTAACTTTAGGAGGTAATATAATTGATACTTCTATCAGTATTCGTAACATCCTTCCAGGCACATACAATGTTTATCTTGTAATCAAAACAAAATATGGTTGTGAAAGCAAATTCGTACTTGGAGTGGTTGTTCCTAAACCGGTTATCCCAATCAATTGTAAAGCAGTGTTCAATTATTCAATCAAAGACTCGGTAATTAATTTTAACAGTGCAGCATCGCAGGCTTCTTCAACGAGGGGAGACAGTATCATCAGCCGTACATGGTCTTATACAGACAGTACACATAATTTAGTTTTGAATGGCAATGTTGTTGACACATCCTTCAGCCTGCGTGGAATGAATATTAAACCTGGTTCATATAATGTAAATCTGGTAATTAAAACGAAATTTGGTTGCAGCAGTAAATACACTCTTGCTATTGTAATACCTAAGCCGGTAATTCCTACAAATTGCAAAGCTGTTTTTGATTATACCATCAAAGATTCTACTATTCAGTTCTGTAGTTGTGATTCGAAAGCATCATCAATGGCAGGTGATAGTATCATCAGCCGTACCTGGTCATATACAGACAGTACACACAATTATATATTAACTGGAAATGTTTCTGATACAGCTATCAGCCTGCGTAACACCAATATTAAACCCGGCACTTATTATGTAACCTTGGTAATTAAAACAAAGTATGGTTGTGAAAGCAAGGTTACTATACCTGTTGTAATCCCAAAACCTTACTACGACCTTGATTGTAAAGCGTATTTCACTTATTCAATTAAAGATTCAGTAATCACATTCAATAGTACTGGTTCATTTGCTTCCTCAACAACGGGCGATAGTATTGTTGCACGCACCTGGGCCTACACAGATAGCACGCATAACTATGTATTGAACGGAAATGTAGTGGATACGTCCATCAGTCTGCGCAACATGAATATAAAACCTGGCACTTATTATGTAACACTGTCAATCAAAACAAAATATGGATGTGAAAGTAAAATTAAAAATGCGATTGTAATTGCAGGGCCGGTTGTTCCTATTGCTTGTAAAGCTGCATTTACTTACACTGCGCAAGGCAGAACAGTAACTTTCAACAGCAGTTCAGCAAAAGCAAGTACCGTAACTGATAGTATTGTAAGCCGTATATGGTTATTTGGAGACAATACGATTGCCCTGCAAGGAAATACCATTTCGCCGGTTCACAATTATTCAAAACCAGGAAAGTATACCGTTTTGTTATATATCAAAACAAAAAGCGGATGTGAAAGTAATATAAGTGCAACATTTACGCTGCTTCCTGAAGATTGCCCTCAGAATATTCAGTATACAACCACAATCAGCCAGAAAAAAGTAACATTCAGCAGTCAGATTATAGCCGGAGCAGGTGATAGTATCATGCAACGCATCTGGAACTTTGGTGACAACAGTTCATTAGCCGGTAATCAATTAAAAACCGAAAAAGAATACTGCTTCTTTGGAACTTACAATACCTGTCTGCAGATAAAAACAGTATACGGTTGTGAAGCGAAAGTTTGTAAAGAAATAACTATATCGGATACTACTACAAAACCACAATCGGTTGTTGATTATGTGAAAATTATCAGTATAAATCCAAATCCAGTTGTAACTAGAATGATAACAACCATTTACAGCCGGAACAGCAATACTGATGCAGAAATAGCCATATATGATGCATACGGAAACAGAAGATTGACTTTGAAAAAAACACTGTTATCAGGTAATAATATGATTGAAATTGCAACAGAGTTTTTGCCACATGGACCTTATTATCTGAAAGTAAGTGCACAAAAAGGAATCGACAGTAAACTGTTTTATAAACTCTGATATTGTTACACGTCACAAGTAATATGAAGACCGGTAAACAACTGATGTTTATCGGTCTTTAACATTTAAATAACTAAAGGCGAAAATCAGCCAAATAAACTTTTATTACACGGGGGAGTCTATTGATTATACATTAAAACCTTAAAAACTTAGTTATGAAAAAGATCCTCTTCGTTTCGTTTGCAGCATTTCTTTTTTCAATGAGCGCAATGGCTCAAACAACGGCCCCTGCCACTGACAAAAAATCTGACATGAAGGATCTGCGAAAAGATGCCCGCGATATTCGCAAGGACAAAGCAGAACGTAAAAAAGAATTAAAAGAAGGTGATAAAGATGAAGCCAAAGAAATAACAAAAGACATTAAGGCCGACAAGAAAGAAATGCGGAAAGATGCAAAGGATCTGAAAGCAGATGGCGTAAAACACCCTATCAAAAGAGCTCAAAGACAAATTCACAAAGCTAAGAAGGCAAATGGATAGCAGCAGGCAAGTTAAAAAGAGAGGCCGGATAATATCCGGCTTTTTTGCGTATTAACCCGAATCGAAAAAAATTGCAGGATTCCCTCAAACTATGAAAAAACTCCAAACTTTACACTCCAAACCCCAAACCCTATATACTTTTAACCTATTTTTGCCGCGAATTTCAAAATAACAGAAACATTTACCATGGCAGTATTAGTAAATAAAAACTCGAAGATCATTGTACAGGGTTTTACAGGTACAGAAGGTACTTTTCATGCAACCCAGATGATCGAATACGGAACCAATGTGGTGGGTGGTGTAACCCCAAACAAAGGAGGAACAACCCATCTGGACAGGCCTGTATTTAACACAGTTGCCGATGCAGTGGCCAAAACAGGTGCTGACGTAAGTATCATTTTTGTTCCGCCGGCATTTGCTGCCGATGCCATTATGGAGGCTACAGACGCCGGTATTTCACTGGTGGTTTGTATCACAGAAGGTATTCCTGTTCAGGATATGGTAAAAGTTAAGAACTACCTGTTGGGTAAAAACACCCGTTTAATTGGGCCAAACTGCCCCGGTGTAATTACAGCCGAAGAAGCTAAAGTGGGTATCATGCCCGGATTTATCTTTAAAAAAGGTCGTATCGGTATCGTTTCAAAAAGTGGAACCCTTACTTACGAAGCTGCTGACCAGGTGGTGAAAGCCGGTTTAGGCATCAGCACTGCTATTGGAATTGGTGGAGATCCCATTATTGGAACCCCAACCAAAGAAGCGGTTGAATTATTGATGAACGACCCTGAAACCGATGGAATTATCATGATCGGCGAAATTGGTGGAAGTATGGAAGCAGATGCGGCACGCTGGATCAAAGAAAATAAAACAAAACCGGTAGTAGGATTTATTGCCGGACAAACCGCCCCTCCCGGTCGCCGTATGGGCCATGCCGGTGCGATTATTGGTGGTGCTGAAGATACCGCTGCTGCCAAAATGAAGATCATGACAGAATGTGGTATTGAAGTAGTAGCCAGTCCCGCAGATATCGGTAAAACAATGGCAGCCATCCTGAAAAAATAATACAAGGAATAGATATAGACCTCCCGGTAAGATCACTTACCGGGATTTTTTATGCCCTAACCTATCTGCAGCATCTAACACATTACAATATTTTGTTAAGAGGCGGTATCTTGTGTGTATAAAACTGAGGTATAGCATCCTTGTATAGCAATATCCGTTCAATGAAAATCAGACCAATGACCCTACGACATTTATGTATCCTGTTTATATTGTTTCTGTCTGTTAACCTGCATGCACAAAATTCAGACAACGGATTTCAAAAGGAGTGGCAGGAAATAGATACGTTGATCCTGAAGAAAAATCTAACCAGATCGGCCCTCGAAAAAGTAAAGCTGATCTATCAACAGGCAAAAGAAAAAAAAATGTCGGGTCAGGTAATTAAAAGCCTGATCTATCAAAATGCATTGGAAGAAAATATCGGTGCAGAAAATCAAAACAAAACGATACTTTTCTTGCAACAGGAGATCGCATCGGCATCTGATGAAACAGTGAAAGCAATTCTTTATGTATTACTGGCTAAGCAATACCGAAATTATTTCTCTCTTCATCAATGGAATATCTACAATCGAAAAACAACCATCAATTTTATTAAAGAAGATATGACGACCTGGGGTACTCAGGATTTTTCAAATGCAATTGCTAAGTCATACCAGCTATCCCTGCAAAACAAAAAACAGTTACAACAAACAAATATTGAACCATATGAACCCGCACTGATCAAAGGAAATAGCCGTTCATTACGACCTACTATGTATGATTTGCTGGCACACGAAGCATTGGATTATTTTGGTAATGAAAATATGGGTGGTTTATTTCCTGTTGCTTCCTATATTCTTACTGATAAGAATATGTTAGTACCTGCCAATGTTTTTTTATCTACCCGATTTGTATCAAACGACAGCAGTGCTCCCAAATGGCAGGGTTTACAATTGTATCAGCAATTGATGGAGTTTCATAAAAACGACAACAATAAAGATGCTTTTATTCAGATAGATCTGGAGCGGATAGAATGGGTGTATGGAAAAATGAGTAATGCTGAAAAGGAATCTGTTTATCAAAATACTTTACAGGAACTGATCAATCAAAATCCATCGCATCCTCTAATTGCTAAGGCTTGGCTCTTACTGGCAAAACTGGAAGCAGATAAGGCACATAACTACCAACCCTTTGGCGATACCACTAACCGTTATGGCTATGTAAAAGCGCTATCCATCATAGAAAAAGCACTTGAATCCTGTAAGGAAGGAAATAGCAACATTGATGAGTTGAGAAATTTATCGGCCGAGATCAATACAAAAACATTGAGACTCGAAACAGAAAAGATCAATGTTCCTTATAAACCATTCAGAATATTAGCGAGTTATCGTAATTCAGAAAAACTATTTATAAGAATCATCAGGATAGATAATAACGACAGTATCCGAACTAACAACAATTATTCCACGTACTGGAAGTTGGCGAAGTCTTTACAGGTATTCAGATCAGAATCATTTAAACTGCCTGAAAATAAAGATTACCAGACACATTCGGCTGAAATAAAAATAGATGGTTTACCGGTTGGAGAATATGCATTACTCAGCAGTAATAAAAATGATTTTAACGACAGCACCAGTAATCTGTTCCTCTCTTTTATTCATGTTTCCAATATCAGCTATATTAAAAACAAAAATGATTTTTTTGTATTGAACAGAGAAACGGGAACACCGATGGAAGGTGTTAAAGTGACCATCTTAAAACAGCAACTCATTAACCGATTAAGAAAAATGATCGATGACACCGTAGGGGTTAAAACAACCAACAAAAACGGATATTTCAGATTTGAACCTAATAACGGGTCAAATAGTTATCGCTATCTGTTTACTACCGCCAACGACAAATTGAATTTTAGAGAGCCTGATTATAGTTCACCTGATAATTCTTTTGATCCCGAGACTTTAAATGACAGTATGGTAAATAGTCTTGAAACGACCATCAGCAGGGTATTCTTTTTTACAGACCGTGCCATATACAGACCAGGACAAACCGTATTTTTTAAAGGCATTTCCATAACACAAGATCCTAAAACACAGCTCAGCAAATTGTATATATGGAAAGATTCTATTTCTATAAACCTGAAAGATGTTAACGGGAAAATAATATCCACTAAAAAATTCCTGATCAACAATTACGGCTCTTTTAACGGACAATTTGAATTGCCACAAAATGTACTCACCGGAATATTTAGAATTGAATCTGCGCCTAAAGCAAAGAATGGTATACCCTCTCAAACAGTAATTACAGTAGAAGAATATAAACGTCCAAAATTCAGTATTGCTTTTGATAAGATAAAAGGCAGCTATCGTTTGAATGATTCTATCACTGTTTCAGGCTTTGCCAGAGCATTGGCAGGAAATAGTATTGATGGTGCTAAACTGAAATTTAATATAACACGTATTTTAAATTATAACAGTAATGCAAGAGTAAGAAGCCCGTTTCTACGAAATACAAACCAGGAGATCAGCCATGGTGAAATACAAACAGATTCCGATGGACGATTCACGATTCGATTTAAAGCATTGGCAGACGAAACAGCTCTTAAAGAAGATAATCCGATATTCAGTTTTAACATTCATGCCGATATCACAGATGTGAATGGAGAAACCAGAATTGCTGAAACCAATGTGATGGCAGGTTTTAGTGCGATCAGGTTACGCGTAACACTTCCTTCGGTTATGGAGCTTGACAGTTTAAAAAACCTTACAATAGGTGCTTTCAATTTTGCCAACGAGAAAGAACCTGCGAATGTTTCTATTAATATATATTCACTAGATGCACCCAACAGATTGATCCGGAAAAGATATTGGCAACAACCCGATCAGTTTATCTATACTGAAAAAGAGTTCTTAAAATATTTTCCAACTGATGAATATGCCAATGAATCTGTTATGACCAATTGGAAACAGAAAGAAATAGTTATGGAAGGAATGATCAATACAGCAAACAAAGATCATTTTGTGATCAATGATGGGATACTGTCTGCCGGGTATTACAAAGTAGTAGCCATAGCTAAAGACAAATACGGCGAGGAAACAAAAGAAGTTCG
>CANBSW010000090.1 GCA_947372235.1 Chitinophagaceae bacterium | reverse complement strand
TATTATTTCTTTTTCCGCAAGGTCTTCAAAAACTTCTCCGCTGATCCCTCTCGATAGAGGACTCTGCGCATTCGGAGCACCTAATATCCATTGTTTACTAATGATTATTTTGTAATACTAAGCGCAGGGTCCCTGCCGGAGACCCTGCGAAGAACTGAATTACTGCGTTAAGTAAGTTTCAAGCAATAATGAGAGTTATTCTCCCTTTGAAAAGTATTATTTATGCTTTTATTGCCCAGCGTAACTTGGCAGAGCGTGCACGCGGGTTAGCAAAACATTCTTCTGCAGACGGGCGGATAAGATCTGGTGCAACATCACTATATACTCCTTCACGAAAAAATTGTTGAAATGATTTTTTAACACGACGGTCTTCCCCGGAATGAAAAGAAAGAATAGCTACACGTGCACCCGGCGCGAGTGATGCAGGAAGTTTTTCAAGAAATTTATCTAGCACACCAAACTCATCATTTACTGCAATGCGCAATGCCTGAAAACATCGCTGGCAAGACTTCTTTACTTCTTCTTTGTGGTCTTTTTTTGAAACCGGCACCATTGCTTCTGTAATGATTTTTTGTAATTGTGTGGTAGTTGTAACAGCATTTCCCCTTGCAATATTTTTTACAATAGTTTCAGCGATCAGTTTTGCATGCGGTTCGTCTGAATTCTCAACAAACACCGCTTCTAATTTTTCAGGTGAAATATTTTTTAAAAAAGCAGCAGCTGATTTTCCGCTGGATGGATTTAAGCGTAAGTCTAATGGCCCTTCCACTTTAAACGAAAAACCTCTTTCCGGATTATCGATCTGCATGGAAGAAACACCAAGATCGGCCAACACGAAATTTAGCAAACCCGCTTCTGAAACAATTTGATCGATACCGGAAAAATTCATTTTTTTAATCACAACCTGTTCCGGCCCATACCCCAATGCCGCAAGGCGTTCTTTTGTGCGCGGCAATTCAAACGGGTCTACATCAACCGCATAGAGTACGCCACCTGGTTGTAAACGTTTTAATAATTCTGCGCTATGTCCGCCATAACCGAGTGTAGCATCAAGACCAATTTCTCCGGGCATGGGTTTGAGAAGATCCATGATCTCGTTCACACAAATAGAACGGTGCATGCCCGCGGGTGTACGACCCTGTTCCATCACTTTTGCAATATCGGCTGAATATAATTCCGGTTGTTGCTCTTTGTATTTTTCGGTAAAGGATTTCGGATGTGTTCCTTTATAACGAATACGGCGTTGGGGTTTGGGAGCCTGATCATCCATTGTGTAAAGTTAACGTGTTGTGCTATTAGATTAAGTATAGATGCTGAAAAAATAGGATACGAAACCGTGCCTTAGTGCCTCTGTGCGCAAATTAATTTTCTCACAAAGGCACTAAGGCACGGTTTTAAATAACAAAACCCAACATGCTCTACTATAATATATACTGTTTTAACTAGCACAACACGTTAAAGTTAATCATTAATGCAAAGGTCTTTTGAGGACGAGTCGCCCCGTCTCATTCTGGGTAAAAAATAAAATTACCGGATCAAATACGGCCAATATGCTTGCTTAATAAACAGGCAAGCGATTATTAGTATCACTATTTTACCATCCGCAAAATTTAGCTACAAATCTGAGCCAACCGAGTTAAGTCCGGCAGAAAGTTTTTTGAAAACCGTCCACTTCGGGCAACGAAAGAGGCTGTCTCAAAAGGGCAGCCTCTTCTTATTTTATTTCTCTTTGCGAATGTGTCTACTGAAAACTTATTATTGTTCAAGCAACTCTGGTGTTAAAAAGAAATTATGCCGCAGATTCACAGATTTGCTTTATGCTAATCTTTAAATCTGTGGCAAACTAAAATATGCTTTACGGCTTTACTGTATTCTTAAAAAACTGTATCACAACCGCCACAGCTTCCGGTGGAAAAGTATGTCCGCCTTTGTGTTTGTAAACAATTACCGGGTTGCCGGTAGAAGAGGGATAGAGGGTTGCATCGTTTGCATATAACTGCCCCTCTTTACTGCAGCTGTTAATCTTGAGCATCCCATTAATCGTGGCTTCCTGCCATTCAGGTTTCACCAATGGGTCTTTCTCACCAATAATATGCATCATGGGTTTGGGTTTGATGCGTGGGAGTGCCCGTATGGCAGCGGCTGCACAGGGTGCAGCCGCTGCGAGCACCTCAGTTCTTGCTTCCATTAACACATAAGTAAACCCGCCACCATTTGAGTGTCCGGTTGCATAAATACGCTTATCATCAATCTTGTATTCCTGGTGCAAGGTTTTTAGCATGGCATCAAAAAAAAGCAGGTCGCGGTCGTTCATATCTCCCGGGGCTTTTTGCCAGCCTGGTAATTCTCCTCTGGTGTCTGTTAACTGGCCGGGAGTATTCAGGCCTTGCGGACTTATAATAATGGCTTCCGGCCATAGTTTTTCAATACCCTTACCCCTCAAAATATTATTCATATTTCCACCATGACCATGAAATACAAAAACAATGGGTGTAGCAGTCTGTTTTGCTGATTCCGGTATATACACCAGTGCTTCGCGCTCTGCGCCGCCAACTGTCCAGCGCATAACTGTGGGTTCTGTTGCTGCCGGAGGAGCAATTGAAAATCCCATAAAAAAAACAGCCATCCATATGCTGCAGTATGGGTTTGCAGGAAAACGTCTTACAGTAGGCATTATGAAATTTTTATAAGTAAATATAAGTTTTGCGATCGAGTAATATCCTGTCTACTCTTTCCATAAAATTGTTGCTCCGGTCAGCATATTTATTGGTTTCTATTGGAGAGGACCAAAGAGTTTCTTAGGGAGGCTCTAAATCTGTTTAAAATCATGCATTTATTTCTACGGTTATCTCCAAATAAGGCATAAAATAGTTGGATAGAAACCCGGATTGGGCAGTATCTATATGACAAAAATTGCTGTAAATGAGTCATTTATATAGATTTTATTTAACAAACCGTTCGCTGCATGATCTTTTCTAAGTAAATGTTAAAATATAGGCTGCGTTTAACTAACTTAGGGTATCTAAGAAGAAATAATTAAACAACATGAAAACATTATTACTCTCCTTTTTCGCAGCTTTTATACTTTTTTTTAGCAGTTGCGTAAAAGACGCAGGTACCGGAACCTCTTCCATCAGCTTTCAATTGAAAGCAGCCGTTTCTCCTGTAAATGGGGCAGGAATTGTTTGGTCTGCCGGCACAGCTAATGTTGGCGTTACAAAAATATCTGCCAGAAAAAATGATGTGGCGGTTGAATATACTGCCGAGCCTAAAACACTGGTTGATCTCTTTGGCCTTGTAAGTATTTCGAATATTTCCATCCCATCAGGTACTTTCAGAAGTGTTGAATTCAAATCAGTTTTACAGCCTTTAAACAGCAAACCTGCTCTTTACTTAGAAGGAAACTATACCGCTGGTGGGGTTACCACACCGGTTTATCTGGAAGTTGGAACCGAAGTAACCATATCAGCGCAAAGAGATAGTATTGTGATCGCTTCTGCAAATGCCAATTATACGGCATTGACTACTTTAGGGTTAATCACTTTAACATCAGATGTTACAGAAGCTGATATGAAAGCAGCAACACGTGTGAATGGTAAAATCCCTCTTTCATTAGGGGTTAATCCTTTGGTATATAATAAAATGCTGGCAAATCTGGCAAAAACACAAGTGATCGAATTTAAATAATATCCAACATTTTTTACTGCAGCCCGGATACAAAATATCCGGGCTTTTTTATTTTATACCAAGATAGATTGGGTTAATTTCATCAAATAAAGATTAGAAGAAGTTCTCAAAAAGAAATATAACTTTCTATACTTTTTAATGAACCTTAATAAACAATGAACTCAAAACTATTTCATTTAGCCATCCTTCCGTTTTTGTTTATAACGGGTATATCATTTGCTCAAGGAAATAATGAAGCCATTAGGATCAATGTGGATTTTTCAAAAGAAATTGGAAAGATGACACCGATTTGGGCATGGTTTGGATATGATGAGCCTAATTATACATACATGAAAGACGGTAAGAAATTACTGTCAGAGCTATCTGCGTTGAGTCCGGTTCCGGTCTATGTTCGGGCACATAGTTTACTTAGTTCCGGTGATGGAACCCCTGCATTAAAATGGGGATCTACGAATGCCTACACAGAAGATGCCAATGGCAACCCCATTTATAACTGGCATATTATCGATAGTATTTTTGACACCTATATTCAACGCGGCATGAAACCATTGGCACAGATCGGTTTTATGCCGGAAGCACTTTCTACTCATCCCACTCCTTACAAGCATAATTGGAAACCGGGCGAACCTTATGGGAATATCATTACCGGCTGGGCCTATCCGCCAAAGGACTATAATAAATGGCGCGAGCTGGTATTTCAATGGGTAAAACATTCCGTTAAACGTTATGGACAGAAAGAAGTGGAAAGCTGGTATTGGGAAGTATGGAATGAGCCAAATGGTTACTGGAAAGGAACCCAGGAAGAATATTTTAAATTATATGATTACGCTGCAGATGGTTTAAAAAAAGCACTGCCCTCGGCACGCATTGGCGGCCTTAATATTGCAGGCACTTCCAGCTCGGGCGGAACTAAATTTATGACAGCCTTTATCAAACATTGTTTGTATGATACCAATTATGCAACCGGAAAAACCGGTTCTCCTTTAGAAGCATTATTGTTTCACGCAAAAGGTAGCCCAAGTTTAAAGAACGGAGTTGTTTGGATGAATATGTCACCACAACTTCGCGATATCGCCGCAGGTATGAAAATGGCGATGGCTTATCCTGAAACAAAAAACCTGCCTTTAATTGTTGGCGAATCTGACCCTGAAGGTTGTGCAGCCTGTGGCATGGCCACAAACCCTTCTAATGCTTACAGAAACGGTACCATGTATTCAAGTTATACAGCTGCAACTTTTGCAAGAAAATTTGAACTTGCTGATCAGTATGGTGCAAATCTGATCGGTGCGGTTTCATGGTCGTTTGAATTTGAGAATCAGCCATGGTTTTATGGTTTCCGTGATCTGGCCACAAATGGCGTAGACAAACCTGTGTTGAATGTTTTCCGCATGTTTGGAATGATGAAAGGGAATCGAGTACAAACAATGAGTAACCGTATGTATAAATTGCAAACTATTTTAGACTCCAGCATTAGAAGGAATACTGATATTGGTGCATTGGCTTCAAAAGATAAGAACAGTGCAGCTATCATGGTTTGGAATTACCACGATGAGGATAAACAATCCGATGCTGAATCAATAGAGGTTGTAATTAATGGTATGCCGGTAAAAAACGGCACCCTTACTCACTATCGAATTGATAATGACCATAGCAACTCTTATGAATTATGGAAGAGAATGGGCTCTCCTCAAAATCCTACACCTGTTCAGATAAAACTATTGGAAGAAGCAGGAATGCTATCCACAATTGAAACAAATAAGCAGATAAAAACAAAAAATGGCAAGATGATTATCCCCGTAGAATTGCCAAGACAAGGAGTTTCTTTATTGAAATTGGATTGGAAATAGAAATCCGTAAAATTTGGAATTGTTGCGGTTATAAAGCAAGTCTCGAAAGACATACGGCTAGGCTTTTTTCCCAGGGTTTTAATTCAACACCAAAGTCGGTTTGAATATTTGTGCAGTCCATAACAGAATAACCCGGTCTTTTTGCCGGTGTAGGATATGCAGAACTTGGTTGAGGAAGTACAGAGCAACTATTTAGTTTGGCCATATTGCGGATAGCCGTGGCAAACTCAAACCATGAAATTACTCCGGTATTACTAAAATGATATACCCCAAAACTGCCTTCACTTTTCTCCAGAGATTCAATCATTGTCAGTATCGCTTCTGCAAGATCGGCGGCATAAGTAGGAGAACCAATCTGATCGTTAACTACTTTCAGTTCGGGTCTTTCCTTCATTAACCGCAGCATGGTTTTTACAAAATTATTCCCGTGTTCACTATATACCCATGAGGTTCGGATAACGATTGTTTTTTTATTATTCTCCAATGCAAGTTTTTCACCCAGCCATTTGGTATATCCGTAATAGTTTATCGGATTTGTGGGGGTATCTGTTTTGTAAGGTTCCGTACCCATTCCGTCAAATACATAATCTGTAGAAATAGTAATCAATGTACAGTTTATTAAGCTGCATTGCTTCGCTATAAGGCCTACTGATTCTGCATTAACTGTATAAGCGGCCTCCTGTTCGGTTTCAGCTTTATCAACTGCAGTATAGGCTGCACAGTTAACAAAATAAGATGGCTTGTGCTTTGCAAAAAAAGGAACGATGGAAGCCGGGTTTGACAAATCCAATTCTTCACGTCCTGCGAAAAAAAAGTCAAAACCTTTTGGATTGTGTAAGGTTAACTGTAACAGTTCCCAACCAAGCTGACCATTCTTACCTGTAACAACAACAAGAGGTTTTGACATTGCGTGATCAATTATTTTGAAACAAATTCTTTAGGTTGTTTAGACCATTCTTCTTGTGGTAAGGATTTAAAATATTCATAGGTTTTTTTCAGCCCTTCGGCCCTTTCTACTTTAGGCTCCCAGCCCAATAATTCCCTTGCCTTTGTAATATTTGGCTGGCGTTGTTTAGGATCATCAACCGGTAATGGTTTATATATTATTTTTTGGGTAGATCCGGTAAGTTTTAAAACTTCTTCTGCAAAATCCTTTAGAGAGATTTCGTTTGGATTACCCACATTTACAGGCATGGTATAATCACTCATCAATAAACGAAAGATGCCTTCAACCAGATCATCCACATAACAGAACGAACGGGTTTGACTGCCATCTCCAAAAACGGTCAAATCTTCACCACGTAATGCCTGACCAATAAATGCAGGCAATGCACGGCCATCATTGAGTCTCATTCTGGGCCCATAGGTGTTAAAGATCCTTATGATCCTTGTTTCTACTCCATGAAAAGTATAATAAGCCCTGGTGATGGATTCCATAAAACGTTTGGCCTCATCGTACACTCCTCTTGGCCCTACGGGATTTACATTACCCCAATATTCTTCTGTTTGCGGATGCACCATCGGATCACCATATACTTCACTGGTAGATGCTACCAGCATACGTGCATTTTTTGCTTTGGCCAAACCAAGACAGTTATGCGTTCCCAAAGCACCTACTTTCAATGTTTGAATTGGAATTTTCAAATAGTCGATGGGGCTGGCAGGCGATGCGAAGTGGAGAATATAATCCAGTTCTCCGGGAACATGAATATATTTTGAAACATCATGATGATAAAATTCGAAATTTTCGAGTTTAAACAGATGCTCAATATTGCGCATATCGCCGGTGATCAGATTATCCATAGCGATTACATGGTAATCTTCTTTGATAAACCTGTCGCATAAATGAGAGCCTAAAAAACCTGCAGCACCTGTAATCAATATTCTTTTCCTGGCCATATTATTTCATATTAGGGCGGCCAATACTTTCATAATGGTAGCCTAGTTCAGTGATATATTTTACGTCGAATAAATTACGTCCGTCAAAAATAACCCTGTTTCTGAGTCTGGTATTGATCAGATCAAAATCAGGTGTTCTAAATTCACTCCACTCCGTTGCAATGATCAGTGCATCAGAATTATGTAATGCACTATATTGATTTTCTGAATAAGTTATTTTATCACCAATGGTCTTTTTTACATTCGGCATTGCTTCCGGATCAAAAGCTTTTATCGTTGCACCTGCTGCGGTCAAAGCTTCTATCAAATATAATGCTGGTGCCTCACGTATATCATCTGTATTTGGTTTAAAGGCCAATCCCCATAATGCGAACTGTTTCCCTTTCACATCATTATTAAAATAGGCCATGATTTTTGGTATCAGGTGAAGTTTTTGTAATTCATTAACCTCTTCAACTGATTTCAATATTTTAAAATCGTAGTTCACGTCCTCTGATGAACGGATCAATGCCTGTACATCTTTAGGGAAACAACTTCCCCCATATCCAATACCTGGAAACAGGAATCTTTTACCAATCCTGTCATCACTTCCAATACCTCTTCTTACCATATCCACATCTGCACCCAGTTTTTCACACAATTGTGCGATCTCATTCATGAAAGAGATCTTGGTTGCAAGAAAAGAGTTGGCTGCATACTTCGTAAGCTCTGCAGATTTTTCATCCATAAAAATTACCGGATTACCCTGGCGCACAAATGGTGCATACAGATCGCTCATTACTTTTCTTGCTCTTTCAGAATTGGTTCCCACTACTACCCTGTCTGGTTTCATAAAATCGTCTACAGCAACCCCTTCGCGTAAGAACTCCGGATTACTAACTATATCAAATTCGCCTTTATAATTCTGAGCAACGGCATTATGTACTTTCTCAGCTGTTCCAACAGGCACCGTACTCTTGTCGATAATAACTTTATAATCTGTCATTATCTTACCAAGATCCGAAGCCACCCCTAATACATACCTAAGGTCTGCAGATCCATCTTCACCGGGCGGTGTAGGTAAGGCGAGAAAAATCACCAGTGCATCTTTAATACCCTCAGCAAGATCAGTAGTGAATTTTAAACGCTCGTCCCTGAGGTTTCTTAAAAATATTTTTTCCAGACCGGGTTCAAAAATTGTAATCTGCCCGCTTGACAATTTTTCTACTTTGTTTTTATCTATATCAATGCAGGTTACCTTATTTCCGGTTTCTGCGAAACAGGTACCTGTTACAAGGCCAACATATCCTGTTCCAACGACTGCGATTTTCATATGCTATTGATTTATATAATTTAAAACATGGTTTGTAATAAATGCCAGCTGGTCTTCTTCCATTTCTGTATGTACGGGAAGAGATATTACTCTTTCTGTTAACCAATCGGTGATTGAAAGGTCCTGTTGTGGAAGTCCTAATGAAGCAAACATTTTTTGCCTGTGACCTGGAACCGGGTAATAGATCATCGACGGCACTTTATGATCTGAAAGGTAGGAATTTAAACCATCCCTGTCCACCCCATTTAAGACCAAAGTATATTGATGATACACATGGCTGCTGTACGAAGCCACATAAGGCGTTACGATCTTTACATTATCTGCAAAAGCATTGTTGTAATATTCAGCCACCTTCTGTCTTGCCATATTATAACTGTCTAAATGCTGCAGTTTGATATTTAAAATTGCCGCCTGAAGAGAATCTAGCCTTGAATTACATCCCACCAGATCATGAAGGTATCTTTTTTGCTGGCCGTGATTGGCAGTCATTTTTAATTTCTGAGCCAATGCGTCATCATTTGTAAACAATGCACCACCATCTCCAAAAGCGCCTAAATTTTTGCTGGGATAAAAGGATGTGGCACCAATGGTACCCATAGTACCCGTTTTCTTTTTGGTTCCGTCAGAAAAAATATAATCTGCTCCAATGGCCTGTGCATTATCTTCTATAACATACAGGTTGAATTCATTGGCTATTTGCATGATTTTTTCCATCGGTGCAGCCTGGCCATATAAATGAACTGGAACAATGGCTTTGGTTTTTGGAGTAATCGCTTTTCTTACAGACTCCGGATCCATACAAAAGGTTCTGGGATCTACTTCTACAAAAACAGGTTTTAATTTTAATAAGGCCACCACTTCTGTGGTAGCGATATAGGTAAAAGACGGGGTGATCACTTCATCACCCGGCTGAAGATCAAGTGCCATCATGGCTATTTGGAGCGCATCTGTACCATTGGCACAGGGAATCACATGTTTTACACCAAGATAGCTGCTCAGATTGGTTGCAAAATCCTGGACAGGCCTTCCTCCAATATAAATGGCACTTTCAAGCACATCCTGAATGGCGGCATCTACCTCTGTTTTAATTTTCAGGTATTGAGACTTGGTATCTACCATTTGGATGGGCCGCATAAGATCAATGAATTTAGTAGACAAAATTACTGGAAAAAGCTGCAATATTTATGATTTTCATCATGCAATAAGCTACTGAGGAACAATCGTTTTAATTCGTTTCTTTGTACAGCCTAATAACCAGCAAAATGCCGATTTACCTATTGTTTACCTGGCTCTACCCAAAAATAGCCTGGGTGCTAAGTTTTTCCAATCAAAAAGCCGGTCTCTGGCTGGAAGGAAGGAAGGGATTATTCGAGCAATTGGAAACTGCTTTTGCCAACAATTCCCAACCGGTACTGTGGATGCATTGCGCATCGCTGGGCGAGTTTGAACAGGGATTGCCTGTTTTAGAAAATATCCGTAGTCATTACCCCGGATATAGAATCCTTCTTACTTTCTTCTCTCCATCAGGTTATGAGATCAGAAAAAATTATAAGGGTGTGGATGATGTTTTTTATCTGCCCATGGATTCCTTTTCTAATGCCAAACGTTTTTTTAATATTGTAAACCCTTCTCTGATTTTATTTGTGAAATACGAATACTGGTACTTCTATTTAAGCCAGGCAAAACAAAGAAATATCCCATTACTATTGATATCAGGTATTTTCAGAAAGTCGCAACCCTTTTTTACCTGGTATGGAGGATTTCACAGAAAGATCTTATCCATGTTCTCTTACTTATTTGTTCAAAATGCTGAATCCGCTGATCTGCTAAAAAGCATCGGATTACAAGGTCAGGTTGTGATCAGCGGCGATACCCGTTTTGACAGAGTAATCAATATTACCCAAAGATTTGAACCCATTGATCTGATCGAAAAATTCTGCAATAACCAACCAACCATTGTTGCCGGTAGTACCTGGACAGATGATGACGAAGAACTTGATCATTTTGCCAATACTCATCCAGCTATTAAATGTATCATTGCTCCACACGATATTGATAAAGAAAGACTGGATGAATGTTTGGTTCTGTATAAACATTCCATACTATTTTCAGATTATGCGAAAAATGATACAGAAGGAAAAAATATCCCTGCAGATATTAATGTATTGATCATTGATAATATGGGGATGTTAAGCAAACTATACCATTATGCAACGGTTTGTTATATAGGAGGAGGATTTGGTGATGACGGCATTCATAATGTTCTTGAAGCAGCTGTATATGGCAAGCCGGTTGTATTTGGACCAGTGTATGATAAATATATTGAAGCAGATGAACTGATAGATTATGGCGGTGCCTTCAGTATAGAAGATGCACTTGAGCTTGAAACTCTTTTACAGGAATTATTGGACGAGGCAGAAACTTATCAAATTGCGGCAGAAGCCTCAGCTCAATATGTAAAAGACAAAGCAGGTGCTACCCAAAAAGTGATGAATTATATTCAGGAAAACCGTCTCCTGATCAACTGATCAAAGAGTTTAACGGTATCACTGTTATCAGGCCAGCTTAATTTCACTTTTAATTCCCGCTGTATCCAATACTGGGCTTCCGGGTAGATACTGAACCCATTAATGGTTTTAATACTTCTTTCATACATGTTCTCATCTCCTCTAAACAGATCATTTACAAACAGAAAACGGTCATTCACCCCGATGGCTTTTTTAAGGTCCCGAATGGGTGCTCCCTGTAAAACAGTGGCTACTTCAACCCTTTCTTCTTTTAGTTTTTCATTAAGGCTTTCTGCCTGATTGGCTAACGTAATATTAAATTCAAAAACTTCTGAAAGTCGTGGTTCTTCCGTTAAAATCGTTACCGGTATTTCAGCGTTTTGATGAGAAAGGGTTGGAATTTCAATATTGGTTTCAAATAGCCAATTGGTAAGTGCCCCTTCTTTAACCGGTTCCGGTTTGGGCTCCTTATCTGTTTTTAGAGATTCCTGAGAAACTTTTGTTCCTGAAACTGAGGGCAAAACCACAGAAATCTTGCTACCTACAGTTGATTGGGCATGATTGTGCTGTAACTCGGCCAGCAAAAGCTGCGCAGTTATAGCCAGTTTATCAGCCTCGGCATGCTGTTCAAACTGTTCTTTCAGTTTATTAATCAAGGTGCCCACTCTTTCCATTGGATGTAATACATTTGGGGGTTACCAAAAAGTTGGGATGCTAAGAGCTAAAACGTTTTATTGGCAAATTTATTTTACAGATGTTTATTGAACCAAATATATCAGGCGAAAGAAGGGGTTGGATCGAAGTGATTTGCGGCAGTATGTTCAGCGGAAAAACCGAAGAATTGATCCGTAGACTGAAAAGAGCCCGCATAGCCAATCTTAAGGTTGAAATTTTCAAACCCGCAATCGATGTACGCTACGATGAAAATAATGTGGTTAGCCATGATTCAAATGTGATTCTGTCAACCCCTATCGATAACTCGCAAACCATTCTATTAATGGCAGAAGGAGTTGATGTAGTTGGTATTGATGAGGCCCAGTTCTTTGACGACCAGATCATGCATGTTTGCGAAGTGCTTGCGTTGAAAGGAGTTCGCGTAATTGTAGCCGGACTGGATATGGATTATCTGGGAAGACCTTTCGGTCAAATGCCTAATCTTCTTTCTATAGCAGATTATATTACCAAACTGCATGCGATCTGTATGCGTTGCGGCAATATTGCCAATGTATCCTATCGCAAAACTTCTGATGAAGGCCAGGTTTTACTGGGTGAAAAAGATACTTACGAACCCCGTTGCAGAAAATGTGCCAATGAAAAGTAATCAACGCATCCTGGCACTCATCAAAAAAGATTTTCTGCTGGAAACCCGCCAGCAGTATACTTTGTATGGCATACTGCTTTATGTGGCTTCAACCATTTTTGTGGTGTACTTATCTATGGACAGGCCGGAAGAAAAAGTATGGAATGGCCTTTTCTGGGTATTACAGCTATTTGTTTGCATTAATGCCGTTGCCAAAAGTTTTTTACAGGAAAGCAGGGGCAGGATGTTGTATTTCTACTCAATAGCAGGAGCTAGTGACTTTGTTGTTTCCAAACTTCTTTTTAATGCATTACTGATGATTGTGATGAGCCTGTTGAGTTTAGCAGTGTTCACCGTACTTCTTGGCAATCCTTTGGAAAATGCACTGATCTTTATTTTTATCACCTGTTTGGGAGGAATGAGTTTAAGTCTGGTATTTACTTTCCTCGCAGCTATTGCAGCCAAAGCACAGCAACAGGCCGCATTGATGGCTATCATGGGGTTTCCCATTATAATTCCTCAGCTTTTGTTGTTGATGAAAATATCATCTACCGCATTCTCTTCGGTAATACAGGGCGGCTGGTGGCAGATGGTATTAATGTTGGTGGGATTAGATATTATGGTGGTTGCCCTTGCTGTTATTTTATTCCCTTTTCTCTGGAGGGATTAAAACTAAAAACGCTGCGGATTCCCCTTTTACTCCCTGCCTCTGCGGTTGGAAAGTGTTGTTAACCGCAGAGGCAGGAAGATGGGGGAGGCTTTCGCAGCGTTTTTATTAAATCAACTCTTTAGAAACGCAGATGTCGCACAGTCTGCCCTTTATTGATCAGTTGCTTCAACGAATCAATTCCAATTTTAAGATGATTCTCCACAAATTCTGAAGTAACTTTTTTATCGCTCGCTTCTGTTTTCACACCATCCGGCACCATTGGCGAATCACTTACCAATAATAATGCACCAGTGGGTATCTTATTATAAAACCCAACGGTAAAAATGGTAGCCGTTTCCATGTCAATGGCATAAGCCCTTACTTTGGTGAGGTAGTTCTTAAACTCATCATCATGCTCCCATACCCGGCGGTTGGTAGTGTACACAGTACCTGTCCAGTAATCCACTTTATAATCACGAATAGTTGTTGATATGGCTTTCTGCAAAGCAAATGCCGGCATGGCAGGAACTTCGGGCGGAAAATAATCGTTTGAAGTACCTTCTCCTCTGATTGCAGCAATTGGTAAAATCAGATCACCGATCTTATTACGTTTTTTTAATCCACCACATTTGCCCAGAAACAAAACCGCTTCCGGACTGATGGCAGTAAGTAGGTCCATTATTGTTGCGGCACCCGGGCTGCCCATTCCAAAATTAATAATGGTAATACCATTGGCAGTGGCACACTGCATGGGTCTGTCGGCACCCACCACTTTTACCTTATTCCATTTAGCAAACATGGTTACATAATTGCTGAAATTGGTCAATAAAATGTATTTGCCAAAATTTTCCAACTGCTCGCCGGTATAGCGGGGAAGCCAGTTGTTTACGATCTCTTCTTTTGTTTTCATAATGCTGATATTTGACAGATACTCTGGGTATCTTTGGAAAATCGAATTGGCTAAATTACAAAAAATACCCTCCACAAACAAGTAGTATGATCTCGTTACAATATCCTCCATTTAATTTTCGTATCAAAGAAGAAGATGGAAAAGAATGGATCTTTGATGAGTTCAGAAAACAATGGGTTCGTTTAACACCTGAAGAATGGGTAAGACAGAATATGCTTCAATATCTTGTTCAGGTTAAAAAATACCCCGCTTCACTGATCGCCATTGAAAAAGAGATTGCAGTGGGTGAAATGAGAAAACGGTTTGATATCCTTGTTTACAAAAACGCATGTCCCTGGATGATCATTGAATGTAAGGAAATGAATGTACTATTGAATGATTCCGTTTTAAAACAGGTGTTGAATTATAATATCAGTTTACAAACCCCATATGTTGTGATCAGCAATGGAACCTCTGTATTCGGGTTTGCCTTACAGAATGGAATAATGGAACAAATACAGGAATTGCCTTCGTTTTAATACAACATCCTTCCTTATACATCGTTATATAAACACTAATTACTCATAGTTTATGCTTCATCATACTTTGCTATACCGGTTTCTGGCATCCGCCTGCATTATTTTTTCACTTCCTCTAATCAGTAAAGCACAGATCATCAATATTGACAAATCTGACACTTCTGATTATGTGAGTAAGGCCAAAAGCAGCTTTAATTTCAGTACCGGCCTCGAAGTAGACAAACAACAGATCACACTCTGGGATGCTACAAACACAGCTGAATGGATGTTACAGAAAAAAAAGGAACTCCTGTTATTGGCAGGCAGTTATCGTTTCACCTATAACGGGCCGGATGATATTTTAAATGCAGGCTTTATCCACTTACGTTTTCGTCACAACTATAAAGACAAGTTTGAGCCCGAAACCTATCTGCAATACCAATGGGATAATAAAAGAGGATTGATGGGCCGAACAGTTGCCGGTGCCAATATGCGGTACAATTTCTGGAAACTGGATAAATGGGATTTCAATGCGGGGATTGGTCTGATGTATGAAGAAGAAAAATGGAATTATGATGGCGTTGATACAACTTTAAAACCTACAGGCAATTTACCTATCATCAATAAATTCATCAAACTGAATTCATATATCCGCCTCGACTGGAAAGCAAGTGATAACAGTGATGTTGCAATCAATGTATTTTTGCAAACCCGTCCCAATATTTTCAAACCCCGTATTGCTCCGCATATTCAGTGGAATATCAATGCAGGAAAACACATCGGCTTTAGTGTAAGCTTCTCAGGTATTTATGATGATGCACCGGTGGTGCCGATTCATAAATTTTATTATAGTATGTCGAATAGTATACAGGTGAAGATATAACCCCCCGACCCCCTAAAGGGGGGGTGAAAACAAATTCTAAAAAGAAATGCAGCTCATGTACGTGAACTGCATTTCTTTTTAGAGAACAATATTAGCTCCCCCTTCAGGGGGTTGGGGGGTTATGGGAAAATTCCTAACTCCGCATATGTAGTTCCCACTTTATTAATGGCACATACATAAGCTGCAGTTCGCATATCCGGAATTTCAGGATTACTTTTCCAGATCTCCATAATTTCTCTTGTTGCTGAGATCATGGTTTCTTCCAGTCCGCTGTGTACCAGATCTACTTCTTCCGCTCCGTGCATGATCACTTTTCTTTCCTCACTGGCCACTGTTTTTCCCGTAAGGTTTTCCATCTGCTCGAGAATATGGCTGTTCATATTTTCTGTAAAGCGTTTTTCCATGCGGCCATAACGAACATGACTCAGATTTTTTAACCACTCAAAATAAGATACGGTAACACCACCTGCATTCAAATACATATCAGGCACCACTAAAATTCCTTTGGTAGCCATTACATCATCCGCTTCCGGTGTTAACGGACCATTGGCCGCTTCACCAATAATTTTCGCTTTCACTCTTTCCGCGTTGGTTCCGTTAATCACATTCTCCAAAGCTGCAGGAATTAGAATATCACATGCCAGTTCCAAAGCATCATTGCTGGTAGCCAGATTGGTAGCACCCGGAAAATTTAAAATAGAACCTGTTGCTTTTCTGTGTTGAAATACTTCTTCTTCATTCAAACCATCTTCTTTGTAAATAGCTCCCTCATATTCTGCAATAGAAACAACGATAGATCCATGTTCGCGGAAAAACTTGGCACAGTGGTAACCTACATTACCCAATCCCTGAACTACTATTGTTTTTCCCTCAACACCAACTGTTAAACCTAAACGATTCATCTCATCTGGCATATTACATACCTCTCGGATTCCGAAGAAAACACCTAAGCCTGTTGCTTCTTTACGTCCGCGTACACCACCTTGAGTAATAGGCTTACCGGTAACACAACCTGCGGCGTCAATCTCACCTGGTTTTAAAGAAGAATAAGTATCAACGATCCATGCCATTTCTCTTTCACCGGTTCCATAATCAGGAGCTGGTACATCGATACCCGGACCGATGAAATTTTTCTTCACCAACTCACTTGTATAACGTCGTGTTATTTTTTCCAGTTCATACACACTGTGTTTACGTGGATTAATTTTAATGCCACCTTTTGCACCACCAAAAGGAACATTCACAATGGCGCACTTATAGGTCATTAATGATGCCAGCGCCATTACTTCATCCTGGTTAACCGCTTCACTGAAACGGATACCACCTTTACAGGGCGATTTGTGTTGCGAATGCTGTACACGGTACGCTTCAATTACTTCAATGCTTCCGTCATCCATCTTCACCGGAAAACGCATACTGTACACACTGTTACAGGCTTTGATCTGCTCCAGCAAACCATTTTCCCATTTGGTAAATTTCGACGCCTTATCAAAGCTCTTCTCAACGCTCTGAAAAAAGCTATACTCTTGTTGATTTGA
>CANBSW010000089.1 GCA_947372235.1 Chitinophagaceae bacterium | reverse complement strand
AAATGAATATTGATTCAGCCTATGTAATTGGTTGGAGTGATGGCGGTATTGTTGGCTTGCTGCTTGCCATGCGGCACCCAACTAAAGTAATAAAATTGGCTGCTACAGGTGCTAATCTTTGGCCTGATTCTACCGCTCTTGTGCCTTCATTTTGGAAAGGCGAAAAGAAAATATTTGATTCTTTACATGTAACCCCTTTCCAAACATCAAAAGAAAAAAATCGATGGAAAATATTCCTGCTGGATTGGCTTCACCCTAACATCAAACTAAATGAATTAAAAAGTATTACCTGCCCCACTTTAATAATCAGCGGCGATCATGATCTAATAAACTTAGAGCATACCATACAGATTTACAAAAGCATACCGCTTTCTTACTTATGGGTGCTTCCTAACTCCGGACACGGAACACTTAATCAGCATACAGATGAATTTGACAAAAAGGTTAATGAATTTTTTGAAATGCCATTCAAAAAGTATTAATGTATAACGTGTTAATTTTTCGAAGCTGCATCCTTCCAAGCCCAGCTACCCTTTAACATCAAACGGCTCACTCCAACCAGGCAATCACTCCCTTTTTGCTCAAACGGCTGGCTTCGACCTCCGGCGTCATTGCGAGCTTCGCGAAGCAATCTGTGGCTCGGGACTGCGGGGGGATGAAGCAAAATAAAACACACTGTTTTTGCAAGCTCGCTTAAACTTTATAACACAAATTGCTTGCGCCACCGCTAAAGCTTAGGCGGCACGCGGTCGTACCTCGCAATGACGGGAGGCAGCAATGACGCACTACCACTTCGAAACCTCCTTATCCCACAAATCTTCCCATGAAGGATTCATCGAATTGATGAGCTGCATTTTTTGTTTTCTGCTTCCTCCTTTTATTCTTTTCTCTTCCAGAATCGCTTCCTGTATTGTTGAATAACAGGCATAGTATACTAAAATGGTAGCATTGTATTTTGTAGTAAAACTATCAGGATAATATTTATTTCTGTGTTGCTGTACACGCATAATAAGATCGGAGGTTACGCCGTTGTAAACAACCGATCGCAATGCGTTTGTCTTCATATAAACGGCACCGCCTTTTTGCATGCTGTAAACATAAAATAGTTCTGCATTTTGGCGCACCGTATTTGTCGCGGGTATTTATACTCTGTGGGGGTATCTGTATACAACCGGCTGGGTAAAAAATTGCTGCAACGCTATGGTTTTCATACCCATTTTTTTTGATAGAAGAGTTGAATTCTTCACAAGGTATTTCTTACAACAAAAGTGAAATACTGTCAGGGTTTCTTTTTGTAAAAATGCGGGGATAATATAAAACGATGATGCTTATTTTCCCGGTATTTATCTGCAACAATTATTCCTGTTGTAACCGCTCTGTAACAGCCTTCAGCTTTGCAAACAATTCTTCTGCTTTGGTAAGATTGCCAATGGTATCGGCGTTATAATCAGATGCGTCCAGATCTTTTTTAAGTATGATGCTTATATTTTTTGCTTCGGCTACCAGATCATTTAGTGTGTTTCGTATTTCTGCCTTTTCTTTTTTTTCTTTTGAAGAACTTAGTTCAAACTCCATGCTTTCCGATTTTCCTATCACCGCCCAGAGGATCTTCCATACGATCCCTAATTTTTTAACCCGGGCTTTTTGCGTAAGCATTGATCGCTGCATTGGTTCTGCCAACATAAGTGCCGTGATAGTTGTGTGTAAAACAGCTTTCTGTTTTTCCGGCGTATCCAAACAATATTCTTCAGGATAGGTTTCTTCTGCTTCTAAACCCTTGTTATACGGAAACTGTTTTATAAGATTGTCTAATTCGGCCGGTGCGGCAGATAATAAAAAAGCTACCGTGTGTTTCATGTTTACAACAGATTCCATATGCGCAGTATTAGGATTTTTTGGGGAGCCAGCTATTCTTATACGGGGTTCCTGTTTCCTAAATGTAACGGATATTTTTCTACTTTAGGATCCTGCATGGCTTTTCAAAAAAGCTCATTGATACTTTTTATTATTAACGTACACTAGAAAAAACTACATTTTGCAATACCATGTTTCTCTCATTTTGTATGGTTCAAAGAGCCAGAAATAAAAACACTATTGTTGTTTTATACAATTAACCTTTCAGTATGGAATTCGTATATTTAATAGTTGTGTACTGTCTTTAGGAGGTGCCCTAAATTTAATAACAACCTGTAAACAAAAATGAAATGGCAAACGCAATTAACTGGTTTGAAATTCCAGCCAAAAATTTTGATCGGGCAAAAAAGTTTTACGAAACAGTACTGGACATCAAAATGATGATCCCTTTTGAAGGAATGAAATATGCGATGTTTCCTGCTGATATGCAGAATGGTGAAATAGGCGGTGGACTTGTAGAGGAACAGGGTTATGAACCATCACAAAATGGTGCAGTCGTTTATTTAAACGGAGGTGAGGATTTATCGGTACCTCTTTCTAAAGTTGAAGCTGCCGGAGGTATCATTATTCTTCCTAAAAAATCAATTGGTGCAAACGGTTTTATGGCAATGTTTACTGATACCGAAGGAAACAGAATGGCTTTTCATTCCATGAAATAATGAAAAAATATAGTGAATCTTTAGCTGACCGGGTACGGCAACGGTTTGCCGTACTGCCTAACATTACTGAAAAGGAAATGATGGGAGGTTTGACATTTATGTACAACGACAAAATGTGTGTTGGCATTATCAAAGACGAATTAATGTGTCGTATTGATCCAGACTTACACGAAGCCTGCATTGAAAAACCAGGTTGTCGCACAATGGATTTTACCAAAAGACCTATGAAAGGCTATATAATGATTGACAATATTGGAATGAAGACGAATAAAGAGTTTGACTATTGGATTGCCCTTGCTATTGAGTTTAATAAAAAAGCTATGTCAAGTAAGAAGAAAAAATAATGAAAAGAAGAAGCTTTATTAAACACTCCTCATTAACCGCTTTGGGCGTAACAGTTTTGGGTGTAACGGATTCTTATAGTAAGGGTTTTGTATTGGATAATACATTTAAAGTAAATGAACAGCGTATAGCAAACCGCATTGCAGGGTTGTCCAATTTTGGCAGGGATGAAAAAGGTCATGGCTATCGGGTTGCCTATACCAAAAGCGATATTGAAGGGCGTGCCTGGTTTATGGAATTGATGAAAAAAGCAGGGCTTGATCCAATCATTGATGCAGCAGGCAATATCATTGGCAAACGCAAAGGAAAAAATGCTTCTCTCAAACCCATTGGTTTTGGATCGCACATTGATATGGTGCCCGATGGTGGTAACTATGATGGTGCATTAGGCTCGATCGCTGCTTTGGAAATAATTGAGATCCTGAATGAAAATAATATAGTTACAGCGCATCCGTTGGAGCTGATCATTTTTGGCAATGAAGAAGGCGGAACCATTGGCAGTAAGGCAATGGTTGGTGAATTAACCACAGATGGTTTGCAACAGAAAAGCCAAAGCGGTTTAACCCTGGCAGAAGGCATAAAAGCGATTGGTGGCAATCCCGATAATATTGCATCCTGCATCAGAAAAAAAGGAGAGCTGTATGCCTGGGTTGAATTGCATATAGAGCAGGGAGGTATTTTAGAAAAAGAATCCATACAGGTTGGTGTGGTAGAAGGTATTGTGGGAATTGTGCATTGGGAGGTTACAGTAGAAGGATTTGCCAATCATGCCGGCTCTACACCAATGAACATGCGGCAGGATGCATTGCTGGCAGCATCAAAATTCGTTATCGCTGTAAACGAAGTGATCAACAGTGTAAAAGGCAATCAGGTAGGTACTGTTGGAAAAATGGCCATACTTCCCGGTGCTTATAATGTTATTCCCGGTAAAGTGGTGATGGGTTTAGAGATAAGGGACCTGTCGTCAGAAAAAATTGAAATGATTATTGGTGAAATGCAAAAGCGGGCAACAATCATTAGTAGTGATACGAAAACAAAAATCAGTTTCGAAAGGCAGCCCAATGAATCGAAACCGGCATTAACGGATAAAAAATTACAACAAACCATCAACGCATCAGCCAAAGCACTGGGCTTTACAACAAAGTTTATGCAAAGCGGTGCCGGACACGATTCTCAGCATATTGCCTCAATAGCTCCGGCTGCTATGATTTTTATTCCCAGCGTGGGTGGTATCAGTCATTCACCCAAAGAGTTTTCAACTACACCAGATATGGCCAATGGAGCCAATGTGCTGTTACAAACCATTCTTTCTGTTGACAAGAACTAATAGGCGTTACGGATGGAAGAAACCATTTTAGATCGCTCTGCTCTTGCATACCCGCTTACACTTTTTAATCCAGATTGCCTGCATCATCTATATAGCATAGGCGGCATGCGGTCGTGTTGCTCATTTGCGTGGAAGGATGTTGTGTTTGCAAAATCAAATTCTCTAATCTATCTTACCTGGCCATCAACCACAGCATATGAACACATCTGTTTCAGCAAAAAAACATTTTGCCAATGCCCATCCCGCCGACAGGAATTTTTTTCTGGTCATGATGCTCCTTGTTTGGTGCGCTATCCTCTCTGGCTTTATTCACGAAATGATCAATCTGAATACAAAGGGGCTTTTGCATTTTCCCTGGGTTACCCATGTGCATGGGGCATTGTTTGTAAGTTGGCTGGTTTTGTTTACTGTACAGATCATACTCATCAGAAGTCATAACCATGCTTTGCACAAAAAACTGGGCCTCTTGGGTATGGTGATAGCGGGAGCCATGGTGATCGCCGGTTTTACAGTAGCCATAACTTCTGAAACCCGGAAATTCGGAACGCCTTTATCTGATCCGGCTTTCATTAGTGTTATGTTTAGCGATATGTTCGTGTTTGGTGTACTTGCCGGTGCCGGTATATACCTGCGTAAACAACCTGCTGCACACAAACGCCTGATACTGATGGCTACTCTTGGATTAACCGATGCCGGATTTGGTCGCTGGATAAGTATATTGATAGAACCTTTGTTCGGTAAAGATTACTGGACCTATCACAGTTTTTCAGAAGGATTTTTATCTTTTTTTGGGTTTCAGATGTTGGGGCCTTTATTATTGCTCCTCACGGTTGGCGTATACGATCTTATCACCCGCAAACGACTGCACCCTGTATATCTCCCGGCATTGGGCTGGTGGTTACTTTTCAATTTAATTGAGGGCTATTTATATTATAGTCCTGCATGGTTGCAGTTGTGTAAGAGAATGATTGGGCATTGATAAACCTTTACAACAATGACGCAAAAAGGTGGCCCGTTACCGAACCACCTTTTAAACTATTATAATAATGCGCTGAAATTATACCAGATCAAACCGATCAAGGTTCATCACTTTGGTCCATGCTGCAACAAAATCCTGTACAAATTTTTCTTGTGCGTCTTCACAGGCATACACTTCTGCAATTGCACGAAGTTCTGAGTTGGAACCTAAGATAAGATCTGCGCGGGTTGCCGTCCAGATAATTTGTCCTGTCTTACGGTCGCGTGCTTCAAAAACATCCTGTGCATCTGACACCGCGAACCATTTGGTTCCAAAATCGATCAGGTTCACAAAGAAATCATTACTGAGCGTTTCTGGTCTTTTTGTGAATACTCCGTGTTGTGATTGATCTGCATTTGTATTCAATACCCGCATACCACCAATCAGAACAGTCATTTCGGGTGCGGTCAGGGTTAACAGTTGTGCTTTATCTAACAACATTTCTTCTGATGATACCGAATACTTTGTTTTCAGGTAATTACGGAAACCATCTGCCTTGGGTTCGAGTACTGCGAAAGATTCAACATCTGTTTGTTCCTGCGATGCATCTGCTCTTCCCGGTGTAAAAGGAACCGTAACCGTATGACCTGCCTTTTTTGCAGCTTGTTCAATACCCGCAGCTCCTCCCAATACAATCAGGTCGGCAATAGAAACCTCTTTGCCTGATTGTGTACCATTGAATTCTTTTTGAATACCCTCATACACCGCAATTACTTTAGCCAGCTGTGCCGGATTGTTCGCTTGCCAATCTTTCTGCGGAGCCAGACGAATGCGTGCTCCATTGGCTCCACCACGTTTATCAGAACCACGGAATGTGGATGCTGATGCCCATGCGGTTGATACCAAGTCTGGTATAGAAAGTCCTGATGCCAGGATCTTACTCTTCAAAGCAGCAGTATCCGTATCGTTGATCAGTTTATAGGTAACAGCCGGAATAGGATCTTGCCAGATCAGTTCTTCTGCAGGAACTTCTTTACCGAGATATCTTGCCACCGGACCCATATCTCGATGCGTTAATTTGTACCAGGCACGTGCAAAAGCATCTGCAAAAGCATCGGGATTTTCAAAAAAGTGTCTTGAAATTTTCTCATATGCAGGATCTACTTTTAAAGCAAGGTCTGCAGTTAACATCGTTGGTGCATGACTCTTAGAAGCATTGTGCGCATCCGGCACAGTACCAGCACCGCCGCCGTTTTTGGGTTTCCATTGATGTGCTCCGGCCGGGCTTTTGGTTAATTCCCATTCGTATCCAAACATATTTTCAAAATAGTTGTTGCTCCATTTGGTTGGCGTTGTGGTCCACGCACCTTCCAGTCCGCTGGTAATGGTGTTTTCTCCGTTGCCGCTCCCAAATGTATTGTTCCATCCGAGGCTTTGCTCTGCAATACCTGCAGCTGCGGGTTCCTTACCAACATATTTACCGGGGTCGGCAGCGCCATGCGTTTTTCCGAAAGTATGTCCGCCAGCGATCAGTGCTACTGTTTCTTCATCGTTCATTGCCATACGTCCAAAGGTTTCGCGGATATCGCGTGCCGATGCCAGTGGATCAGGATTTCCGTTAGGCCCTTCGGGATTCACATAGATCAGCCCCATCTGTACTGCCGCTAATGGATTTTCCAGTTCGCGGTCGCCGGTATAACGCTTATCTCCCAGCCATTCTGTTTCAGAACCCCAGTATACATCTTCTTCGGGTTCCCATACATCTTCACGTCCGCCACCAAAACCAAAGGTTTTAAAGCCCATCGATTCCAATGCACAGTTACCTGCAAGTATCATCAGATCTGCCCAAGATAATTTTTTTCCGTATTTCTTTTTAACAGGCCAGAGCAGTAAACGTGCTTTATCAAGGTTTGCATTATCGGGCCAGCTGTTCAATGGTGCAAAACGTTGTGTGCCTGCACCACCACCACCACGTCCATCATGAATGCGATAGGTTCCTGCACTATGCCATGCCATGCGGATAAAGAACGGACCGTAATGACCGTAATCGGCGGGCCACCAATCTTGAGAAGTGGTCATCAGTTCAAAGAGGTCTTTCTTAACTGTATCCAGATCGAGGCTTTTGAATTCCTCGGCATAATTAAATTTTTCACCCATCGGATTCGACAGAGAAGAATTTTGACGGAGGATGTTCAGTTTTAACTGATTGGGCCACCAGTCGCGGTTTCTCGTACCATTACCGGCGCTTTGTTTGTGTACGCCACCATGAAACGGACATTTGGCCGAGCCGTTATCCTGAGCTGGTGCAGTATCATTTTTTTCTATTCCCATGATTATTTGTTTTTACTTTTTTAGACTTACGCCATAAAGTTATCACAGAATAGATCAAAAGGTTTATCTATTTAATTTATATACTGATAGATAAAAACTATCAGCTTAAAAAAGAGAATGAAAAGAAGTTCTCTTCCTTTTCAATGAGGGGACTGATTATTTCGCCAGAAATAATCAGGGGTGGTGTTTGGGTGCCCGATCTTTTGTACACCCTTCATTCTAAAACCATTTCCCTGCAAGAAAGAAAATTAAAAAAGCCTGCTACTTTTTATCCAACGGAATAAAATGCCCTTCATCTATTTTCCCGTTCACTACTTTGTAAACAGTAATACCGGATGGCATGGTGGTGTATGCATTTTTGTTGGGGCCAATTACCGCCGCAGCCTGTTCAAACCGGGTCTGCATTCCTTCAAACATAAAACGCTGACGAAAATGATCATGACCTGCCAATGCCAGCGGATAATTGTATTTGTTTAAAACAGATAACACTGCGCCTGCATTAGAAACCACATGTCTGTACTGAAGAACACCCTGCTCTCTTTCCAATGATCTGCTTAAACCCTCTTCCGTGTAGTTGTTCATGCTTAAGAATCCATTATAAAACGGAACATGTTGAAACGTTACAACAGGTGTGGACGGGTTGATAAAAGAAAGATCTTTTTTCAGCCATTCAAATTGTGTGCTGTCAATACGGCCGTAATAGTAAAGGTCTTCAAATTGCAAACTGTTCAACGCAATGAAATGAACACCGCCATAATTAAAGGAATAATAATCTGGACCAAAATAATGGCGGTACATATTTCGGCCGTATAAGGGGTTCTTAGGGTTTACGAAAGAGAGGTGTCGTTCAATTCCAAATATTTCATGATTACCCGGCACTAACCACAAAGCTGGCTGTATCTTTTTACTTTCTCTGCTGAATAACTCATATAAACCCGTGGCTTCTTTTTCATCTACGCGAAGAGCGTCTTTTATTAAATCGCCTGTTATTAATACCAGTTCCGGTTTTACAGAATCTATTGCAGCCCGAAAAAGATTCATCCGGCTCATACTCTGTTCGCTCAAATGTGTATCAGATGCGTGGATAAAACTGAAAGAAGACGGGTTGGCTGTTTTGGTTAACGCAAAATCTGTTGCAACAGCCATACTGTTAGTCCAGTAAGTTTTACCCGTATATCCATTGGGCATACTGATGAAAATAATTCCAAACCCTTTGTTGGTTAGTTGGTACATACCGTTTTCGTTTGTCAGTACCACTGTAACCTGATCTGATACGGCAACCCCTTTAATACCGGGCTCGTTAGATTCTCTGGTACCGTTTTTATTAAGATCATCAAACACATAACCTGTTACAGGTTGTGCAATTAGTTGAGAAGAGGTGAGCAACAAAAACAGGAAGCCTATCGCCGGTTTTATGAACGGTCTCTTTTCCATTATTGGGTAGTTGGTTGATTAACAAGTTAGGTAAAGATTTTGGTTTACACAGCCCGCTTCGCGCCTGGCGATCTTCGCTAAGCCGCTTCAACTTCGTGCAGCTATATCATAAACGGTTTCTTTTATTACACCGGCTGTCGATAAAACATAGATCTCCAATTATAATAGATATATTTAGCTACACATTCATTTTCACGCAGACAGTATTGGCGCGTAAAAAATAAAACGTGCTCACCCAAAAGAACCACCTGATTTTATCCGTATTTTTTTTAATCAATTATTATGCAAACAAATAAACTGTTAGGGGTTGTTTTATTCATTGTTGGTATTGCGCTGGCCATTTACGGATTTAACCTGCAAAATGCTTTCGGATCACAGGTGGCAGAATTCTTTGGGCACAAAAATCAAAATGCCATTACCTATATTTCTTTGGGTGCGGTGGCTTCTATTGCCGGTGTTCTTTTATTATTAAAAGGGGGCAATAAGAATTAATGAGGGCCATTTGTTTATGTGGTTTTTTGTACATTAGGTAACATATTCCCAACCTAATGAAAAAAATACTCTTGCTTTTATTGTTATTTGCCTTTGAGCATCTAAACGCACAAACATCCGATGAAAAAGAAAAGCAGGCGGTAATTGAAAAACTGAATCGTTTCTTTATTGCTCTCGAAAAAAAGGATACGGTTCTTTATGGCAGTCTTGTATTTAACAACGCACAGATCTGGACGGTACGGAGACAAAATGATTCCATTAAAAATAATATGCGTTTCTTTTACGATGATTTTAAAGGCCTTGCCAACCGAAAAGATATAATTGAAGAGAGGCCACTACATTTCACGGTACATATTCACAGAGATATTGCGGTTGCATGGGTGCCATATACTTTAAGTTTAAGCGGCAAATTCTCTCACTGTGGAATAGATGTATTTACCTTGCAGAAAACCATTGGTGGATGGAAAATAGTGAGTACCGTTTACTCTGTAGAACCAGATGGTTGTGAGGAAATTAAAAAAGAGATCGGGCTCTGAAATATTATCAGGGCTTAATTTGATCTTTCTATAATTACAAACCCTTTATAAAAGGTATTCAGCTATGTTTTAACTTACCTTGCACATATCCCGGAAAGCAGAACAGTTAATCAACATATGCAAAAGCTCCTGAATCTTTTTTTCTTGCTGTTTTCGCTGCATTCGTTGGCACAGAATAAACCAATAAGCTATTTGCAACAAAGCTGGGTGAGCTGGTCTCCGCAAGTAAAATTTTCTAAACATTGGGGCTCCTGGGCAGATGCAGAAATTCATACATCCGATCATTATTTTAACGGATTTTCACAGGCTGTTTTTCGACTGGCAGCAACGTATTATAATAGCAGGGGCAACAAGTTTACTGCCGGACTGGGTTATACAGATTATTTACCGGGCGATAACCATAAGTACATTTCAATTCCGGAATATTTTACCTGGGAGCAATACCAATGGTTTTCGGTAAGTAATAAACAAAAGCTGATGCAATGGCTAAGGCTTGAACAAAAATTCAGGCAAGATGTGATCAATGATTATACTGCTGCCGATACACACACTACCACTTACAAATTCAGATACAACTTTTTTTATACTTATTCTCTTCATAAACAAGGGCTCGTGCCAAAAGCATTTTCGCTTGCTTTGGGAGAAGAGTTGTATCTCTATTATGCTCCACACAACCACAACCACCTTTTTGATCAGAACCGATTTTTTCTTGGATTCAGTTATGCGGTAAATGCGCACGATAATCTTGTTTTTGGAGTACTCAATATTATTCAGGAAAATGGTGCAGGAACCGCTTACACAGATAATAATGTATTCAGGTTATCGCTTTATCAGAATATTGGTTTGTAATTATTTTGGGTAGGAATAATTTTATTATCTAATAAACCGCTATGCGAAATAAACTTTTCTCTTTTTTGGGTTTGTTAATATTTGTATGTAATACCTCTGCACAAACAGTAAAAGAACAATTGATAAAACATGAACAGGCCTTACTTGCACACCCCAATGAATACATAAACTATGAATCGCTTTCCTTTTTAGTAAGTCAGCATTATTTAGAATTATCAAGCGCCGATCGTTTACGGATCAGAAAAAGTTTGGCTTCCTTTACAAGGTTTGCAGAAATACGCCTGAATCCGCCCGGAGAATCGGGTACACCCATTACCATCCATGGAACAGTTTATAACCGGTCCGGTATGGCTTTGAAAAAAGTACAGCTTTTGGTTTTTCATACCGATGCCAAAGGATATTATGCTCCGGATGATGCTATCAAAAAAACAATGAACGAAGCCGATGCGAGGTTGTTTGGATATATTACTACCGATGATCATGGGCGGTTTTCTTTTACAACCATTCATCCGGGCACATATCCCAAAAAATATGAGGGTCGTTATATTCCACAGCATATTCATTTTGAAATTAAACAGGCGGGCTATCAACCTTTCAGCATACAAATGGCTTTTGAAGATGACCCTGCTATGAAAGATATTTACTGGAAAAAATGGGCAACAGATTTAAATTTTCCTGTTGTGCGATTTGTGAAAGAGAATGGGGTATTGATTGGGGTATATGATATTCATCTGGAGAGAAAATAATGGGGTTTCCCACAATACACAATCTCTTTTAACCAAACGCTTCACTTCCTCACAATAGTATAAATAGCCACCGCGGGTTTAAAATATTGGTCGTTCTCTTTCTGGCGATAGATTTTTCTAACAATACTCATTCCTTTTACAACCCTTCCAAACGTAGCATAGCCTTGCCTGTCGGGTACATTTTCTCCACCATAATCCAATCCGGCTTGCTTGCCTATGCAGATAAAAAATTCTGTCCCTGCTGTACCCGGACCAGATCTTGCCAGAGAGATCACGCCATCTGTATGCAATATGCCGGTTTGTTTGGTGGTTTCGTGTGGTATGCCATTTATACTCATCGCGAGTTTAACATTTGTTTTCCAGATTCCGCCCTGTATCAATTCTGTTTTGGGTGCATTGGTGGGCTGGTTCTCAAGATTCAATACACGATAAAAACTTCCGTTGTTAAAATATCCGGAATCTATATAAGACAAAAATGCTGCTACTGTTTTTGGGGCTTGCTGTGGATAGAGTTCGAGTTCTATCTCTCCTTTCTCTGTTTGTATCTCGATGTGAGGTAAGCCTGTTCGTTTTTCCTGGCAAGAAAAGAAGGTGGTTGCGAAAAGAAATATAATCAGGTTTTTCATGGAATTTTTTTTCACCGCAGAGTCGCAGAGGGCGCAGAGGTTAGGGGATAATTTCGAAAAGGAAGAATTGTGTTTTTTCGAAGAGTTGAAAATTATTGTCTGCCACCAGTACCAGCGTTTTATGACCATTGGGTAATACGGGACCAAAGGTTACGCCTTCTACATTATCTACATATACACCCAGCGAATCCATATTGAGGATTAATTTTTTGGCGATGGGTTTTGCTGCAGGTGTTTTTATTAGTGATGTATTTTTACTGATCTCTGTTGCACCTTTGAGATCGGCCATAAATATTTTGATGGTGCAGGGAAGGCGGCCGGTGGAGAAAGATCTTTCCAGCACCAGTAAATGATCTTCATCAACCGATAAAATATCCGGAATGCCATTGATCATAAACGCAGTTGCCGGACTTGCCGGATATGCAACGGGGTCTAACTTATATGCATACTGAGCCGTGTTTTTTTTCGTTGCCATATCGTATCGGTAAATCCGAACATATGCGTTATTGTCTGTCGGCTCTGCCCGCGGACCGTCTTCGTATAAAGGTTCTTCTACATTTACATAAATGGTTTTATAGTTGTTGGCAAAACTCATTCCTTCCAGTACACCATTTTGTCGCGGACCTTTTTCTGTTGCACGCATGTGTAAGTTTTCGGGGAGCGGAAATGTATCTATGTATTTTCCATCTGCAGAAATTATTGTTATGGCAGGGTTTTCCAAAACCGTATCTTTTCCACGAACAATTCTTTCGCCTTCGCTGGTCCAGATCATTTGTTGGGTTTTTGGATTATAACGCAAAGATTCGGGATCGGGTGTATGTGCCGGATCTGTTTTTGAATCAGGATAGGCTGTTCCGTTCTTCTGTAATAATGTTGTCACATTTACAAACACCACACTATCAATATTCTTTCCTCCGTAAAATATTTTCGCCGTATAAAATCGTGCGGGATTGATCGCAGAACGATCATCACAGATCATATAATATACGTTGTGGTCCTTATCATAATCTATTCCGGATAGGCCGCCAATCGTTGTTCCTTTATATGGCTCATTGTGTGGCACATCATATTCGCCTAGTAATTTCAGGTGACTGATTGTATTTTTTATGGCTCCCTTTTGTGATTGTAAGCTTTGTGTAAAACCACAAAAGAAGATGATCATCAAAAAACCGTTTCTCTTTTTCAATATTTTCAATTTGATAAAAATGATGGAAGGTGTGGGAGTGAAATTAAAACATTCTTTTGGGAAGGCCGATATCTGAATCTGTTAAACGGGGTTCAATAAGAAGGCAAGAGAAAAGAGGGTAGCAAGAGTTGATGCTTGTTCTTACTACCCTCTTTCTTCTTGTCTTTCTCTTATTGAAACAAACGCCGCTCAATTCTTCTTCTTGTTCGAAAACAACCAAGGCAATAATTTGGGTTCAGCAAAAGCCGAATCCCAGCTGTTGTGGCCCGCCTGCGGATATTCGGTATACATCACCGTTTTTGCTCCGCGTGTCATCATGGCTTTAAACAGTTCTCGGTCTGCTTTGGGTGATACGCTATTATCCAACGCCCCATGAAAGATCCACAAGGGAACCTGCGTGGCTCTTTCCAGAAATAAAGGGATATTAGCTTCGCCACAAATGGGAAAAGCAGCTGTAAAATAATCCGGGAATCGTGTTAAGAGATCGTATGTTCCAAACCCGCCAAGCGATAACCCGCCAAGGTATAAACGCCTTTCATCAACAATAAAGTTTTGAGAAAGACTATCCACCAATTGCTTTACCAATATTTGAGGTGTTGTTGCCGCTTGATCAGGTAAAAAAATCCGCACATCAGAATTGGGTGCTCTTTTATACCGAGCCCAGGTACTATCCGGCGGACATTGCGGAAAGATCACAATAGCAGGAAAATGTTTCCTGATCTTTTCATCCACAAATAATTTTCCGCCATGTAATAGTTGTGCTTCATTATCACGGCCACGTTCCCCGGATCCGTGTAAAAACAAAACCAAGGGATACGATTTTCGTTTTTTATATTTCTCCGGATACAATATCCTGTAACGCAAAGTGTCTTTGCCTTTGATAAATTCTTTTTTTTCAAAAGCAGAAAGATCCTGTGCTGATACAATTTGTATGCAGCACATCACGGCAAGCATGGTGAAGAGGGGCTTCATAAAATAGATTTTAACCTCTCCGTCTCCCCCTCACATAGGGGATTAAGGGGGGTGTAATTATTTTACTAATTTCTGCAAATACTCCGACAATCTCTTAATTGATTCTGATACCACCACAATTTGTTCTTTTGCTTCTTTCCAGTTTCGCTGCTCAATGGCTTCCCGAACACCCGGAATGGTTTTTACGCCATAGCCGGTATAAAATCCGGGTGCATATAATGTGTGTTTATACCAGCCTCTGCGTGGCAATCCGGCAGTGGCCAATAATTGTTGTTCGGCCTGAAATAATGCTTTGTTCATGGTTGATTGATCTGCTCCGCTGGTTACAGATTTGGTCCACACCTCTGACAAAGCATTACTTGTTTTTTCCAGATCGGCCAGAGCATTTTGCAGCGGAGAAAAATCTATATATGGCACATCCCCTTTGACTGCCGGTGCTTTTAATTTTTCTGTTGGATCGTTTGCCAATCCATAACCATTGGCTTTGATCAGCATATTTTCTGCAGCTGTGCTTTCGCGGAGCTGGTCTGTTTTGTTCATCAGGTCCTTCACATATTCATTCACGGTTTTGGTAAGGCTTCTGAAGTCAAATGGTAAGACCTCTGCATCTGCCATTCGCAAAGCCGCTCGGCCGGCGGTTTTGGAAAGCGCAACACCATAGGCAAAGCCGGGATCTTTGAATTTACTGTAATCATCATACGAATCATAAATAGAATGATATTCTCCACCGGGATCTTCTCCGCTATATCCGATATTCAATGCCGGAATTCCGGCGTGTTGTATAAAAGACGAATAATCAGAACCAGAACCCATCGCCTCAACAGGATACGTGGTTTTACCGATCATTTCTTTTTTGTCTCTGGCCGATGATGTGCCCATCGCTTTTTTGGCTCTTGCTCTTTCAAACACGCTTACATTGGTTTGTGGATCTATCACCTCTTTACTGATCTCTGTTACCAGTGTTTCCAATGCGTGTGATCCTTCCACACCCAAAAATCCGCGGCCGTTTCCATCTGAATTTATATAAACAACCGTTTTCTTTTGCAGTTCAGTAATATGATCTTCCAGCCATTCTGTTGAGCCCAGCAATCCGGGTTCTTCTGCATCCCAAGCACAATACACCAATGTGCGTTTGGGTTTCCATCCGGTTTTTAATAATTGTCCAATCGACTGCGCCTCTTCTAACATTGCAGCAGCTCCGCTGATCGGATCGTTGGCTCCGTTAACCCATGCATCATGGTGGTTACCACGTATCACCCACTCATCAGGGTATTGCGATCCTTTGATGGTAGCAATTACATCATAGGCCGGTTTTAATTTCCAGTCGAAATCTACTTTCAAATGCACTTTGGCTTTTCCCGGCCCTACATGATAAGTAAACGGCAAACCACCTCTCCAATCTGCGGGAGCAACAGGACCCTCCAATGCCATCAACAATGGTTGTGCATCATGATAACTAATTGGCAACACCGGGATCTTTAATAAATTAGTTGCTTCTGACCGATCAAGTCGTTTTGCATTTTCGGTAGCGCCAATGCCCGGTGTTAAAGGATCGCCGGGATAGATCACCATATCCATGATCGATCCGCGCTGCACGCCATATTCGTTTTTGAATGCGCCTTTTGGATATACATCACCCTGCACATATCCATCATCTTTCGGATCTGAATAAATGATACAACCCAGTGCGCCATGTTCCTGTGCCACTTTGGGTTTTATTCCGCGCCAGCTATGTCCGTATTTTGCAATCACAATTTTTCCTTTTACATCAATCCCCAGACTTTCCAGTTTTTCATAATCTTCCGGCAATCCATAATTCACAAACACCAGTTCCCCGGTTACATCGCCATCAGCGCTCCATGCATTATAGGTTGGTAATTGATCTTCCTGGTTAGAAGTGGCATCTTCTTTTAATGCCGGCTCTTTCAGCAGTGCTTTATAAACCGTTGGTGATACCATTTCAAGCAGCCTTGTTTTTGGCGTGGGAAACAATACCCGATAGGTTTCAATTTTTGCATCCCAACCATAGCTTTTGAATTTATTTAGGATATTATCCGCCACTTCTTTTCCTCCCACAGAACCTACATGGTGCGGTTTGGAAGAGAGTTCTTTAATGGTCTGTCCAATTCTTTGTGCACTCAGTTGTGCATCAAATTTTTGTTCCAGCAGCTTTTGTTCCGCTGCAGATTTTTCTGTAAACCCTGAAATGGTTTTTTGTGCGGATAGATTTGTTTGAACAAGTACCAATAAAACGAATACTCCGGCACCAATTATTTTTCTCATTTTTTTACGATTGAAGATGTGTTGCAATGTAAGGAATATGTTTTTGAGATTGTGTTCGCTTTGTAACAGGTTTTTCTACGATCGTCTTTGTTTGAATTGGTGATTCTTTTTTAACAGACAGGATACCTGTTTCTTTTGCCCCGTCCTTCAGGGCAGGGATAAGAACAAACCATAAAATACTTTTCGGGCTTTAGCCCTTCGAATCCTATCGCCGGGCTAAAGCCCGAAAGAATAACTTTCAACATTCTTAACCCCGCCCTGAAGGCCGGGGCAAAACAAAAGCCGGTTGATCAACCGGCTTTCAAAATAATTGTTTTTTTACTTAAACATCGCCGGATGCACATCATCCCACGATGTCGCATCCTGTAAGGCTTTTGCAGCAGAGAGTAAGGTGGCTTCGTCATATAGCCGTCCTACCAATGTAATGCTCGTTGGTAAATTGTTTCGCT
>CANBSW010000088.1 GCA_947372235.1 Chitinophagaceae bacterium | reverse complement strand
GATTAGTTTTACCTCTTTAGCCAATGGTTTACCAAGCATTATTCTGGCAATATCATAACAAAGCTGTTGTTCGTCGTTGTTAAGTTGACGGCAATTAAATAGCCCGGTTATATAAATATCCTCTTTAGGCAAGTAGATTGCTTCCGATCTGAAACCAAAAATACTTCCTCCGTGTTCAATAGTTAGGTTGCCTTCCAGATTTCTAAGGAACCACCCGAATCCATATTCTGAAACTGTTCCATCATTAAGAATATACGGGGATTGAGCCTGGAGAATGGTTGCTTTTTTGAGCAACTTGTTTGATTTCAAAGATTCATTCCAAATAAACAGGTCTTCGGTGTTAGATAATAATGCGCCGGCACTATAAAATAATGACATACTTATTGAATCTGTTTTACGATACTCATTATTTTCCTTTTCATATCCTATAACATGTTTCGGTATTATTTCTGTTTGATTTTCATAATAAGTGTTTACCATTCCAAGAGGAGAAAAGATGTTTTGTTTAAGGTAATTCGGGTATCGTTGTCCAGAAGCAATTTCAATTATGCGACCAAGTAAAAAATAATTTGAGTTGCTGTAAGAAAACTTTGTGCCAGGCGAAAATTCTAAGGGATGTCTTTTAATGCTATCAATTACATCTTGCGTAGAGAAATTAATTCTAAATGGATTTGGCTGGTTTATTTCAAGACTTAAATAATCTATAATTCCGGAGGTGTGGGATAATAAATTTTCAATTGTAATAGCGTGATCCCCTCTTGGAAAATCGGTTATATATTTTTGTAAGCTGTCTGCCAAAGATAGTTTGCCTTGTTCAACTAACTGTAAAATAGCAACCGAAGTAAATTGTTTTGTAATTGATCCAATTCTAAAAACCATATCTGGTTTTGTTGAAACGTGTTTCTCAAGATTCGCTAAGCCAAAGGCTTTATGATAAAAGACGGTTCCCTTTTTTGAAACAAGAATTGCGCAGCCCGGCGAGATTTTATTTAATTGTTCAGAAATTAAATCGTCAAGAGCGGATATTATTTTTTTGTCCGATTTTGTCTGGCCAATCGTTATTGATAAAACAAAAAGGTAAAGAAAAAAGAAGCTTGTAAGTTTTACCATTATCTAGTATTTGTGCTAACGAGGCAGATAAAAACTAAGCTATATCTTAATAAGATCGTTTTACCGTTCAGGTCGCTTAGAGCGCCCCGACCGCGGTCGAGAGGCTTACGCCGCCTGAACGGTTTTTATAGCAGATCTCTCTTTCACTTCCTCAAACTTCTCATCATAATCTTCTCTCACGGTTCCAAACACTCTGTCCCAGAATAAAAAGTACAAACCATAATTGCCTTTAAAATATTGGTGGTGTTGGTTGTGGTTTACCGAAGTGTTGATCCATTTTCCAATGGCGCTTTTGCTAAAACCCTTCGGGTATAATTCATAACCCAGATGGCCGTACACATTATACACGATCATCATTAAGAAAAAGATCAGCAAATGTGTTTTGTGAACAGGAATAGTAAATAGAAACACAACCACAATACCCACTTCTACCACAGCTTCCAGCGGATGAAAAGCATAAGCAGCCCAGGGCGATGGGTTTACAGATTGATGATGCACCAAATGAAACCATTTGAATAATCTTTTATGGTGCATTAAACGGTGCGTGAAATAGAAATAGGTATCGTGCATAATAAACATTAACGGAAAGGCCAGAAAATAATAGGCCCATCCATGTTGCGCAATATCTAAATAACGTGTTGTGTAAGGAGAAATCTTTGGATCGGCAATCAGGAAAACGGACACCAATGAAAAAATACAGATAGTGAGCAGGGAGTAAAAAATCTCGCGTAGGTAATCTGTGTTCCTTGGAAAACGGGATTGGATTTTTTTATAGAATAATTTATTGCGCCAGATCACATAATAGATAAGGAAAGCTATTGCAGCGATCATAAAATAACGGCCACCAATTAACCAGATACTTTTGAAATAAAATTCCCAATTCATATAACGGGTTTATTGTTTGTTGTTTAGGGTTCAATAAGAGTAAGACAAGAGAAAAAGAGGGTAGCGGGAGACAACTCTTTTTGCTCTTATTGAAATCTTTATCAGCTATTCATAAATTTAGTCAATCCTTCTTTCGCCTGTTTCTGTATTTTTTTGTGCATGAAAGATGTCCAGCCAAACAAGAGTCCGCTTAAACCAAATGCCTGGCGTGTCCATTTATAAATATCAAAAGCATCAGTGTGTTCAATGATCAATCCGTCTTTAAATTTCATGTGCGCGGTAATCTTGTTCACAATGCGTCTCCCGGACTTAGAAAAAATATAGGAAGCCGTCCAGTCTGTGGTGGTATATTCTTCATCCAACAACTGAATGTTTCCATACACCAAAGAAAAATCTTTGGCGCGTTTACACAACATCTCCCACATAGCGCGGGTTTCAGCCGCATCCAGCAATCCGAAAGCCGGATCATTAAATACTGCATCATCGCTATAACAGGATTGCATGGTTGCATAATCCAGCTTCTGAAAAGCAGTATAAAATTTATTGATGGTCTCTTCGTTTGTCATAAAAAAATATTTAACTCGGTGCACCTTCGCTGAAGCTTCGGCGCACAATGGCTGAATTAATGCGCTACCAGCCAATTTTCTCCGGCACCCACTTCCGCTTCAACCGGAACATCGTTAGGAAGAATCATGGCCGATACCATATTTGTAATGATCAGTTTTTTCAGTTCATCCACTTCTTCTTTTACTGCATCAAACACCAATTCATCGTGTACTTGTAAGATCATCTTTGACTGCCAGGATCCTTTTTTCATTTCTTCATGAATTTTGATCATGGCAAGTTTGATCATATCTGCAGCCGTTCCCTGAATGGGCGAGTTGATCGCATTTCGCTCAGCATACCCGCGAACAGTGAAGTTAGAAGAGTTGATATCTTTCAGCCAACGCTTTCTTCCCATCAGCGTTTGAACATAACCATTTGCCTGCGCAAATTGGATGGTATCATCCATATAAGAAGTGATACCAACAAACTCCTTTTTATAATTATCAATGATCTCTTTCGCTTCTGTTCTTGAAATGCTGAGATTGTCTGCCAACCCAAAAGCACCCTGACCATAAATGATTCCGAAGTTCACGCTTTTTGCTTTGTAACGCATTTCTTTGGTAACATCGGCCTCTGCTATATTATATACTTTTGCTGCCGTTGCAGTATGAATATCTTTGCCAAGCTTAAAAGCCTCGCACATATTGGGATCACCGCTGATGGCCGCAACAATTCTTAATTCTATTTGTGAATAATCGGCGCTGATTAAAACACGATTGTTATCCCTAGGAATAAAAGCTTTTCTGATCTCTCTTCCTCTATCGCTTCTAATAGGAATGTTTTGAAGATTTGGATTATTACTGCTTAGTCTTCCTGTTACGGCAACGGCCTGTGCATAGGATGTATGAACACGACCGGTTTTGCTGTTGATGATTTGTGGCAATGCATCAACATAGGTGCTTTTCAATTTTGTTAATTCGCGAAAGCCCAGGATATCAGCAACGATGGGATTATTATTCGCAAGTTTTTGTAAAACATCCTCACCGGTTGCATACTGACCCGTTTTTGTTTTTTTTGCTTTTGGATCGATCTTCAAGATCTCAAACAAAACATCTCCCAGTTGTTTTGGAGAAGCAAGATTAAAGCGAACCCCGGCCTGAGCATACACGCTCTCTTCACATTGCTTTGCATCTTTCTCAAGCTCTTTGCTGTAATTGTTCAGAAAGTCAATATCAATTCGTACCCCTTCAAATTCCATATCTGTTAACACACGAACCAGCGGGTTTTCTACTTCTTCAAAAACGCGTTGTACTTCTTTTTCCTTTAAGAGCGGAACAAACGTGTCTTTGAGCTGGAGTGTAATGTCTGCATCTTCTGCTGCATATTCTTTTGCTTTTTCAATATCCACATCACGCATGGTGCCCTGCGTTTTCCCTTTCTTGCCGATCAGTTCGTCAATATGAACCGGCTCGTATCCCAGGTATTGCGCACTTAACAGATCCATGCTTCTTCTTCCTTCGGGCTCTATCAGATAATGAGCCAGCATGGTATCAAAGATGGGTCCTTTGGGTTCTATCTGGTACCATTTTAAAACAAGCAGATCGTATTTCAGGTTTTGTCCAACCCAAACAATTGTTGGATGATCAAACAGGGGTTGTAACTGAGTTAGAATCTTTTGTGTTTCATTTCTATCTGCCGGACAGGGAATATAATAACCTTCTCCTTTTTTATACGAAAAACTCAAACCCACCAGTTCGGCTTCGTTTGCATCGATGTTTGTGGTTTCTGTATCAAAGCAAAACTCTTTTTGTTGAAGAAGGGTATCGAGCAATATTTGAATTGCTTCTCTGGTTTGTACCAACACATAATTGTGATCGGTATTGTTGATATTCTTTTCAGCAAGAAGGCCGGTGCTTTCTTCGCCTTTAATCGTATTTGCTTCTTCTTTTTTTATAGAAGCAGCGCTTGGTTTAACGTTAACGGTATTTCCAAACAAATCTGTTTGAACAGATTGTGGGGCAGAATGGAAGGCGTTGAACTCATCACCTAAAATTCTTTTTCCCAGGGTTTTAAATTCGAGCTCTGTAAACACTTCTACCAGCGCATCTTTGTTCCATTCTTTCAGTTTGTAATCTTCTTCATGAAAGGCAACGGGAACATTGGTAATAATAGTAGCCAGTTTCTTACTCATAATGGCCATCTCTTTTCCATTACGGACTTTTTCGCCAAGGGCACCCTTGATAGAATCTGAATTAGCTAAAATATTTTCAAGCGAATCGTATTCTTTCAAAAGTTTAGCAGCGGTCTTTTCGCCCACACCGGGAATGCCGGGAATATTATCTACCGCATCACCCATTAATCCCAACATATCAATAACCTGTTCCACCCTTTGTATATCCCATTTGGCACAGATCTTTTCGGCCGTAAGAATTTCTTCAGCATTTCCAAAGGATGGCGGTTTGTAAATAAAAACACCGGGATGCGTAAGCAGCTGGCCATAATCTTTATCCGGGGTTACCATAAACACTTCATAACCAAGATCGGCTGCCTGCCAGGCCACGGTACCGATCACATCATCCGCTTCATAACCATCCAGCTCAACAACGGGAATATTAAAACCCTGAATAATTCTTTTGATATCGGGAATAGATTCCAAAAGGTCTTCCGGAGCTTCTTGCCTGTTGGCTTTGTAATCTGTAAAATCTGTATGCCTTTCTGTGGGTGCGTGTGTATCAAAACAAACGGCAAGGTGCGTTGGTTTTTCTTTGTTGATGAGGTCGAACAGTGTATTGGTAAAACCAAACTGCGCATTTGTGTTCCTTCCTTTTGAAGTGATACGCGGACTACGGATCAGTGCATAATAAGCACGATAGATGAGGGCAAACGCATCAAGCAGGAATAGTTTTTTTTGCATGCAGCTAAGTTAGTTTTTCACCGCGGAATTATTCATATCTATTAATAAAAAACTGCGCCCTTGTGCCTTTGCGAGCAAAATATTTACGCAAAGGCAAGGGCGCAGGGTGATAATTTTTTGTGGGGATTATCTATTTTTCTTTAACGACAGATAATCAAGGAAATAGATCACCCTAAGGGAAAGGCTGTTTAACTGCGGTGCCGAAAGGGTGTTGCCAAGGTTTTTAAAATAAGCTTCCGCCACATTCTGATCAAAAGAACCAATCGAATTTTTCCAAACAATATTAATAAAGCTACCCTGCGCAAATTGCCAGTTGTACACCATATCTACATTAAAATAGTTTACGTTATAATTGGCGCTGGCGTAGGTTGTTGAGGTTGGGGTTAGGTAGCCGTCTTGTTGCAGAACAAAGAACTCCTGGTTGTTTACTTTACTCCAGTAATGCCTGGCCCTGAAACTGAGGCCCATCTTATTATTGAAATTATATTTCACTGAAAAAATATTTTCTACCGTATTTCTTTTACGCAACCCAAAAATAATGCTTGCTCCGTCTTGTGTTGCATAGCCAAGATTATTGTTTCTGAATTCTAAATTTGTATTTGTACTGATCGTTAGTTTTTTATTAAAACGATATTGGTTTCTAAAGCCGAAATCGTATCCTTCAGCACTATATTTTGGCGAGGTGTACAGCGCCGCCTGTATGCTTACAGAATATTTTTTTGCATAATTAGATTCAATCCATCCGGAATAATTCCATTGTGCCGGACGTTTAAAAACACGACCATTTACCCTGGGCTCGTAAAAATCATTCTGTTCCGGATTTGCATGTATGTGGAACCCAAACCACCAAAGGCTTTTCAGCTGAACATTTATGTTTGAATTAAACCAGGCACTTTGATAATCCCTCGGTTTAAAGCGCAAAGAATAACCACCATTCATGTTTAGGTTAATACGATTGTAGAACCCCTTTGGTTTTATCCATTTATATCCCATCCATATTCCATGATCGAGGTAGTTGTTGTTTGTAAAATACCCCATATCATTACTGTTGTATTTATCATCTGCCAGTTCCTGAAAAAGATTAAGGTTAAAACGGCCGCCGGTTTTATTGATCCCAAGGCTGTGGCTATAACCCGTTTGTGTTTTTCCTCCGGGCAAATAACCAATCAATTGACTCACGCTTGTTTTACCAGAAAAATTCCAATCGTTCTTTTTATCATATAAATCCCAAAGAGCCGCAGTTACATTGGCATCGTAATCATTTCCGCTTCTGGTAACATTGGTATTGATGAAGGATACACTTGAATTGTGTTTTAGTGACTGATCAAAAACGATGATATTATAATTAGTAAGCGGATCGGTTTCTATTTTACCGGTCTCTTTTCCGTTCTTTTCAATGGTTGCGTATTGTGGACTTGTAATGGCATTAAATACACCAATACCCAGTCCGGATGCGGTTCTTCCGCTAACCTTGGTAGCATTAATTAGTTTGGTTTCCTGTGGGTTTTTAGAAATCGTTTCTCCTGCAGATAGTCCATCCGCAGCATCATAATAATGTAAAGGTGTTCCGCCAATTCTTCTGCTGTAAAAAAGATTGCCCTTACTAAACAGGTCGGTTCCTTCCGTAAAAAAGGACCTGTTTTCATTATACTTTACTTCAAACGGTGTAAGATTCAAAACCTTATTATCGCTTTGTACCTGACCAAAATCGGGTATCAGGGTCATATCTAAAGTGAAGGATTGATTGATACCATATTTTACATCCATTCCCCCATTAATGGAAGTAGCCGTATTTTTAATGGTTGGATCGTTATATGGATAATTGTTTAGGTAGGTTGATAAATACGGAGAGAAAGATAGTCGGACAGGAGGTTTTATATTTTCCACACCGGTCCATAATCCAAACTGTGCAAAGAAATTACCACCAACGGTTGGGTCTGTTGGGTTCCACATAAATTGCTGACCGCTTTTAGATCTTCGTCTGGTGATATTAATTCCCCAATCCTGTTTATTAGTGCTGCTAAAACGAATGGCAGAATAAGGGATCTTCATTTCAAATACCCATCCTCCATCAACAATTTTTGCGTGCGATTCATATACGCTATTCCAGCTTCCGTCTTCTCCGTTGGAAGAATATTTTGCATCATACTGTTCGCCTAACGGCGTTACGTAATAGCCAAAGCCGTTTATCTTATCATTATATGTATCGAACAAAACGCCTACAAAATCATTTACACCCACCACATCTCTTCCAACCAGTTCTGTTGAAATGCTGTCCCTGCTTGCTTCGTGACAAAACCCGCTGATATAGATCGCATTGTTGTCATATAAGATTTTTATCTCTGTTCTGTTTTGGTCTGATTCGATCTTGCCATAACTTGGGCGCCACTCTACCATTTCTTTTGCCACAGGTGCAGATTGCCAGGCTTCGTCATTCAAATTCCCGTCTATCACGATCTTTTGAGTTGTCCGTACGGCAGGAATTTTTTTTATAATCTTTTCTTTTTGTGCACCAGCATTTTTAAAACAGACACAAAAACAAAAAGCAATCAGCAGTGGTTTCATAAACAGGTTTTAGTTTTTGTATTTCACAAAGCGAAACAAGTGTTTGTTGCGAAACGGAGTAAAACTAAAAAGGTTACAAGCTGCGGGATGTTAACAGAATGGGAAGAACGACAAGCGGATGATTATCCATACAAACGGTAAAAGGAAAAGAACTCTTTGTAAAACAAATGTTAACCCCCAATAAAAAAGCCCCCACAAAGTGGGGGCCTATAAAAATCATATCTAAAATCCGCGTAATCCGCGATCCTTATTTGACTCCGTATTTATACTTATATCTTTCAAACAATTGTTTCTGTTTATTATCCAAACTAACCTGACGGCCCTGGATAAATGCATTCGAAACATTACTGCTCTTCATATCAAGGATATCGCCATCGCAGATCACTATGTTGGCATCTTTACCAACTTCCAGAGAACCGGTTCTGTCTGATACTCCCAGAATTTTAGCTGCACTCAGTGTGATAGCTTCCAAAGCCTGTTCTTTGGTTAAACCATAGGTTGCTGCGGTTCCTGCATTGAATGACAGGTTGCGGTAACGGCTTTCATCGTGTGTATCATTCAGCGCAAATAATACGCCGGCTTTTTGTAAAACGGCAGGTGTTTTAAATGGCTGGTCTACATCATCATCTTCCATTGCAGGTAAAGCATGTTCTGATCCAAGAATCACGGCAATATTGTTTTGTTTCAACAAATCGGCTATCTGATAACTTTCGCTTCCGCCAATGATTACCACATCAAACCCAAACTCTTTTACAAAGTCAATGGCGAGTAACATTTGTTTTACCTGATCACCATGAACAAAGAGTTTTTGTTTTTTGTCGAACAAACCTTTAACAGCTTCGAGTTTCAAGTTGGTTTCTTTGTGTGAAGCTTCCTGGTTATACGCTTTTGCTTCGCGGAAGAATGTTTTGATTTCTTCCACTCTGTCAAATGCTGCTTTCAGAGGGTCTCCACCGCCTTGTCCGCCACCAAAACCGCCAGGGAAACCTCCGGGAAATCCACCACCACCGCCACCACGACGACCACCACGTGCAATAAAGCTTGGCATGTTTACGTGAATACCGGCATCCATTTTATAAGAAGCGTCTTCCCAGTTCCATGCATCTAATTGAACAACAGTAGACGATCCGCTGATCACCCCACCTTCGGGTGTAATGCTGGCCAACAGAATTCCATTTGCTTTCAACAGATTGATAAATTTCGAATCGGTATTGTATGCAACAATCGAACGAACGTTTGAATTATACTCACCCAACTCTGCAAAGTCATTACTTCCTCTAACGCCATTGGCAATTTCTTTCAAACCCAAATCGGTTGAAGGAAGAATCAGTCCGGGATACACATGTTTACCTTTTGCATCAAAAGTTTTATCACCCGAGGGTGCAGATCCACCCGAACTTACTTTTGTAATCTTTCCGTCGCTCACTTCAATTGTGGCGTTTTCGAGAACCTGACCATTACCCACGTGTACGGTTCCGTTGGTGATGTATATTTTTCCCTTTGCATCCTTTGCCGGATATATTGTCTCCTGGGCTTTAACAAACCCCGTCAACAGTAAAAGAGCCGCTATATTGCTGAATATTTTTTTCATCTGTAATGAGTTTAGTTGTTATTGATATCGTCCATGTCAATGGTGATCAGTCCATCATGATGATCGTGATCTCCACAGCTCAACAGGATCTGGAAGCTTGGCTCTGCTGGTCTTGTTGCGGCACCACCTCTTTTCTCGCCCTGTAATTTATTCACCAGGCGGAAACGTTCTGCTGCAATTTTCTTGCGTTGCTCAAGGTCTTTCTCCCTGTCGAAATAAATGATACCATCTACAATTGTTTTTTCTGATTTGGCATAAATGCTCAACGGGTTTTCGCTCCAGATAACAATATCCGCATCTTTACCCGCTTTCAGGCTTCCTACTTTCGAATCTACATGCAATGCTTTTGCAGGATTCAGGGTTACCATTTTCAAAGCATCTTCCTCCGGCACACCACCGTACTTAACAGTTTTACCGGCTTCCTGGTTTAAGCGACGTGCCATTTCTGCATCATCAGAATTGATGCAAACATTCAGGCCGGCTTTATACATAATAGCTGCATTGTATGCGATCGCATCAATTACTTCCATTTTGTATCCTGTCCAGTCAGAGAAGGTAGAAGCGCTTGATCCATGAACTTTCATTTTATCTGCTACTTTATAACCTTCCAGAATATGTGTGAAAGTGTTGAATTTGAAACCATATTTATCTCCAACGCGCATGGCAGCAGTGATCTCACTTTGTACATAAGAGTGACAAGTGATGTAACGGTTTTTATTCATGATCTCTACCAACGCATCCAATTCCAGATCCCTTCTCATTTTGGGATCAGCCTTCATTGCTTTTTGATAATCAACGGCTCTTGCAAAAGCATCGTTCAATACTTCTTCAACACCCATACGGGTATCTGGGAAACGATTGTTATTGGTTGATGTGGTACGTTTTACGTTTTCACCCAATGCAAATTTGATGAAAGGGTCGGCACCTTTGAATTTCAGGTCCTGATCATTTGCACCCCAACGTAATTTGATCAACTGCGTTTGTCCGCCAATGGTATTTGCAGAACCGTGCAGGATATGTGATGAAGTAACACCACCACTTAACTGGCGATAGATATTAACATCTTCCGGATTCAGGTTATCTGCAATACGCACTTCAGATGTTACAGATTGTGCTCCTTCGTTAATAGAAGCAGCTGCAATGTGAGAGTGTTCATCAATAATACCGGCCGTAACGTGTTTGCCGGTTCCATCAATCACTCTCGCAGAAGCATCGCTGATGTTTTTGCCAACTTTGGCAATCTTCCCATCCTTTATTAATACATCGGCATTTTCTAGTTTTCCTTCTTTCTCGTTGGTCCAAACGGTTGCGTTTTTGATCAACAGGTTTTCGGCTTTAGGTGCTTCTTCCCATCCGTAACCATCAAAGGGATAAGTTACTTTTCCAATTTTTGCAGGAGGCGTTGCCCTCGCTGCCGCAGGTGCGGCTGGAGTAGCTGAACTTGTCAAACTTGCTGTCCAGTATATTTTGTTTCCTGAGGTATCTTCACCCGTACCGTTCCAGGTTGTTCCGTTGGCCACGCCACTTAAACGGAACAGTACACCGGCTGGTGCAGCTGCAGCGCCAAATCCGCCGCCGCCTCTTCCACCGCCGCCAGCGAATCCACCACCACCACCAAATCCGCCGCCACCGCCTCTTCTGGCAGGTGTAGTTGAAAAACTTAATTTAACCTGTTTTCCATCAAAACTGAATTTTCCGGTTAATGTGTCTTTTCCAATTACATTGGCCGCGCTTGTACTTTTTACATCCAAAGTATAAGTGGCGGGACCGACTGGCGATGTGATCACTAAATTATAGAGTCCTTTAATATCATACCAGGCATCTTCTTTTATGCCATATTTTTCTCCCTGTACCCAGTTCTGAAGAATCACCGCTTTATCTGAGAAGATAGCATCTGTTGAAATTACGAAGTTGGCGATCTTGCCGGCTTCAATACTTCCTACTTTATCGTATACACCTAATAAAGTAGCTGGTGTTTTTGTTAAAGCGTCCATTGCTTTGGTTTCTGTTAAACCAAATTCCATTGCCTTGCGAACGTTAGCCATAAATGTTTTAGGATCACGAAGGTCTGCCGTGGTTAAGCAGAAAGGGATATTTGCTTTTTCAAAAGCACCGGGATTGGTTGGTGCCAGTTCCCAGTGTTTCATATCACCCAAAGAAACAAACCTTGCATCATTCGGGTCTTCCACATCCATGGCGGTTGGGAAGTTGAGCGATAAAATGAAGGTTGCTTTAGTATCGGTAATTTCTTTAATACGCTGGTATTCATTGCCACCACCTTTAATAATATATTGTACACCAAATTCTTTTCCAATTCTGTCGGCACGAAGATCGTTCCACTTATCATCAGCCTCAAAGATCTGCGGAAGATTCTGGTTATCATTCCATGCCTGCATAGAAAGATTCACGCCTTCTGTGGCCGGTTTGGATTTATACCACTGTGCATCTAAGTATGATTGACGAAGCAGCGCAATGGTTCCCATCAAACTACTTGGATAAGACTGGGTAGAAGTTCCCTTACTTAAAGAATAGTGTGCAGAAGCTTTTTCTTTAATAATGCTCATGTTATCCTTGTCTTTTGCAAGTGTTACAAAAGCACCGGTGCCGCGGGCAATACCATCTTTAACGTGGGTAAGTACAGAACCAAATCCGATATCGCGCAAAGTTTTTGCTTTTGCTTCGTCTGTAGTAAACATTTTAGACGCGTCTACTTCTGGTTTGATTGCCTGGTTCCATCCATAAGGACCTTTTGTATTAGAGCCCATTTGAGCCTGTTGGCCAAATCCGCCCCCACCTCCACGACCACCAGCTAATCCGGTAAGATCGCGGGTTGGAGTGGTTACTCCATAATCGGTATAGATATCAATAAACGAAGGATAAATATATTTATCCTTGCAATCAATTACCACCGCGTCTTTCGGAACGGCAACACCAACACCTACCGAAACGATCTTTCCATCGCGGATAACGAGTGTTGCTTTTTGTAAAGTTGATTGACTGTTTTGTACGATGGTGGCATTGGTAAAGGCATAACAGCCTTCCCTCTTATCAGCCACACCATTAACGGGGAATGTTTCCTGGGCCTGTAGCAATAAAGCAAACAGCAGCCCTGAAAGCAAGAGCTTGATTTTTCTCATAATACATTAGTTGGTTTTGGAAGATACTAAAGCTACTGAAATGAATGTATTGAAAAAACCATTCATCATTTTTTCGGTAAAGCCTGTTTTATGTCGGTGAGTTGGCTATTTTTTAAAATTACCGGCATCCACATCTTTGATAAAACCGATCAATCCCGGAAAATAATGTGGCTGGTCATCCCACATGGAACAATGACTTCCGTTCGGGCAAACCAAACTTCTTCCATTCTGTACCTGTGTGGCCATCCATTTCATATGTTCCGGATCCATGGTATCATGCGCGCCACCAATGGTTAGCGTTGGGACTTTTATTTGTGGGAGGTCTTTGCTTCTGTCCCAGTTTGCTAAACGACCGGCAACACCAAATTCTGATGGGCCCTGCATCATGGTATAGATCTCGCTGTTCAAGTGCGGGAAAGCCCGGTTAAGCGCTTCGGGCCAGGGGTTTAGTCTGCAAAGATGTTGATTGTAAAAATTTGGAAGCAACAGCTCCATATATTTCGGATTGGCAAAATCACCCCTGGCTTCTATCGCCCTGATTGTATCAAGCACTTTTGGGTCCATTTGTTTTGATAATACATCCTGTGCATATTTACCATATTGAGGACAACTACTCATCATATTACTTATGATAAGACCCTTCAGATTGTCCTGATATTTTAAAGCATATTCCATAGCAAGTATCCCTCCCCAGCTATGACCGAGCAAATAAAAATTATCTTTATTTAAACCAAGCGCCTTTCTTACTTGTTCCACTTCTTCTACAAATCTTGGTGCTGTCCATAAGCTGCTGTCTTTTGGTTTGTCGCTGAAATACGAACCCAATTGATCATATTCATAAAATTCAATTCCTTCCTGTGGTAAAAAACTTTCGAAGGATTCAAAGAATTCATGCGTGCCTCCGGGGCCACCGTGAAGTAACAATACTTTTATTTTTGGATTGTTTCCAAAGCGTTTGGTCCACACATTAAATTTTCCAACAGGCGTTTCTACGGAAATCATCTTTACGCCGCCCGTTTGAACACCACTATCTGTAATTGCATGATAGTCTTTCAGTGAGAGGCCTGTGTTTTGTCGGCAGGAAAAAAAGATAACAGAAAATAATAGGGAAAGTGCATAGATCCTTTTCATAGTATAGGTTTATGAAAGGAAAGTTAGGAAATAATTATCTTCCCATATACACCATTAATATTTGTACATCGCTAGGATTTACTCCGCTGATGCGGCTTGCCTGACCAAGCGTTGCGGGTTTAATCTTTTTAAATTTCTGGAGGGCTTCGTTAGACAAAGCGTTGATCTTATCATAATCAAATGTTGCAGGAATCACCATGTTTTCCAGCGCACTCATTTTGGTTACGATCTCTTGTTCCTTTTCAATATAGCGTTCGTACTTAATTTGTATTTCTGCCTGTTCTAAAGAATCGGTTGTGATATCTGTAAAAGATTCTTTCAATCCAGGAATTACTTTTATTAAAGAAGGAAGATCAACATTCGGTCTCAATAAAACTTTTGCGATCTTTTGTTTTTCAGTAATGGTTGCAGAATTGATCTCCGTAAAATATGGATTTACATCGTCGGGTTCGAGATTAGTTTCTGTTAGTACTTTTTTTACTTTAGAAACTTCTTCTCTTTTCTTGATCACATTATCCATTCTGTCCTGCGAAGCAAGTCCAAGACGATAGCTGATTTCTGTCAAACGCAGATCCGCATTATCCTGGCGCAACAATGTTCTGAATTCTGCTCTGCTTGTAAACATTCGATATGGCTCTTCCGTTCCTTTACTGATGAGGTCGTCTATCAACACGCCAATATAGGCCTCACTTCTTTTTAAAACGATCGGTTCTAATTCTCTGGCTTTCTGGTGTGCATTCATTCCGGCCATTAATCCCTGACAGGCCGCTTCTTCATATCCGGTTGTTCCATTGATCTGTCCGGCAAAAAATAAATTCTGAACCAGTTTTGTTTCTAAAGAATATTGCAACTGTGTTGGTGGAAAAAAATCATATTCGATCGCGTAACCCGGTCTGAAAATTCTAACGTTCTCAAAACCCGGAACAGTACGAAGCGCTTCGTACTGAACGTCGTCTGGTAAGGATGTTGAGAATCCGTTCACATAAATCTCTACGGTATTCCAACCCTCTGGTTCTACAAATAATTGATGTCTGTCCCTGTCTGCAAAACGGTTGATCTTGTCTTCAATACTCGGGCAATACCTCGGGCCAATTCCTTCGATCCTTCCCTGAAACATCGGGCTTCTGTCGAAACCTGTTTTTAAAATATCGTGTACCGTTGAGTTGGTGTAAGTAATATAGCAACTACGTTGATCCTCTGGTTTTATGCGTTTTGTATTTGTGTAAGAAAATCCCACAATTTCATCGTCACCTTTCTGCTCTTCCATTTTAGTGTAATCCAAACTTCTGCCGTCAACCCTTGGTGGCGTTCCTGTTTTCAGGCGATCGCTTTCAAACCCAAATTCTACCAATTGCTCGGTAATACCGGTGGCTGCTTTTTCGGCAACACGTCCGCCACCAAACTGTTTCTCTCCAATATGGATGATGCCATTTAAAAAAGTGCCGCTGGTAACGACAACAGATTTCGATCTCACTTCGTGACCAAGACCGGTAACCACACCACAAGCTTTGTTTCCTTTTATTATTATGGACTTAACCATGTCCTGATAGAAATCTACATTCGGTGTATTCTCCAACATCTCGCGCCAGGTGGCGGCAAAAAGCATTCTGTCGTTTTGAGTGCGCGGGCTCCACATGGCGGGACCCTTGCTTCTGTTCAGCATTCTGAACTGGATGGTGCTGAGGTCGCTTACTATTCCACTGTATCCTCCCATGGCATCTATCTCACGAACAATTTGTCCTTTGGCAATTCCACCCATGGCGGGGTTACAACTCATTTGGGCAATGGTTTGCATATTCATTGTGATCAGCAAAACCTTGCTGCCCATATTGGCGGCGGCGGCGGCGGCTTCGCAACCGGCGTGACCGGCACCCACAACTATCACATCATATTCAGGAAACATAGGCAGCAAAGATAGTTCAGGGTTTTTGGCCTGCGCTGAATTTTCTAAGGATTTCCCTTTCTAATAAAATGTCGGCCAAAGGTGTTCCTGCATTTAGGTCTGCAAATTCTTCTTTTGACAGGGAGGCAATGGTTTTGAGCCTTTCTTTGTTTTGGTTGATGAAGCCTTCAATGGCCGGGTGGTCTTGCTTATTTTGCTCTTCTATAAACCGGATCTTCTCAAGCATTTTTTGACACAAATCAAACCCTGTTTTATTATAAAGGTCCTCGAAATATGACCTGACTGCCAATGTCTCTATTCTATTACCCCTGTTTTTATCTGAATCAAGCGGCTCGACCCTCATATTAATAAAGCTCCAACATAAATAAAGGTCTTCCTCCTTTGAATAGTCAAAGTAGTTGGCCGGAACAATATGATCAAATTGCCAGGCTTTGCCGAAATTATCCCAATTCAACTCCTCTGTAAACTGACATTCAAACCAAGAACGAAGTGTGTTGGCGTCCAAACCAAAGTAGTGGGCATAGGCTTCGCTGGGTAGTTTTTCTAAAACATACCTTCTGTAGGCCAGTTGCCACTTTCTTTTTTCCCTGATTTTGAGAAGAGAGTCGGTAATTTCTTCCTGCGGGGTCCATCGTTTTCTTGCCATACCACAAAAGTAAACGATGTTCCGGGGCGAAACTGTGATTTGTGGAACATTTTTAAAATCAATGTTTCTGAGTGAAACTGTGATTTGTGGAACACACTATTGCTGGGTACAAGACAAGTCCTGCACCAGAAAGTATTGATCCTTACCATACAAGGCAGAACCAACTCCTATTTCGCGTAAATTTTGATCAAGTAGGGCCTTTCTGTGGCCAAGGCCGGGAACACCAATATCTAAATAGAGGAGTAAAACAGACAGAAGGATACTCTGACTGCTGAGGGAAATGTTTTCGTTGGCGCAATTTATAATCCCGGCTCGCTTCATGCGTGTTCCAAAATCAGTTCCATTGGTGGAAGTATGACTTAGCGGTGATTTTTTATAGGCAATATCGGAAGCGTGAGATTGAGCTGTCTTAATTAGTACCTGATTTAAAACAAACATAGGCAATCGTCCAGCCTTCAAAAGATCGGCTTTAAGTGTTTTTGATTCGGGTTTATTAAAAGCAGCAAACACCAATAAAGAGGGAGATACCACACTATCCCAAAATGTCTGAGGATTTTTTCTGGCAAAATTGGTCCAATACAGATTTTCCTTCGCCTGCGCGGGAAGCTTTTCATAACCCGGTTGTGATTGATTCCATCGATCCACGGCAGTGTCGCGCAGCCTGGGTTGTGGAACATCCCGAACTTCTAACTCAACCATCGATATTTGTGCAATAGAAAAAAAGGGAATG